>CAZPWN010000020.1:17262-23570 GCA_964590475.1 uncultured bacterium | reverse complement strand
TGGACTCGGCGAAGCCCTTCAGTATCTGCGAGAGGATCACGCCCGAGTTGCCGCGCGCCCCGAGGAGCGAGCCGTAGCTGAGGGCCCGCGCCACGCCCTCCATGTCCGACGGCGCCGACTCCGAGAGCTGCCGCCGTACGGACTGCATGGTGAGGTGCATGTTGGTGCCGGTATCGCCATCCGGTACGGGGTAGACGTTGAGGGCGTTGGTCTCCTCCACGTACACGCCCAGCCAGTCGGTGGCGAAGGTGAAGGCCTTGGCCAGGTCGACCGGCCCCCACGTACTGCTGTTCACGCTTCTAGCCACGGCTGATACCCGCTACGTGCACACGAACCTCGTCCAGAGTGATGCCCGCCAGGGACTGCGACGCGTAGCGCACTCTCTCTCTGATGGATTCCGCCACCACGGGGATGTTGACGCCGTAGGCCACGACCACGTGCAGATCGACGTCGGCCCGGTGAGCGCCCTGCGGGTGCTCGATGACCACGCCCTCATCCACCTGCCTGGCGCCCAGGATGCGCCTTATGCCCTCGGTGATGCTGGCCGGCGCCATGCCGACCACACCGGGCACCTCATGGGCCGCGAGTCCGATGATGCTGGCCAGAGCACCGTCGGCCACGCGGACCTCGTCCACGGTGCGCGCCTTCGGCTCCGACTTCTGCTTCTGACCGAAAGATAGCCGCGATCCGAACGGTTGCGAGCGCTTCTTCGAGGCGTCGGTGGTTGCGTTCTCGGAAGAAACGTCGCCCGCCGCGTCCTCCGCCGTGGAAGCCGCGCCGTTCACCTGCGACCCGTGGCCGCTGGCCTTCTCCTGCTGCTCGGGAGCGTCGCCAGTGGTGGCTCCTCCGTTCGTGCGCTTGCTGTCATCATCCATACTGGCTTGCCCTCCAGACGCCGTAAGGCAGTGCCCGCGGCGAGTGTCGTAACGGTACCCGTGATGGTTCCAGGAGAGCATTGTACCCGGCGCAAAGGGAAGCCGCCGGACCAAGCGGTCCGACGGCTTCATGGCTTTCACTCTACTTGGGTCCGAACCTAGGCTCGGATCATTTCATCAGACCGGTCCGGTGCGCCTGAAGAGCCTTACGAGCACCAGGATGACGGCCACTGCCAACAGAACGTGGATGAGGCCGCCGAAGGTGACCTGGGCGATGAGCCCCAACAACCAGAGTATGCCGATGATCGCAGCGATGGTGAACAGCATGATCGTCTCCGTTCCTGACTAGGAGGCGGTTGCCTTGCGCCCTGCTGCCCTGGCCCGAACGGCGAGGGAGCGCGGTGCCCGGCGCCCGCGGGATCGGACACCTAGATAGTGCACCCACAAGATGAAGGGCGGCTGGCAGCAACATTAACCAGGAACCCAGAACGCACTAGGCGCTCTCTCATCTCGGGGGTTCGTGAGTCAGGAAGAAGGGCGAGGCAGCTGCTCAGCCGCGGCTCACTCCATGCCGGCGAGGAAGCCGATGCGCCTGAGGGCGCGGATGAGGTCCATCACGGTGACCTCCGTCGGATCGTAGGTCACGCTCATCTGCTGGGTGTCGGCGCGCTGGACGTCGATCACGCCGGCAACGGCGCGCAGCGTTGCGGCCACCTGCTGACGGGCTTCCTCGGTGTCCATGCCGCGGACGCGCATGAGGGCTCGGGCGCTATCCACGTTCGCTCACCCCTGCCGCCCGCTCGGTCAGCGCCGCGCCGCGGGAGCCGAGGATCCGGACGTAAGCCACCTGCGGGTCCTCGAAGAACGACTCGTGCTTCAGGAGCGCGCGCAGGGAGTCGTCGTCCTGAGGAACGCGGCACAGCAGGTCGTACACGCCGGAGTCGTAGGCGCTCTTGACCAGCGCCTTCACCAGGGCCCCTGCGGCGCCGGGCGTACCGTCCGTGGCTATGCGGGCCACGAGCACCTGAGGCCTCTCCCCCGACCAGATGGCTTGAGCCATGACGAAGCCCACGGCTCCTGCGCCTTGGCCCGGGTGCGCCACGAAGGAGTGCTCCGTGCGGCCGAAGAAGCGGAGCGCGCCCTCGCTGAGCAGTGGCTCCAGCCCATGCAGTTTCGCGTACGAGGAGTCGATCTCGGTCAACGCGGTCAGGTCCGCCTCCAGCGGTGGTCGCACCATCATCGCCATGAGCATGAGTATACGTGCATACGTGAGGCGGCCTCACACGTAAGATTCCTGCCTCTGGGGCGACGCCTCTTCAGACCACCAGGCTGGCCACGGCGCGCTCGGACGCCTCCGGGTCCCACGGCTCGTAACCGGCCTCCACGAAGTAGAGCCCCTGTGGCCCCACGTTGTGACCGGCCTTGGTGCGGTCGCGCGCGGCGATGAGGCCTGGTATGTCGTCCGGTACGAGCTTGCCCTTGCCGACCCACAGCAAGGTGCCAACTACCGTGCGGACCATGTTCCTGAGGAAGCCGTCGCCGGCGATGTGTAGCCTGAGTTCGCCCCCCTCGCTCCGCAGGTCGCAGAGGTGAACCGTGCGCACGGTGGTGCGCGACTCCTGGGTGGCGAAGGTGGCGAAGTCGTGGCGCCCCAGCAGGTGCCTGGTGGCGTCCTGCATGGCGGCAAGATCCAAATGGCGGAAGATCGGCAGCACCCGGTGACGGTTGATGGCCAGGCCGCGGGGATCGTCGCGCACGACGCGCATGCGGTAGAGGTAACGCCGGTAGAGGCAGTGGAACTGCGCCTCGAAGTCGCTCGCCACCGTGTTCACCTCCACCATCGCCACGTCGCGTGGCAGGTGGGCGTTGAGCGCCAGCCGCAGCTTCTCGTCCGGGATGGCGGACGTGGTGTCTACGTGCGCCACCATGGCCAGCGCGTGGACACCGGCATCGGTGCGGCCGGCCGCCATCACCGTTCCGTGGTGCCCGGGCAGCTGAGCGAAGGCCCGCTCGATGACGCCCTGCACCGTGCGCTCGCCGCCCGCCTGCCGCTGCCAGCCTAGGAACTCCGTGCCGTCGAACTCGAGCCTGAGGCGCACCCGCCTGCGCGGTTCGCGAGTCTCGGTCACCGCGTGCGGGCGGTCAGCGGCGCGGCTGGTCGAACCCCGCCCGCCGCCGGCACCAGGTTCAGCCACTTGCCGATGAGGGGCACGAGCACCGTTCCTACCGCCGCCACGAGCAGGTAGCGGACGAAGGATCCCACCGCGCTGTGCCGTACCGCGTCGGGTATGGCGGCCGAGCTGCCCATCAGGGCTGCGAACACCAGGGCCAGGCCGATGATCACCAGCACTATCCGCTTGCCCAGCGGCCCATCGGTGTTGTGCCGCACCAGTTCCGGCCCTAGGACGAAGGCGGCCAGGCCGCCCATGTACAGCCCCGAACCCGCGGTAGGCAGCAGCAGGTGCAGCACGAAGGGCACGAAGAGGCCGAGGGTGATCAGCGCCGGGAGGCCGGGCTCCCAATCGAGCCGGTCGATCATGCGGCCCGCGAACACGAAGAGGAGGCCGAGCGCCAGGCCGGCCACCACGTCGATCGGGAAGTGCACGCCGAGGTAGATGCGCGACACCGCCACCAGCCCGACGATCAGCGCAGCCACCACCGTGAACCAGGTGCGGCGCACGTAGCTGGCGGCCAGGCCCCACAGCAGCATGGCCGAGAGCGCGTGCCCTGAGGGGAACGAGGCGCCCGCGGCCGTGTCCTCAGCGGCGCTGCTGCGCAGCACGCTGGGGTCCAGGTCGAAGGGGCGCGGCGCATCGAAGAGCAACTTGAGCAGCTCCATCAGGTACACCCCCGCCAGGAAGTAGATGGCGAGGCGGCGCCCGTTCTTGGCGCTGAGCCCCACGAAGGCTATGACGAGAAGCGCCACGTAAACCTGCTCGGCCCCGAAGTTAGTGACGAACATCATGAACCGGTCCAGGGTGGGCGAGGCAGCGCTCTGCAGGGCGACGATGAGATCCATTACTCCTCCGTAAGTGCGTCGCCCGATTCTACCGGGAAGGCGCCGCTGGCGCCTCCGCCCGGTGGTCGCTCCCTGGTAACCAGGCGCCGTGGTAGCCGTGCACGCCGCGGACGCCGTCACGCCGTGCCAGCATTGGGTAGTGACTTCTCTTCCGCCACTCGACGACACCATCGTGGCCATCGCCAGCGCACCCGGGGTAGGCGCCGTCGGCGTGATACGGCTCTCCGGCCCCGAAGCGTACGCGGTGGCCGACAGGCTCTTCTCCCCCTTCCGAGGCGGCGCCCCCAGCAGCCGGCCAGCTGGGCGGGTCGTGTACGGCAAGGTGATCGACGCCCGGAACAGTGGCAGCGGCAGCGGGCGCGCCACCAAGGTCGTAGACGAGGCGCTCATGCTCACCTTCAAGGCGCCCCACTCCTACACGGCGCAGGACGTGGTGGAACTCCAGACGCATGGCGGGCCGGCCGTGCTCCGCTCCACGCTGGACCTCTGTGTGCAGCACGGGGCGCGCCTAGCTGGGCCCGGCGAGTTCACCCTGCGCGCCTACCTCAACGGCCGTATCGACCTCGTGCAGGCCGAGAGCGTGCTCGACATGGTGAACGCCCAGTCCGACGGCGCGCGCCGTAACGCCGCGCTGGGCCTCAGCGGCGCGCTGACGGAGCGGCTCAACACCATCCAGACCCACCTGACCGGGGCGTACGCGGCGGTGCAGGCCAGTTTCGACTACCCGGACGAGGGGGTGCCCGAGGCGGAGCTAGGGACGCCCCTGAGGGAGGCCCTCGAGGAGGTGACCGCCCTGCTGGGTACCGCGGACGCCGGCCGACTCAGCCGCCAGGGAGCGCGCCTGGCGCTGCTGGGCCGGCCCAACGCGGGCAAGTCGAGCCTGCTCAACGCGCTGCTGGGCTACCAGCGTTCCATCGTCAGCGACACGCCGGGCACCACGCGCGACTACTTGGAGGCGCCGCTCGTGATCGGCGGCATCCCCGTCACGGTCATCGACACGGCGGGCCTAAGGGAGTCGAGCGACGCCATCGAAGCGAGCGGCGTGGAGCAGGCCCGCCGCATCGGAGAACACGCCGACCTGCGTGTGCTGCTGATCGACGGTTCCGAGCCCCTGACGCAGCAGGACGAGGAGCTGCTCCGCGCGGCGGGGGGCGACCGGACGCTGGTGGTGATCAACAAGCGCGACATGCCGGCGGCGTTCGACGTGGCTGACCTGCCGCTGGCCAACGGAGCGCGCTCCCTCGAGCTGTCGGCCCTCACGGGTGAAGGGCTGGCCCGGCTGCAGGAAGCCATAACCGAGAAACTGGTGGGCGACGCGGCGGGCACGGAGCTGTGGATCACGCACGAACGCCACGTGGCCGCACTGGAGAGCGTGAGAGGGCATCTGGAGGCGGCGGAGGGCCTGGCGCAGGCGGGCGACCTCGACCTGGTGGCCCTGGAGCTGCAGGACGCCCTGGGCGCGCTGGCTGAGATGACCGGCCGGCGCGACGTGACCGACGAGACGCTCGCCTCCATCTTCGCCAGCTTCTGCGTGGGCAAGTAGGGTCCGTAGGCTTACGCGGGGCCGTGCGCCAGCGACCCTCAAGCCGCGGGACGGGCCGCCTGCTCCACCGCGCTGCGCAGGCGTTCGGACAACTGCCGCAGCACGGAGCTGGCGGTCATCTCGATCATCTTCGTCAGGGCACGCGTGCCCCACCGCTCCGCCTCCGGCACGTCCAGGAAGATGGTGAGGTCGAGCGCGTACTCTATGCGGCTACCGGCGCCTTCCGGCGCCACCCGCGCCACGCCGCCGACCGCGGCCCAACCGCGGCCCTCGGCCTGGGTGGCCACGGGAACCAGGGCGGCTCCGTCCGGGGTGAGGTGCAGTTCGCTCACGAAGGGCAGTTCGCGGCGGCCGAAGAGCGGCGTGTTCACGGGTAGGTTGGCGCTCACCAGCGCAGGCTCGCCCGCCCGGACCTGCAGGTCCTCCAGCAGGTAGGAGCTGGCCAGAGAGCGCTGCACGTCCCTCACGAACTCGAGGGCCGCGGCCTCGCCCAACTGGGACGAGAACCCGAACTGCAGGCTCTCCGTCAGCTTCACCGCTCTCCGGCTCGTAGCCGCGGACCCACCCACTCGAGCCGCAGCGTGCCCTCCCGCACCGCCTCCTCTACTTCCGCGTCGGACGCGCCGCGCAGGCGCGGCAGGATCTGGAACTGCTCGGCGCTGGAGGCCAGGCCCACGCGCACTATCACGTGCCCCTCGGCCTCGGTGCGGCCGATCCGCCAGAGCAGCTGCGAGGCCAGTTCCTCCAGCGCCTCGGGGGTGAGACCCGCTTCGGCCAGGGTGGAAGTCAGTCGTTCATGCACGTACGGATCCGTCACGACAGGTGCAACTCCTTGGGTTCCAGGGTACCGCAGGTACCCGTCGTAGGCACC
>CAZPWN010000020.1:0-17162 GCA_964590475.1 uncultured bacterium | reverse complement strand
GGGCGGGCGCCTGCGCGAGGCCTACCGTCTGGCACACGGACCGTTCCTCCTGACGCTCGGGGCGGGCATGGTCACCGCCATCCTGCTGCTGGCACCCCTGGCCACCCACCTCCTCGCCAACTTCCCGCTGCACGTGGCAGCCTTCTTCTTCGGGCTCGTGCTGGCATCGGCCGTCGTCGCCGGTGGGCTGGTGAAACGCTGGCGGGCCCGTGAGGTCGGGTTCGTGGCGGTCGGGGCCGTGGGGGCCTTCCTGCTGGTGGGGCTCGCGCCGACCGAGACGCCGTCCGGCGCCTGGTTCCTCGTACTGGCGGGCGCCATCGCAGTCTGCGCATTGGTGCTGCCCGGACTGTCGGGCTCGTTCGTTCTGGTCCTGCTCAGCAAGTACGACGTCGCACTGGCGGCGGTCGC
Source organism: uncultured bacterium (assembly GCA_964590475.1). Classification (GTDB taxonomy): domain Bacteria; phylum Deinococcota; class Deinococci; order Deinococcales; family Trueperaceae; genus JAAYYF01. The sequence continues at coordinate 16,754 of CAZPWN010000020.1, read as the reverse complement.
GGCGCGGGATCTTGGCGTCATCGCGCCCCTGTTCCTTGGCGGCGTCATCGGCATCCTCAGCATCGCGCGGCTCCTCAGCTACCTGCTGAAGCGCTACCACGACCCCATGATGGCGCTCCTCACGGGCTTCGTGGTGGGCTCCCTGCGCAAGGTATGGCCGTACACCGAGGCGGACGCCGTGACCCCCGCCTGGCCTTGGCTCTCTGCCGGACCCAACCCGTGGGGCCTTGCCCTGCTCATCGCCTTAGGCGTGGCGGCCGTACTTCTGCTCGACTGGGCCGGCAAGAAGCGGGCGCGCGCCTGAGCCGTAAACCCGGGGGCCACCCTCAGCGGGTGCGACGAGCGCAGCCTCAGGCCACTTAAAACCCATCTGGACGCGCCGCGGGCGCCTGCATAGCGTCCCTGGCGCTGAATCTTCACGTAATTCATTCCAGGTTACGCGGAAGTTCACGCTGGCTCACTATCTTTATGAGAGAGGCCGAAGTGCGCTCGTTCGCGCTTCTTCCTGGCCCCTGACGACAAGAAGACAACCAAACAGGAGGAATACCGTGCGCAGAAACCGTTCGACTTACGTCCTCGCTGGCCTGCTTCTGGGTCTGGTCAGCGCCGTGTTCCTGTTCCCTGGCGGTCCCGTCATAGCTCAGCCCGGGTCGCCGGAGGCCGTGCCCACGGGACCGATCCTGGACGATGAACGCAACACCGTGCAGATCATCGAGCAGCGTGGGCCCAGCGTCGTTGCCATCAACGTCGAGGTGCGCGGCGCGCGCGTCAACCCGTTCGCGGAGCTCGAGAGGCTCTTCCCCGACTTCCTGCCCCCGCAGTTCCGCCAGCAGTTCCAGACCCCGCAGGTTCGGCAGAGCAGCGGCTCCGGCTTCGTGGTCTCCCCTGACGAACTAATCACGAACTACCACGTGATCCAGTTGGCCCTGGAGGAAGCGGGCGTCGAACTGCGAGAGGGCGCCTCCATCCGCGTGGTGTTCCCCGGCTCCACCGAGGAGTTCGACGTGCGCGTGGTGGGCGCCAACCCCGACTTCGACCTCGCGCTCCTCGAACTTGAGAACGGCGCCACCATCCCCGAAGCCGCCGTGCCGCTTGAGATAGCCGACTCCAGCACCGCGGAAGTGGGCCAGAAGGTCGTGGCCATCGGCAACCCGTTCGGGCTCCGCTCGAGCGTCTCGCAGGGCATCATCTCGGCCATCGGTCGTGAACTGCCCTCCATCGGCCGCGTGGAGATCCCCATGATCCAGACGGACGCCGCCATCAACCCGGGCAACTCGGGCGGTCCGCTACTGGACTCCGCCGGCAGGCTCATCGGCATCAACACCATGATCGTTCCGGGCGTAACGGCCGGCGGCGCCGCGGGCAACATCGGCATCGGCTTCGCCGTCCCGAGCGAGCTACTGCTCGAGGCCCTGCCCATGATGCGCGGCGGTGGCCTGGTCGGCTCCTACGCCCTGTCGCTCGACATCGAGAACCGCCCCCGCATCGGCGTGCAGGTGTACCCGGTCTCCGCTTACCCGGAACGGGCCCGTGAGGTGCTCGGCATGCCCGATCACGGCATGGTGGTCGCAGCGGTCGAGGAAGGCGGCGCCGCCGAAGAGGCCGGCCTCCAGCCGAGCACGTACACGGCCACCATCGACGACGTGGCCTACCCGGCCGGCGGCGACATCATCCTCAGTTCCAACGGCACCGAGATCCACGAGATCGCGGACCTGCACGCGCAGCTGGCGGAAGCCTCCGAAGGCGACACCCTCGAGCTGGAGGTGTGGCGCGACGGCGAGGTACGCACCGTGACCGTGGCGCTCCGCGTGGTGCCGAACGGCGCGCCGAGCGGCCAGCAGAACGGCCAGCAGAACTGAGCCGGGGCACGCCCGGTTGAAGCCTTCGGGCCTCACCCGGCGGAACGGCTCGGCGCCCCCCGCACGCGCCCGCATACCTCACGCGGGCGCGTGCTAGCATCCCCGCATGGAGCGTCCAGGACGGCATCTGACGGTCGGTTTGGTTCTCTCCGGTGGTGGGGCCCGCGGCTTCGCGCACATCGGAGTCCTGCGCGTCATGGAACGCAGGGGCGCGCGTTACGACGTGATAGCTGGCACGTCCATGGGCGCCATCATCGGCGCGCTCTACGCGGCCGGGCATGGTCCCGACGAGATCCAGGAGATCGCGGAGTCCGTCAGCTGGCGCGACGTGGTGGACCTCTCGCTGCGCACCGGCCTGATGAAGGGCGACCGCCTGCACGAGCTGCTCGAGGCGCACCTTCCCGCCACCTTCGAGGAGCTGCAGGTCCCGCTGGCGGTCATCTCAACCGACATCGAGTCCGGCGAGGAGGTCGTCCATACCGAGGGCGACCTGATCACGGCCGTGCGCGCCTCGGCTGGCTTCCCGGGCGCGTTCGAGCCCGTCTACATGGACGGCCGCACCCTGGGCGACGGCGGCATCGTCAACAACCTGCCCGTCAGCGCCGCCCTCCTCCTGGGAGCCAACCGCACCATCGCCTCCGACGTCACGCCTCCCAGGCAGGCGCTCTACCGCAACGACGAGAACAAGGGCAACTGGTGGGAGCGCTGGGTGGCCACGGTCAAGCTGGAGCGCCGCACGCCCATGGTGCAGATGCTCTTCCGCGCCACGGACATCCAGCAGGCCATGATGGTGGACATCAGGGCCGCCATCCACCCGGCCGACCTGCGGATCCGCATGGAGATGCCGCAGTACCGCATCGAGTCGTTCTCCGAGTTCGAGGCCATCGTGGCGGAGGGCGAGAAGGCCGCGGAACGCACCCTGGAAGCCGTGGGCGGCTGGCGCAAGGTGCTGGCCCTGGAGGAGGACCGGGAACCCGCTCTGGAAGCCGGCAGAAGCAAGCGAACGGTGGGGAGAAGTTCCACACCGGACCGTCTGGAGTCCAGGGCTCCGCAGGAACCTCTCTCGCCGCTGGCCAAGGTGGCCAAGTTGGCTGGGAGCATCAAGCGCAATAACCAGTGAACGGCTGGAAGGCCGGCCGAGCGGTCCTGCTCGGCCTACTCATCGGGCTGCTCGTCACGCAGTTCGGCTTCTCGCTGATGCGCGTGGACGGTCACAGCATGGATCCGTCGCTGTACGCCGGCGAACTCGTGGTGGTCCTGCGTCCGCCCGTCACGGCGCTGCTCTCCGCCCTGGGGTCCCCCTCCTGGGGTCAGGCCGTGCGGGGAGCCATGGTCGTGGTGCCCGAGCCGCACACGGAAGGGCTGCTGTTCGGTATCGGCCGCCCGCTGATCGTGAAACGCGTGGTGGGGTTGCCGCGCGAGCAGGTGGCGTTCCGCCGGGGCCAGCTCTACGTGGACGGTGCGCCGCTGCCCGAGCCGTGGGTGTCAGGCGAGCGCCGCGGCTCGTACAGCATGCCGCCCCGCCGCGTGCCCGAGGGAGAGGTGTTCCTGGTGGGCGACAACCGCCTGCCGCTGGCCAGCAGGGACTCGCGCCAGTTCGGGCCCCAGCCCATCAGCAGCCTGCGGGGCCGGCTGGTGGCGCAGCTCAGGCTGCCGTGGGGACCGGAGGGGTTGCGCTGGCCGGCGGCGTGGCTACTCTGAGCCGGCCAGACCCAGCTCGGCGGCTCGCTCCTGCATGGCGCCAAGAACGAACTGCATGTGCTCGTCGAGAGGGGCGCCGAGCTCCTCCGCGCCCCGGCGGACGTCATCGCGGTTGACGCCCCGCGCGAAGGCCTTGTCCTTGAACTTCTTCTTCAGGCTCTTGAGCGTGAGGCCCGCGATGTCGCGGTCCGGCCGCACCAGCACGGCGGCCGTTATGAGGCCGGTGACCTCGTCGCAGGCGTACAGCACCCGCGCTAGCAGCGTGTCGCGCGGCACCCCCGTGTAGTCGGCGTGCGCCATGACCGCGTGCGTGATGGACTCCGGGTAGCCCCGCTTCTGGAGCTCCGCCACGGCCACGTAGGGGTGGCCCGTTCCGTCGCGCTCCGGGTTGGGGTAGCGCTCGTAATCGAGGTCGTGCAGCAGGGCCGCTATGGCCCACTCTTCCTCGTCGGCGTCGTACTTGCGCGCGTACGCCACCACGGCCGCCTCCACCGAGAGCATGTGCTTCCTCAGGCTCTCGGACTCCGTCCACTCCTGCATGAGCTGCAGGGCGTCCGCCCTTGTTATGTCGTTATCCATCCGCCAAGTCTAATCACCCGAGGCGTGGGTTCGCGCCGGGTTGCAGCGGATGGCGCACCGCGCGGTGTCTATACTCCGGGCATGGAATTCCAGAAGCTGGTCGCCGACGACGCTGCAGCCGCCGCCCAACCGTTGGTCGAGTCCACCATCACCCGGGCCGTGAGCGAGCGGGGCCGCGCCATAGTTGCCCTCCCCGGCGGCTCCAGCCCTATCCCCCTGTTCCGGCGCCTGGTGGCGGCGGAGCTGCCGTGGCAGCAGGTGTGGGTCACCTTCGGCGACGAGCGCTTCGTGCCGCTGACGCACGAGCACAGCAACGCAGGCGCCGCCATCCGCGAGCTGCTCGACAAGGTGCCCGTGCCCCGCGAGCAGGTGCTCACGTGGCCGATCCTGGACGACCCTCTGGAGTCGGCTCACGCCTACGCCGAGGAGCTGGAGAGGACGTTCGGCGGGTTCCCCACCCACGACCTCAACCTGCTGGGGCTGGGCGACGACGGTCATACCGCCTCGCTGTTCCCCGGCACCGGCGACGTGCTGCTGACGGGGCCGACGCTGGCGGTGCGCGCACCCGACTACGCTTCGCCCGGCGGCTGGCGCCTCAGCATGAGCGCCAGGGCGCTTAGCGACAGCCGCGAGGTCCTCTTCCTCGTGTCCGGTGCCAACAAGGTGCCGGCGCTGCGCCGCACCTTCAGTGATGACGCGCGCGCAGCCGCCAGGAGCGACGCAGCGCTGGACTCGAACCCTGCGCGCGCCGTCCAGGCTAAAGAGCGCCTGACGCTCGTGACGGACGTGGAGTTCTGAGTTTCCAGCGTTAGGGAGCCGACCTCAGGCCCAGCGGATGGCGCGCGCCTCGAACGGCGACGTCAGCAGCTCGTTGACCGGGTACACCCGCACCCCGTAAGCCAGGCGGCCGCTCAGTTCGGGCTGGAAGCGCACCCGGTAGCGGTGACCGCCGTCCGGGTAGCGTTCGACCTCTTCCAGGGCCACACGGTGCAGGTTCTGCTCGAGAGCATCCTCGGCGGGACCGTAGACCAGCTCCACGCGCACTTCGCTCTCCAGCTCCCCCAGGTTCAGCACCGCTGTGACCTCCACCTCGTCGCCGATCCGCCGCACGCGCTCCTCGGCCGGTTGGGCGGTGAAGTAGACGGAGGGCCACGCCTCCTTGACGTGCTTGCTCCAGGCGGCCAGCTGCCGCGCCTTGGCGTAGTCGTTCTCCTGCATGGCGGCGCCGCGCCGGCTGGCGGGGGCGTAGTACCGCGTGACGTACTCCTTCACCATGCGGGCGGCGTTGAAGCTGGGAGCGATGGTAGCCACGGCGTTGGCGGCCCTGGCGGCCCACTCGAGGGGCACGTCAGAGCCGTTGCGGTTGTAGTACAGGGGCACGACCTCGCCCTCGAGCAGCGCGTAGAGCGCATCCGCGTCCGCGGCGTCCGCCCGCGCTTCGTCTTCGTGCGAGGAGCCCGTGCCGATGGCCCAACCGTTGGTGCCGTCGTAGCCCTCGGGCCACCAGCCGTCCAGGATGGAGAGGTTGAGGATGCCGTTCATGGCCGCCTTCATGCCGCTGGTGCCGGACGCCTCGAGCGGCCGGCGGGGGTTGTTGAGCCACACGTCGACGCCGCGCGTGAGCGCACGACCGATCGACATGTCGTAGTCCTCCACGAAGAGCACGCGGCCTCTGAAGCGCGGATCGTTGGAGAGCTGCTGGATGGTGCTCACCAGCTGCTGCCCCTCCGTATCGGCCGGGTGGGCCTTGCCGGCGAAGACGAGCTGCACGGGCCTTTCCGGGTGGTTCATAAGCGCGGCCAGCCTGTCCAGGTCGGAGAAGATGAGCGTGGCGCGCTTGTAGGTGGCGAAACGCCGCGCGAAGCCGATGGTGAGCGCCTCGGGGTCGAACAGCGAGCTCGAGTCATGAAGCTGCGAGGCACTGGCTTCGTGCCGCGCGAGCTGGCTCTGGAGCCTGCGCCGCAGGAACCGCACGCTCCGCGCCTTCAGGGTGCGCCGCACCTGCCAGAAGCTCTCCGGTTCCACTTCGCGCACGGCCTGCCACATGGCGGCGTCGTCCGTACGGCTGCGCCAGTCGGCCGGCAGCACGGAATCCAGCAGCGTGAGCATCTCGGGCGCTATCCAGGTGGGGATGTGCACCCCGTTGGTGACGTGCCCGATGGGCACCTCTTCCACGGGCACCTCGGGCCACAGACCTTTCCAGATGCGGCGGCTGGTGTCGCCATGCAGTTCCGCCACGCCGTTCCGGCCGGAGGAGAAGCGGATGGCCAGCGCCGGCATGCTGAAGGTCTGGCCCCAGCCTTGATCGAAGCGACCTAGGGCGTGGAACTCGTCCACCCGCAGCCCGAGGCTGCCCCAGTAGCCGCCGAAAGCCTCGTCGATCAGGTCGAAGCCGAAGGCGTCGTTGCCCGCGGCGATGGGCGTGTGCACCGTGAACAGCGTGTTGGCGGCCACCGCGGCGCGCGCTTCCTGGAAGCCCAGGCCCTGGCTCACGAGCTCGCGGCACCGCTCCAGCACGGAGAAGGCGCTGTGGCCCTCGTTCATGTGCCAGGCGGTGGGCTCCACGCCCAGCGCGCGCAGCATGCGCACGCCGCCGATGCCGAGGATCATCTCGTGCGCCACGCGGGTGCGCTGATCGCCCCCGTAGAGGCGGCTGAGGAGGCGGCGATCCTCCGGCGCGTTGCCCTCGACGTCCGTGTCGAGCAGCACCACGCGGACCTTGCCCACGCGCGACTCCAGGGCCTGCACGGTGAGTTCGCGGCCGAACACCTTGAGCTTCACGCTCACCGGTTCGCCATCAGCGTCCACCGAGCGCCTGAAGGGCACCGCCAGGGCGTCGGCCCTGATGTAGACGGCCTCCTGGCGACCATCAGCCGCGACCCGCTGGTGGAAGTACCCTTCCGGGTAGTAGAGGCCCACAGCTACCAGCGGCACGCCTAAGTCCGAGGCGGCCTTGGTGTGGTCGCCGGCCAGCACGCCCAGGCCGCCGGAGTAGAGCGCCACGGCTTCGGTCCAGCCGTACTCGGCGCAGAGGTAGGCGTAGAGGTGGTCCTCGCCAACCTGCTGCTCGAACCAGCCGGGCTGCGCCATGTACTCGTCGAAGCGCGCCATGACCTGCTCGTACTCGGCGAGGAACTCGGGGTCCTTGGCCGCCTGGTCTAGGCGGGCCTGGTCGATGTCCCTGAGGAGCGCTACGGGGTTGTGACGCACCTCCTCCCACAGTTCGCGGTCGAGGCGCCGGAAGAGCGCGCGGGCGGAAGGGCGCCAACTCCAGTAGAGGTTGCCGGCCAGCTCGTCGAGGCGCGTGAGCTCCTCGGGCAGCTGCGGCAACACGGTCAGGTGTCCCAAGATGTTCATGATCGGTCTGCTCCTAACGGCGGCGAGCCTGGTCGGAACCTGCCGGCGCGCTGGGCGCCCGGCTGCCGCCGATGACTACGTGGTTGCGGGTCGTCCGGACTGAAACGTCGTCCGGCCGCCGGCCATTCTATCATCCGCCCTTCAGCCCGCCGTCAGCGGAAAACGCGGACCCCAACGCGTGCGGCGCGGTACCGTTCGTCGATGAGAAGCGAACGTGGATGGTCCTACGGTCGGCTAGCGGCACTGGCGGTTACCGCGCTGCTGGCGCTGCTGCCTGCGGTGCAGTTCGCGGGAGCCCAGACGCTCTACGCGGGGCTGGGAGGCGGCCGGACGCCGGCCGCGAACTTCGGCGTGTGGCTGCGCGCCGAGGGGGTGCGCCCCCCGGCCGCGGCGCCCACGAGCATCACCTTCGAGTTGCGGGGCCCGCGGCCGCAGGTCGGGCTCGGCCTCAGCACCAACCAGTCGTTCGGGCCGGTGGGCAACCTGATCATCGAGGCGTGGGGCGCGTTGGCGCCGCACCCACGGGGCGGCGCTGCCGGCGAGTTGTCGGTGGCGGCGCGGGGCGTCGTCGGACCCGTGGCGCTGCGCCTGGCGCTGCTCGGTTACGGCGCGGACGTGGGCACGTTCAGACCGCACGATCTGGCTTCCGCCGAGCGCCCGCGCTTCGCGGGTCCCGCGGGCGGGCTGCAGCTCTCCCTCACCTACCGCCCGTCGCGTCAGCTGATCCTCGAGGCGGCGCCCGAGCTGTACCTCACGAGCGGCGGCCTCGCCCTCCGGCTGGACGCCGGTGCCAGGCTGCTGCGAGTCCTGGGCGGGAACGAGCTCAGGCTGAACGCCCACGCTTACGCCACTCCCGCCTTCAGCGCCGGGGCGTTCGGCGTCGGCGCGACCGTGACGTTCAACCGGGGCCGTGAGCCGGACATCAGCGTGGGAGCCTCGGTCGGATACTCCCCGCATGGCATATGGCCGGGAGTGCGCGTGACCTGGGGGGAGCGCGTGGGTCCGGCAAGGCTGAACCTGGACGCGGCGTTCGAACCGTACCGCCTGGACGTGCCGGCGCTCCGTCTGAAGGCGGGCGCGAGGCTGCCGGCGGGCGGCTTCCTGCCGGAGGGTACGGACCTGCTGCTGGACGCGGCCTTCGCGGGCGGCCTCGGTCTTGCCGCGAACCAGCCGTCCCGGGCCTGGGTGGGCGCCGCGCTGGCCTTCCCCGTGAACCTGCGCTGAAGCCGCCCGGGGCCGCTAGCGGCTTGCCACCGCTGACTGACGCGCTAGTAACGCGCCGCCGCGTAGCGGCGCGCCTGCGAAGCGGCTGATCTTTCGGCCCGGTCTAGATCGGTCGGTGGTTAGTTCAGCTGGACGGGCACGAGCTCGCCGCTGCCCAGGTCGAGTTCGAACACGCCGCTGTCGGGCACGGCCCGCAGGAAGGTGCGGGTGCCCTGCGGACCGGTGAGTTCGAAGGTCCTCAGTCCCGGCTTGAGGTCGGTGGCGTACGAGCCGTACTGAGGCTCGCCGTCTATGGACACGTGGACCTCCCGCCGCTCCGCCCAGTACACCAGCGGCGATACCGCCGGCGTGAGGGTGGCTTCCAGGCGGGTCACGAGGTAGTTGCGCACGAGGACCTCGAACGTCTCGTCGAGGAAGCCCGGGCGCTGCAACGTGACGCGGTGCGTGCCGGGCAGGGCCGACAGCGCCACCGGTGTGGTGCCGCTAGGCACATCGTCGAGCAGCACGCTGGCGGCAGGAGTGGCGGCCACCTGGATGCTTCCGCCGGAGATGGCCGTCAGCACCACGTGCACGAACGAGGTGTCACCCGCCCGCAGCTCGATCATCCGCGTGTCCGGCAGGAAGCCCTCCTTGCGCAGTTCCAGCCGGTAGCGGCCGGGCGCCAGCATGGCCACGTCGAGCTGCTTGGTGCGCCCGATGGATACACCGTCCACGAAGACCTGCGCCTCGCCCGGCTCGCTGGAGACGAAGAGTGCCGCGTCGCCCGGCGGCAGCTCCACCATGGCGCTGGTGAAGAGCGCCACGGCGGCGGCCAGCTCGCGCGCGGCGGCGGCGGGCGCCCGCGGGTCCAGCGGCGCGGTCATGAGGTCGGTGGCCCTGTCGCGCTCGGCGTCCACCACTATCAGGTTGACTGCGTACGGTTCGCCGCCCGTGTTCGCCGCGGCAGCGATCTCGCCGCTGATGGCGTAGCGGGCGGAGTCTAGCTCGGCGATGAGCGCGGTGAACTCCGGCTCGAGGCTGCTGGCCACGCCAGGCGTGATCAGTTCGCCGTTCCGGACCTCGAGGCCCGTGGCCGTCCCGACCTGCGCCCGGAACGCTGTCATGAAGGAGTCGACCGCCTCGGGAGCCACGACTCCACGCGTGCCGAAGGTCGGCACGCTTATCTGGGCCAGCGCGACCTGCAGGGTCAGCAGCAGCAGGCAGGCGAGGGCGCGGCGGAGGGAGGGTGCAGGGGTCATCGCGAGCCGCATCTAACGAAGTATAGCCGTTAGCCGAAGGAAGCCATTATCTGTACCCCACCCGTCACTGGTATCCTCTTGCCATGCGTTATCTGGTGCTGAGCGACCTCCACGCCAACCTCCCAGCTCTCGATGCGGTCGTGAAGCACGCGCGTGCCCGGGGGTTCGACGAGGTGATGTTCCTGGGCGACGCCGTCGGCTACTACCCCCACGCCGAGGAGGTGGTGCAGCGCCTGATCGAGCTCGACCCCACGGTACGCGTGCAGGGAAACCACGATCACGCCCTGCTGGAGCTGGCTTACGGCGAGCGCGGCGAGTACTGGGCCGCCGGGGTGGTCATGGAGGTCATCGACCGCCAGCTCGCCACTCTCAGCTCCGACTCCATCGCCTTCCTGCAGAGCCTGGAGCCGAGCGCCATGGGCGACGGCTGGCAGGCCGCCCACGGCGCCCTCACCCGGCAGTGGGATTACCTCTCCACCGTGTCCGCCGCGCAGGACAACGTGCGGTTGATGGAGCAGAGCCTGCTCCTCGTGGGCCACACTCACGTTCCCAAGGTGTTCGCCACCGTCAAACAGAACCAGCAGGAGCTGTGGCGCACCATCACGTTCCAGGACGAGGTCGACAGCAGCTACCGCCTACCGCCCCTGGCGCAGGTGATAGCCAACCCCGGCTCGGTCGGGCAGCCCCGCGACCAGGTCCCGCAGGCGAGCTACTTCCTGTTAGACCAGGAGAAACGGCGCCTCCAACACCACCGGGTACCCTTCGACATCTCTTCCGTGCAGGCCGACCTGCGCGCGGCCGGGTACCCGGAGATCCTGGCAGCGCGCCTCGAAGCTGGCAGATGAGCGCGTTAGGCAGCCTGGTACCGCTCGGCCACACGGGCACCCTGCAGGGGCTGAAGGAGCTGTGGGCCGGCGGCAAGGGCCCCCGCACCCTGCTCTTCGCCGGTCCCGAGAGCGTGGGTCGGCGACCCGCCGCGCGCTGGCTGGCCGCTTACGTCAACTGCGCCAGGCGCCCCGACGCTCCCTGCCTCGAGTGCGAGAGCTGCCGGCTGCTGGCGGCCGGCGCCCATCCGGACCTCAAGGAGGTCACCCCCGCTCTCACCACCGGCAGCGGCAGGGCGAAACGCAGCCTGGAGATCCGCATAGACCAGCTCGTGCCCCGCGAACGGGGCGAGCCCGAGCCGCTGGGCCCCTGGCTGCTCACGCGGCCACGCTTCAACGTGCGGGTAGGCATCATCGATCACGCCGAGGCCATGAACGCCGCGGCCGGCAACTCGCTCCTCAAACTCCTGGAGGAACCGCCCTCCTGGGCGCTGGTCATCCTCATCGCGCCAGGACCGGAAGCGGTGCTGCCCACCGTTGCCTCACGTTCCAGCACCGTGCGTTTCAGCCCCGTGGCGCAGGAGGAGCTCGCCTCCTTGCCGGGCGTGGCTCCGGACCACCCGGCCGTGCGCCTGGGGCAGCCGGGGCTGCTCCTCGGGACTGCGGGCGGCGAGCCACCCGCGGACGGCGGCGCAGCGCCGGAGGCCGCCCATGCGCTCCTCGGATCGCTTGGCGGCAGCCTCACGGACACGCTGCAGGCGGCGGAAGAGCTGGCAGCCACTCTGAGCACGGGCGACGCGGAGGCCGGGGGCCTCGGGGCGCTGGCGTGGTTACGCCACGCCCTGCGTGGTGAGAGCCCCGCGGCATACGCCGCCGCGCTGGACGCCATCGATGCCTGCGAGGAGGCCCTGGCGCACTACGCCCAGGCCTCCCTGGCCAGTACGGTACTGGCGCTGGAGTTGCGCCGCATCCTTAGCTAAGGCCACCAGGCCCTAACGTTCTGCGCTCCGCCCTCAGTTGGCGCCGCGTACGCGCGTCACCTCGTCGGCCGGGTACTCCTCTACGGCGCCCTCTTCGGTCCGCAGCTCCACCGTGCCCTTGAGCGGGTTGAGCTTCACCACGCGGCCGCAGGTGCCGCTGCCGTCGTGGCACGCCTTGCCGCCCTTGCGGGGCATGTCCTTCAGGAGCTCGCGGTACATGTCGTGCTCGTACTGCAGGCAGCACATCAGCCGGCCGCACGGGCCGCTGATCTTCTCGGGGTTGAGGGGCAGCTGCTGATCGCGCGCCATGCGGATGCTGACGGCGTTGAAGCTCTGCAGCCAGGTGGAGCTGCAGGAGCCGTCGCCGCAGACGCCGAGCGTGCCGAGGATGCGGGCCTGGTCGCGGGGCCCCACGTTGGCGAACTCGATCCGCGCGGTCGTGTGGGCCACCAGCTCCTGGGCGAGCACCCTGAGCGGCACCTGCTTCTCGCTCGAGTAGCTGACCACCAGCAGGCTCTCGTCGATGGTGAACTCGAGGGCCACTATCTTCACGTCCGCCTCGGCCTGCCTGGCCCGGGCCCTCAGCAGCCACTTGAGGTCCTCGGCCTTCTTCTTGAGGTCCGTGTAGGACTTGAGGTCCTCCTCCTGCGCTCCGCGCACGAAGTGGCCCTGGGGCTTCTCGACCTCCTTGACGCCCGTGCGCACCTTGCCGAGCTCCAGGCCTCTGCGGGTAACGACCACGCAGCGCGAGCCTAAGGCCGGCGGCGTCGGGGGCGCCTCCAGGTAATGGATCTTCGGACCGTTGTCGAACTTGACACCAATGCACTCGGGCATGGGAAACTCCTGTTCATCCGCCCGCCGACGCGCACCACCTGCTCCGTACCGTGCGTCTTCCGTCTGCTAAGCGGGTTGGGGAGCATTCTACTTCACGCCGCTCGCTGCGCCAGGTCCGCCCTGACGGAGTGGCGGTGCGCACTGCCCGCCCGGGCCCCGATCACCCAGTAGCGAACAGCGCCCGGCGCGCCACCGGCGCGAAGGTAGTGCGGTGTTCCGCGCAGGCTCCCAGCGTTTCGAGCGCCGCCAGGTGCTGCGGCGCGCCGTAGCCCTTGTGCCGCGCGAAGCCGTAACCCGGGTAGCGGGCGTCCAGGCGGCACATGTGAGCGTCGCGGTGCGTCTTGGCCAGGATGCTGGCGGCGGCTATCTGATAACTGCGTGCGTCACCCCGGGCCACGGCCAGCTCGGGTAGCCGAGTGCCGAGTTTGAGGTAATCCGTGACCAGGCCGCCGGGGGCCGGGTCCAGCGCCGCCAGGGCGCGCCGGGCCGCCAAGCGCGTGGCGCCGAGCACGTTGAGGCTGTCGACCTCGAGCGCGCTGGCCACGCCCACGGCGTAAGCCAGGGCCACGCCCCTGACCGCCTCGGCCAGCAGCTCGCGCTGGGCTGCGTTCAACGTCTTGGAGTCGCGGAAAGGGTGCTCCTCGCCCGGCGGCAGGATCACCGCCGCGGCCACCACCGGGCCGGCCAGCGCCCCGCGCCCCGCCTCGTCGATGCCGGCCACCAAGCCGACGTTGCGGCGCCACAGCTCCTCTTCCAGTGACCAGTCGGGTGTGAGGGCGGCGCTAGTGACCCGCGACACTGAGTTCGACGCCGGTGGGATCGCTACTAACTTTGTCGGGCAGCGTGAAGTAGAAGGTGCTGCCGCGACCGACCTTGGACTCCACCCAGATCTTGCCGCCATGTTTCTCGACCGCCAGCTTGCAGAACGTCAGCCCCATGCCGGTGTCGTAGCGGTCGTGGATGGTGTGCCGCGACTGCTCGAAGGCGTTGAAGATGCGCTTCTGATCGGCTTCGGGGATGCCCTCCCCGTCGTCGCGCACGCTGAGGACGAAGCCGTCCTCCTGCTTCCAGGCCCGGAAGTCGATGTAGCCCCCGCGCCTGGTGTGCTTGATGGCGTTGGCCAGCAGGTTGGCGAGCACGCGCCGCAGGAGCTTGGGATCGCCTACCACCCGGTCCGCCTCGGGCCTGACCAGGAAGCCGAAGTTGCGGTCGCGTGGACCGCCGCTGACGTCCGCCAGCGCCTCCTTGGCCAGATCGGTAAGGCTAGGGATGACGGCGGGCTCGTACGGCATGTGGCCCTCCTTCATGCGCCTCACGTCCAGGATGTTGGCCGCGAGGTTGAGGAGGTGCTGCGACTCCGAGCGGGCCAGGCTGAGGAGCTCCTCCACGTCGGAGGCGTCCGAGTTGGAGAGCATCTGCAGCGAGTGGTCGAGGAGGCCCATGACGCTGGAGATGGGGCTCTTCAGGTCGTGCACGAGCATGTGGATGAGGTCGTCCTTCATCCGCTCGCTCTCCTTGAAGGCCTGCTCGAAGTTGCGCGCCTGCTCCAGCGCGCGGCGCATGGCGCCCTCGGCGCGGCGCCGTTCCAGGAGCCTGGCGATGTACGACTTCAGCACGGCCGGCCGGGTGGGTAGAGTGAGGTAGGAGTCCACGCCGGCCCCTACCACCTGCGCCTGCAGGTCGGCGTTGTCGGGGCCCAAGTAAACGAAGGGCACGTCCTCCAGCCCCTTGCGGCGGCGCAGGAGCGAGACGGGGTCCAGGTGCTGCGCCTTCTGAGCCAGCCCGTGTTCGAGAACGAGAGCGTCCGGAACGTTGCCCCGCGTGTGGTAGAGGAGCTGCTCGATGCTGCTGAGCACCTCGGTACGCAGGTTGAGTTCGTCCATGACGGCCTTCATCCCCTGCCCACGCTCATCCGTGGTCATGGCGATCAGGACGTACGGCATGTTCTCGGCCACACGACAATGATAGCAGGCGCACTATGCGTGCAGGGGCCGCCCGGCCTGCGGCCTGCCGTCATGGTCGGGGCGGAGAGGCTCGTGGCGCCCCGCCTGCCCTGCTAGCATCTGGAGGCAGTGCCAGGTTCGTCGTTCTCTGATCAGTTGACACTGGGCGCAGTCACGTTCGGGTTCCCCTGGGCTCTCCTCGCCCTGGCGGCCCTGGTGGTCGTGTTCCGGCGCCGGCGGAAGACGTGGTGGCTCCGCGGCCTGGCGCTCACGGCGCTCGTGCTGGCGTTGGCTCAGCCCTGGCTCCTCGTGCCCGGCGGGCACCTGGCGGTGGTGGTGGACGTCTCGGATTCCGTGGGCGAGCGGGGCCTCGAAGCCGCCCGGTCCATCGACCTGGGACCTTTAGCGAACGGCAGCGAGGTGGTGCTGGCCGCGGCGGACGCGGTGCGTGCCGGCGGCTTGCAGCAGGCGCCGCCCACCACGCTGGATACGGGCGCCACCGACCTCGCGCGCGCCCTGCAGGTGGCCGTGGCCAACGGCGCCAGCCGGGTGCTCCTCGTGTCGGACGGCGTCACGCCGCCCGAGCGGCTGCTCGCCACCCTCCCCCCTACCCCGATCGACGTGGTGGTGGTGCCGGGCGTGACGGACCTCAGGCTGCAGGAGCTGCTGCTACCCACCCAGGGCGCGCCCGGGCAGGTCGTGGAGGGTGTGGCCGTCATCCGCTCCGACCGCGCCACCAACGCTCGCCTGCACGTCGAGGCCGGCGGGACCGCGCTGGCGCCCATCGACGTGAGCCTGGAGGCGGGCGAGAGCGCCGTGCCCTTCACCTTCCAACTGGGCCCGAGCGGCAGCACGCCCGTGCGCGCCAGCGTGACGGTGGACTTCGAGCAGCCCACGAGCAACGACTCGGCCGCCAGCGAGGTCAGCGTGCGGTCGCGGCCGCCAGTGCTGGTGATCGGCGATCCGGCGTTCGCGGACCTGCTGGAGGTGCAGGGTATCGACGTGGTGCGCGGCGACCCGGCCAACCTGGTGGCGCCCCTGCCCTACGGCGCCGTGGTGCTGAGAGGCTCCTCGGGGCAGTTCACGGCCGGGCAGCTGGAGCTTCTCAGGGCGTTCGTGGACGGGGGCGGCGGCCTCCTGATGACCGGCGGCCCCGAATCGTTCGGCTTCGGTGCGTGGTACCGCACCGCCGTGGAGGAGGTCCTGCCGGTGACCACCGACCTGCGCACGGAGGTCTCCCTGCCGCTGGTGGCGCTCATGATGGTAGTGGACCGCTCGCAGAGCATGGCGAGCGGGCGACCCCCCAAGATCGAGCTGGCCAAGGAGGGCGCGCTGCAGGTGGTGGAGCTCGCCTACGAGGAGGACCTCCTGGGGATGATCGCCTTCAGCGACGGCCCCGGCACGCGCTGGGTGTTCGAGCTGAGGCCCGCCAGCGAACGGGGCAAGCGCGAGATGGCGGCCGGCATCCTCTCGCTGGGCACGTCGGGCGGCACGGTGCTGGAGCCCGCCTACGCTCAGGCGCTCGAGGCCCTAGCCGGCACCCAGGCCGCCGTGAAGCACGTGATCATCCTCTCGGACGGGCAGCTGTACGACGGCTCCGCGCCGTTCGGTCAGCAGGCCTCCACGCCCGCGGACTTCGGCGCCATGGCGCAGGCGGCGCTGGACCAGGGCATCACCACCTCCACCATCGCCATCGGCGAGGCCGCCGACTTCACCCGGCTGGAGCGGATAGCCGTGGCCGGCGGCGGCCGCTACTACGCCGCCCTCGACGTGGGCACCCTGCCCCGCATCTTCACCAACGAGGCGCTCACCGCCACGCGAGCCCTCCTGGTGGAAGAAACCACGGTGCCCACGCCCCGCCCCAACCCGCTCTACACGTTCCCGGCGACCCTGCCGCCGGTGGAAGCGTACGTGGCCACCAGCCTGAAGTCAGACGCGCAGGAGCTTCTGGAGGGGCGCGCGGGCGAGCCGCTGCTGGCAACGCGCCGTGCGGGGCTGGGGCGCACGGCGGCGCTGACGACCGACCTGAACGGTTGGGCCGGCGACCTGGGCAGCTGGCCCGAGCTACCCGGCATGCTCGCCACGCTGACCCGCTGGCTGCAGGCCGTGCCACCCGGCTGGAGCGCCACCGCCACCCGCGAGGGCGCCGATCTGGCGATCACGGTGGACGCCGTGGAGGGCGGCGACTACGTCAACAACGCCCGCATCGAGGCGC
>CAZPWN010000019.1:20969-23771 GCA_964590475.1 uncultured bacterium | reverse complement strand
CGGAAGCATACCGGGGAACGGGAAACTTGCCCCCACCCTACGCGCCACGCGCCGAAGAGGGCATGCGGGCCACCTTCGTGTAAGGCCGCTACCTGCCGCTCGAGTACGCCCTCGGGTGGACAGGCGAGGCTCACCTCCTTGGACCGGTCCGGAGACCTAGCCAGACCCGCTGATATCCAACTTCAGACCGATGTGGCTCGCTACGAACCCTAGCCGCTCGTAGAATCTCAGGGCTTCCGGGCGGAGCTTATCGGTCGTGAGTTGAACTATCCGGCAACCGCGTTCCTGGGCGCGACTAACGCCCCGCTCCATGAGGCGTTTACCAACGCCGAGCGAACGGAACCTGGCGTCCACCCGCACCCCCTCCACCTGGCAACGCCATGCGCCACTGCGGGAGAGGCCCGGTATGAACGTCAGCTGGAGCACGCCCACGACCTCATCGCGGACACAAGCCACGACAACCTCGTTGTTCGGATCTTGCCTTATGGCCTGGAAGGCCGCCACGTACTCTTGCGGCAAGGGCACCTCGTAGCGTTCACGTTGCACACCGAGCGGGTCGTCCGCCAGGAGTTGAACGATCCGCTCCAGGTCCGCCTCACCAGCTTCCCGTACTCTGATCGACTCCGGGGCCTCGAGCGAGCCTGGGGCCGGGTTGCGATGGTCATCGTTCATACTGGCACCTTTCAGAGGGCAAGCCTACTTCACTCGCTTCTCTCCCCGCGCCGAGCTCGTCTGGCCGAAGCGTTTGACACCGCCCCAAGCCCGGACCTAGAATCCCTCCAATGCCTAACGCCCGCCTCAGCACCGTGCAGGTCCCGCCAGGTCGTTGGGGTGGCGTCGGCTAGTTCGACGCTCGCGTATTGCGCACCCCGCCGTCACCACCGGCGGGGTTTTTTCATGGGAAGAACCCCTTGAAGGAGGGAACCTCCAGATGAGAACGTCACAGCTCCTCTTCCACACCCTGCGCCACACGCCGGCGGACGCGGACGACGCCGCCCATGCGCTCCTGCTTAGGGGCGGCTACGTGCGCCCGGTCGGCACCGGGCTCTACTCCTTCACGCCACTGGGGCTCAGGGTCAAGCACTGCATAGAGCGCATCCTCCGCGAGGAGATGAACGCGCTCGGAGTCCACGAGGTGAGCCTGCCCGTCGTGCAGCCCGCCGAGCTATGGAAGAAGAGCGGCCGCTGGGACGAGATCGGCGACGAGATGGCGCGTTTCGAGGACCGCTCGGGCCGCGAGCTGTGCCTGGCCATGACGCACGAGGAAGCGGCCACGCAGCTGGTGGGCGAGATGGTTCACTCGTACAGGCAGCTGCCGGTGGCCGTCTACCAGCTGCAGACCAAGTTCCGCGACGAGCCGCGCCCGCGCGGGGGGCTGCTGCGCGTGCGCGAGTTCACCATGAAGGACGCCTACTCCTTCCACGCCACGGAGGGAGACCTGGAAGCCTTCTACCTACGCATGCACGCCGCTTACGAGACGATCTTCGAGCGTTGCGGGCTGGAGGTCGTCTCCGTGGAGAGCGACGAGGGCATGATGGGCGGCAGCGGAGCCCACGAGTTCATGGCGCTGCTACCCGTGGGCGAGGACACAGTGATGCTCTGCGACTCCTGCGGGTACAGCGCCAACCGCCAGGTGGCGCGCTCCCGCAAACCGGACTCCCCCGCCTCCGAGCCCGGCGAGCTGACACGGGTGGCCACACCGGGCGCCGCTACCATCGAGGCGCTGGCGCATCTCCTCGACGTACCCGCGGCCGCCACGGCCAAAGCGGTGCTTTACACCGCCGAAGGGGGCCCGCACGACACCGACCTGATCTTCGCGGTGGTGCGCGGCGACACGGAGCTCAACGAGACGAAGCTGGCCAAGGCCGCCCAAGCCGCTCGCCTGCGTCCAGCCACCGAGGAGGAGATCCGCGCAGCGGGCGCCGAACCCGGCTACGCCTCACCCATCGGCCTCGACCGGTCCCAGGTCTTCGTAGCCGTGGACCACGCGGTTGCGGCGGCGCCGAGCCTGGTGACGGGCGCCAACCAGCACGGCTACCACCTGCTGAACAGCCGCTACGGCCGCGACTACCTGGCGGACGTGGTGACCGACATCGCCGCCGCCTCCGCCGGCGACGCCTGCGCCCGCTGCGGTTCACCGCTCAGAGCCGAGCGCGGCGTTGAGGTGGGGAACATCTTCCGGCTCGGCACCCGCTACAGCGAGAGCATGAGCGTCGGCTTCCTGGATGACCAGGGCGCCAGGCGCCCCTTCCACATGGGCTCCTACGGCATCGGGCCCGGCCGGCTGATGGCCGCCGTGGCGCAGGCGCACCATGACGGCCACGGGCCGATCTGGCCACCCGCCGTCGCCCCGTTCGACGCGCTGATCACGCCGGTCGGCGGCGCCAAGGACCCCGCTGTCGCGGCCGCCGCGGAGGACCTTCACGCTGCGCTTCTGCAGGAGGGTCTCGAGGTGTTGCTCGACGACCGCCCCGAGCGCGCCGGCGTGAAGTTCGCGGACGCCGACCTCGTGGGAGCGCCGTGGCGCATAACGGTCGGGTCCGCGGCGCTGGCGGAGGGTCAGGTCGAGTTGAAGCGGCGGTCCGAGGCCGAGTCCAGGCGCGTGCAACTGGCCGAGGTCGCGCCCACGCTGCGTGGCCCACTCCCGTGACCGCGCAGCCTCAACCCAACCTGCCCGCAGGCGGTTAGATTGGGCGTACTTCGGTCGGGGAGGCTGCCGCCACGTCGGAACCACGAACGTCCAGAACACACACGTCAGGACCACGAACGTCCATGACCCGCACGGCCAGCACCGCCACCGAG
>CAZPWN010000019.1:17277-20869 GCA_964590475.1 uncultured bacterium | reverse complement strand
GGAGCCGCCACCGCGAGAACCCCAGGGCCCTCATCGCAGACGCGCGCGCTGCTGCAGGCCCTCCTGGTCACCTTCCTCTGGTCGACGTCGTGGGTCCTCATCAAGGTGGGGCTGGACGAGATCCCCGCCCTCACCTTCGCGGGCCTACGGTACGCCCTGGCCTTCCTCATGCTGCTGCCGCTGCTGGGCCGCAGGAACGTGCGGCGCTCGTTCGCGCGCCTCTCGCGGCGGGACTGGACCTTGCTGGTGGCGCTCGGCGTACTCATGTACACCCTCACGCAGGGCGCCCAGTTCCTGGCGCTGGACCGCCTGCCGGCGCAGACCACCAGTCTGGTGCTGAGCCTCTCCCCCGTGGTGGTCGCGCTGCTTGGCATGGTCTTCCTGGGCGAACGCCCTTCACCGCTGCAGGCGGTCGGCGTCCTGATGTTCCTGGCGGGAGCGTACGCCTTCCTCTACCCGCCGTCGTTCCCACCCGGGCAGGTGATCGGCCTGATCATCGCGGCCGCCGGCCTCCTCACCAACGCCGGCGCCGCCGTGCTCGGCCGTTACGTCAACCGCTCAGCCGCGCTGCCGCCCGCCGTGGTCACGCTGGTCAGCATGGGGGTAGGTTCGGTGCTGCTCCTGGGCGTCGGCGTCGGCCTCCAGGGCCTGCCGGCCCTCTCCGCCAAGGGATGGGCCATCGTTCTGTGGCTGGCGGGCGTGAACACGGCCTTCGCGTTCACGCTCTGGAACCTAACCCTGCAGCGCCTCTCCGCCATGCAGTCGAGCATCGTGAACAACACCATGCTCATCCAGATCGCCGTGCTCGCCTGGATCTTCCTCGGTGAGGACCTGAACGCCTGGCAGATCGGTAGCCTCGTGGCGGCCTCCCTCGGCACTCTCGTCGTGCAGTTGGCCGCGAAACGTCCTTCCGGGTCAGAAGCGCGTGATACTTGAACCGCTAGCCTGACCGGGCAGTGTGTGAGCGCAACACGCCCCCGGCCGCGCCCCGCCAAGTGGGTTGGGCGCGGAGCAAGAGCTGAGTACCGAAACCGCAATAGGAGTCGCCGGCTTCATGAACGACGACCAACACACCCGAACCCCGAACTCTGCCCAGCACCGCGCGGCGGCGCACGAGCTCCTGGTGGCCCGTTTCCCCGCCGTGGCGTGGACGGTTGACCGCCGAAGGCGCCTCACGTCCTGGGGCGGCCGCGTGCTCGCGGACCACCACTACACCGAGGAACGACTCCTCGGGCGGCCCCTGGATCAGGTGTTCGCCGACACCTCGGATCCCGCCACCGCTGTCGCCGTCCACCAGCGTGCGCTTGATGGTGAGAGCGTGGAGTTCGCCATCCAGTGGTACGGGCGCCACTTCCACTCGCACGTGGAGCCCCTCTACGGCGAGGGCGGCGAGGTCGTGGGTTGCGCCGGTGTGGCGCTGGACGTCACCGAGCAGAGGGTCGAGGCCGCCAGCGCAGCCAGGGGCGCGAGGTTCCGGCTGGCGCTCACCTCCCTGGTCGAGGAAGCGTTGCGCCACAAGATCGATCAGCGCTTCTACCGGCGGGTCATCGAGGTCGCCCTGAACGCGCTCACGGGTGCCCATGCCGGCACACTGTGGCTCAGGCGCGCGGACGGCCGCTACCACGCCGTGGCTAGCATCGGCTTCGACAACTCCTACCTGCGGGACATCACCTTCACGCAGGACGAGATGGAGAACACCCCCACCAGCGCAGCGGAACTGGCGGATCGGCTGGACGCCATCCGCGAAAGGGATCCGGCCAAGGCCGCCCTCATGGACGCCGCCGCTCCGGCCGCCGGCATAATGGCCACGCTGAACCTGCCGGTGTCCGTCAACGACGACGCCACCGCGTTCCTGCACCTGATCAGCTACGACATCGAGGACGCCTTCACGGACGAAGAGATCGAGATGGCGCGCCTGTTCACCGGGAACGTGGCCCTGCTGCTGCAGCGCACCCATCTGGAGCGCGAGCTGCGGGAGAGCAACGAGCACCTCAAGCGGCTACTCAGCGATTACCAGGAGCTGGCGGCGTTCGGCGCGGAGATCGAGGCCATCCACGACACGGACAGGCTCATAGATCACGGGCTAGAGCGCCTGCTGGGCACCCTTCAGTTCGACACGGCGCTGTTCAGCGACGTGGAGGGCAACCAGGTCACGTTCTCCCGCATCAAGGGGCGCAGCACGCCCGAACTGCGCGAGACCCTGGCCACACCCATGCCGCTAGGCGCCGGCATAAACGGCCGCGTGGCCCGGACGGGCGAAGCGCTGTTCGTGAAGGACTACGTCAACTGGCCGGGCCGGCACGAGGCTTACGTGGCCTCCGGCATGACCAGCCTGCTGGCGCTGCCCATCAAACGCGGCGGCAGTGTGCGGCACACCATCGCCTTCGGCACCCTCGGTCGGCAGGCGGAGATGGACGAGAACGCCAAACAGATCGCCCAGGGCTTCGCCGCGAGGCTCGAGAACGCCTTCGACCGGGTACAGCACCTGGAGGAGATAGAGGGCACGCGTGAGGCCACCTTCAGGGCGCTCGGACTGGCGCTCGAGTACCGCGACCTGGAGACGCGGGGCCACACGGACCGGGTGGTGAGCCTGGCCATGCGCTTCGCGGACGAGCTGGGCCTGAACGGCGATAGGCGCAAGGCCCTCCTGTGGGGCGCCTACCTTCACGACATCGGCAAGATAGCGGTGCCGGACAACATCCTCCTCAAGCCCGCTCAGCTCACGGACGAGGAGTTCGCCGTCATCCGCCAGCACACGGTGTACGGCATCGAGATGACGCGCGAGATCAGCTTCCTGCCGACCGAAACGCGGCAGATCATCAGAAGCCACCACGAGCGGTTCGACGGCTACGGTTACCCGGATCAGCTTGCGGGTAACGAGATCCCGCTCCTGGCACGCATGTTCAGCTTGGTGGACGTCTACGACGCGCTGACCAGCGAGCGTCCGTACAAGAGCGCGTGGACCCACGAGGACGCCGTGGCGGAACTCGAACGGCAGGCGGGTGCACAGTTCGACCCGCAGCTCGTGCGCATGTTCCTGGCAGCGCTGAAACGCCCCAAGCAGTCGCGCAACCGGCGCGGTGCCGGCGCCGACGCGTTCCTCAGGTCGGGCTTCGCCGGCCCTCGGTAGTCCGCTCCTCGCCCAGGAAACGCATCAGCGCATCGGGATCGGAGAAGGTCATCAGGCTCCCGTCTTGCACGCACCGGAGGCTGGCCCGCCAGTGACCGCCTTCCTCCTCGTCGCCCTCACGCTCCTCGCGCCATAGGCGCAACAGGTAGTGCCTTACTCCTTCTGGCATCCTCCTACCCCTCTGGAACTGTCGGCCGATCATGGCCTCGTTCGCTTGAGCCGAGGTTACGAGGCGACCGTCAAATGAGCGTCAATCCATGCCGAGCCGGTCGCGCCACGAAGCAGGCTGGTCGACAAGTCCGGTGCGCAGGCGCCTGGGCAACCCCGCCGCCTGCTGTTCCAGCACGTCGGCCACCAGTGCGCCCTCCGGCTCCTTCAGCCAGCCCGCCTCAGGATCTACCAGTGCCTCGCCGAACCGCTCGTGCCAGCGCCTGAGCAGCCACCAGCCGTAGGGCCTCTCCA
>CAZPWN010000019.1:0-17177 GCA_964590475.1 uncultured bacterium | reverse complement strand
TCGCCGAACCGCTCGTGCCAGCGCCTGAGCAGCCACCAGCCGTAGGGCCTCTCCATTACCTCGAGTTCCACCAACTCGCCGGTGCCCGCGCCGTGCCCGCCGGACGCCCCCGCGCTGGCCGTGGGGGGCCCGTTCGGACCCGCGGGCCCGTTGCCGGCGAGCCGCGTCGCCAGCTCCGCCACGACCGCGTGCCCCCCATCTTCACGGGCGCGTTCGCCGACACCGGGAAGCAGGTGGAGGCGCACGCGCGCCAGGTCGGTGAGGAGCCGGATGTGACGGTGGCCGACCTCCGGGCCCAATTGCTCCAGGCAGAGGCGGATCTCGCCTTGGTCCTGGCCGGCCAGCGCCATCTCGGCCCACATCCAGGTGGGCACGTCCGCCAGGCGCGCCTCCTCCAAGCCCCTCACGGCCGCCTCCGCGGCGGCGAAGTCGCAGCGCACCTTCAGGTGGCGCATGACCACGAGTTGAGCCCCCAGCGAGAGGGCGCGGCGGTCGTCGCCGAGCTCCTTGGCCCTCTCCACGGCCCTCTCCTGCAGATCTATCGAGTCTTCGAAGAGACCGCAGGCGCGCAGCACCTCCGCTTGCAGCTCCAGCGCGTGCGCCGCCAGGCGGAGGTCGTTCAGCGTCTCCGCCAGCTCCGCCACCTCCTGCGCGGTGTTCCAGGCCGGTCCGAGGTGCCCCTGACGCTTGTAGACCACCGCGAGGTTCACCAGCATCTGGCCCTCCACGGACGAGGCGCGGTCGCGCCGCGCAAGCCCCAGGCCGTCGCGGAAGTGTCTTTCGGCGCGGGGGTAGTCGGAGAGGCGCTCCGCGGTGGCCGCCAGATTGTTGAGCGTGGAAGCTACCTCGACACGCGTGGCCGAGGCTCGGGCCAGCGTGAGCGCCGTCTCGAAGAACCCGTAGGCGCCCTCCAGGTCGCCGCGCATGGCGGCCAGGGATCCCAGGTTGTTGTTGGCCCGGAAGCGCTCGATGGGCTCCTCGATGTCCAGGTTCAGCTTGAACGACTCCGCGGCGCCGTCCAGGTCGCCCGTGTAGAACTGAGCGCCCCCCACGATGTTCCTCGCCCGCGCCTCGAGCAGCCGGTCCTTCAGGCGCACCGCGATGTCGAGCGCCTCCAGGGCCAGCTCCAGCGCCTCGCCCCTCTGGCCCTGCCGCAGCCGCTGACGCGAGCGCCGCATGCGGACCTCGGCCAGTTGCACGTCCGACTGGCTGAACCAGGCCAGGCGTTCCGCCTCCTCGAGGGCGGCTTCCTGCAGTTCGTCGTCGCCGACCTGCGAGGCCACGCCCTCTAGCAGCAGGCACGCCTCGAAGCGGGAGCTGCCGATCTCCGTTCCGTCGTCCGCCCACAGGAGCCTGAATAGGAGCTGCTTGGCTTCGTGGGGCTCGGAACGGTTGAGCGCGTCCTTAGCGGCCTTCTTGAGCCTGGGGGCGGCCGCGGCGGGGTTGCCCGCTGCCAGCAGGTGCTGGGCCACCACCACTTCGTCGGCCCTGCCCCCCGCGACGAGGACCTCCGCGATCCGCTCGTGCAACAGGCGCCGCAGCGCCACCGGGGTGGAGGTGAGGACCTGGGCTAGGTAGGCGGACGCTACCGCCAGGTGCGCGTTCACGAGCCCCTGGCCCTCGAGCGTGCCCAGGTCCGCGGCCACGTCGAAGCTGGGCCGCTCCAGCACCGCTGCGATCTCCTCCACGCGCAGCGCCCCCTCGCCGCTGGCGACGACCTGGAGGAGCCTAAGGTGCGGCAGCGGAACGGTGGAGAGGTCCGAAGAGACGGGCAGCGGCTGACCACGGTCGATGGCGGCGGCCAGCGCCAGGGTCTCCTCCGCCGGTTCGCTACCGAACTCACGCCTCGTCATGGCGGCGCAGCGCTTGAGCAGCTCCTTCGCGCCCTCCACGTCGCCCTGCACGTAGGCCAGGCGCATGCCGGTCCGGTAGAGCGCCTCGTCGAGCGGCTCCGCCTTCAGCGCCTGCTGCACCCGCAAGCGGGCCGCGCCGAACTGGCCCTCGGACTCCAGACGCTTGGCGTCGCTCTTGAGGGCCTGCAGGTAGAGCATCGCCATGCGCTCCCGTTCGAACGCCAACCAGTCCACGAAAGCCGGAGCGGCCACGTCCTGCAGGCCCGCGAGGAACTCACCCTCGTAGTGGGCCACGGCGCCCTCGGGGTCGCTGTCGGCCAGGGCACCCTCGAACGCCGCCAGATCCGAGCCTGCCGCCAGCTTGACGGCGGCGCCCTCCTCCACCAGCCACGTCTCGGCCCCGGGCAGCTTGCGCAGTTCGTAGAGCGCCTGCCTAACGCTCGCGAGCTTCCCAACGCCCCACAGGAACTCCGCCATCTCCTCGCGCTGGAGACCGGAGCGGTGCGCCGCCAGCAGCGCCAGCAGCGCCACGCCCTTGCGGGACGATGGCGTCACTTCCTCGCCCTGCCACTCGAAGCGGGGGCTGCCGAAGAGCCTCGCCTGTAACTCTGAGGTGTTCACTTCCATGCCGCGACTTCGTACCGTGCCAGCAGCTGCGCCGTGCGCGCCGCGTCCCGATGGGATTCGTACATCAGTGTCATCCTAGCCACTTTTCATCCACCCGCACGGTTCGGTATGCCTCATCTGGAGAGCGTGCCAGGCGGGTAGGGAGGTCCTTTATAGAGCTCGCTCCCTGACCCTAACCCAGGGCGTGTCATATCCTCGCAGGGTGAGCGAGCCGCCTGAAATATCCATGCCTGACGTATCCCTGCCGGAGTTGATAGCCTCCTTCGTCCGGATCGACTCAGTCAACCCGGCGCTGGACGACTCTCACGCCGGCGAGTCGGAGCTAGCGCGCTACATCGCCGACTGGTCCGAGCAGCGCGGCCTCCACGTGCAGTGGCTGGAGAGCACACCGGGGCGTCCCAGCCTACTGATCACGGCGAAGGGAACGGGTGGTGGCCGGAACCTGCTTCTGAACGGCCACCTCGATACCGTGGGCGTGAAGGGGATGGAAGCGCCGTTCGAGCCCCGCGTGCGGGAGGGTCACATGTACGGACGCGGCGTGTTCGACATGAAGGCCAGCCTGGCCGCTTGCCTCGTCACGCTCCTGAACGTCAGGGAGCAACAGCTGCGTGGCGACGTCATCTTCGCCGTGGTGGCGGACGAGGAGAGTGGCAGCATCGGAACCTCGGAAACGCTGGCTGCCCTGGCGGCGGCCGGCACGGACGTAGCCGCAGCCATAGTGACGGAGCCTTCCGAGCTCGAGATCCAGGCGGCGCACCGCGGCTTCGCCATCATGGACGTGGAGCTGATAGGCAAGGCGTCCCACACAGCCAAGCCGGAAGCAGGCGTGAACGCCCTCACTCATCTGGGCCGCATGCTGGCTGGGGTCGATAGGACGGCCGAACGGTTGGCACAGGCCCCCTCCCATCCGCTTCTGGGTCACGGCTCCTTGCAAGCAGTGCTCGCCTCGGGGGGTCAGGAACTCTACACCACGCCCGCGCTGGCCTCCGCCACCCTGGAGCGCCGCACGGTCCCGGGAGAGAGCCACGCGCAGGCGCGCAAGGAGATCGACGCCATCATCGGCGAGATGCGGGCCAAGGATCCCACCGTGCGGGCGAGCGTCACCACCAGGATCGCGCGGGAGCCGTTCGAGGTGCCGCTGGACAGCGAGATAGTCAAGGTCGTGGCCGACGCCGCCCAGCAGATCACCGGTGCTCCAGCTCCGCTGGTGGGCGCGCCCTACTGGACCGACGCGGCGCTGATCTCAGAGGCCGGCATCCCCACCGTCCTCTACGGGCCGCGCGGCGGGGGTATCCACCAGACCACCGAATGGGTCGAGCTGGCTAGTGTGGAAACGGTAAGGCAGGTACTCACCAGAACGGCCGTAACCATCTGCGGTTGAGTTGTACCTGGCATGACGTCGGCACGTACATGGTGGGTCGCCCCCGAACCGTCCCGTACCGTACACTGGGGTTCAGACAATCGGGCCCATCGCACTACGTGTGCCGCGCTGTTCGGCGCACCCTTCTACCCTAACCACCTGCCAGGCGGTCTCAGAACGGGACGTTCAAGCGGGGGCTACCTTGTCTGACTTCCATCAGCACCTAGAGTGGGTGTACCGGGACCGAAGGGAGCAACATGTCAACCAACACGGCTACTAACGCAAGCACCGACACGGCCATCTACCAGAGGCGCGAGTCCGAGGCCCGCAGTTACTGCCGACGCTTCCCTACGGCTTTCGTCAGGGCCAGCGGGGCCATCATGACGGACGCCGAGGGCCGCGATTACATCGACTTCCTGGCCGGTTGCTCCTCGCTCAACTACGGGCATAACGACCCTGACATGAAGTCGGCTCTGGTGGAGCACGTTATGTCGGACGGCGTGGCGCACGGGCTCGACATGCACACGGACGCCAAAGGCGCCTTCCTGCAGACCTTCGAGCGGCTCATCCTGGAACCGCGTGGCATGGACCACCGCATGATGTTCACGGGCCCCACCGGAGCCAACGCGGTGGAGGCGGCCCTCAAGCTGGCACGCAAGGCCACCGGCCGCACCAACGTCATCGCTTTCACCACGGGCTTCCACGGCGTCACCCTCGGCGCCCTGGCCGCCACCGGCAACCTCTACAACCGCGGCGGAGCCGGCCAGCAGCTCGGCGGCGTGACCCGCATGCCGTTCGACGGCGCCCTCGGACCCGACATCGACACGGCCGAGGTCCTCGCCACCATGCTGGACGAGCCCTCCAGCGGCATCGAGCCGCCCGCGGCCATCATCTTCGAGACCGTGCAGGGCGAGGGTGGCCTCAACCCCGCCTCCCCCAAGTGGGTCAAGCGGGTGGCCGAGATCGCCCGCCAGCACGGCGCACTCCTGATCATCGACGACATCCAGGCCGGCATCGGCCGCACGGGTGGCTTCTTCTCCTTCGACGACATGGAAGTGCAGCCGGACATCATCACCATGGCCAAGTCGCTCTCCGGCCTGGGGCTGCCGTTCGCGGCCGTGCTGGTGAAGCCCGAGTACGACGTCTTCAAGCCCGCCGAGCACAACGGCACCTTCCGCGGCAACAACCACGCCATGGTCACGGCCCGCGTGGCGCTCGAGAAGTTCTGGTCGGACGACACCTTCCTGAACAGCATCGACGAGCGCGCCCGTTACCTCGAGTCCAGGCTCAACCGCATCGCCGAGCGCGTGCCCGGCTCCAACATCAAGGGGCGGGGCATGTTCCTCGGCGTGGACGTGGGCTCCGGCGAACTGGCCGACAAGATCGTGACGCAATGCTTCAAGGACGGCCTGATCATCGAGACCTCGGGCTCCCGCGGCCAGGTCGTCAAGATTCTGGCGCCGCTCACCATCGATCAGGACACCTTCGCTCGCGGTCTCGACATCGTGGAGCAGGCGGTGGCCAAGGTCACCGAGCAGGAGGCCGTGACGGCGTAGGCCTGAAGCGCTTCTCCGTTCTACCGCTCCGGCGCCTTACTGGAAGGGCGCCGGAGCCTTGGTTATGCTCGCCTGATGTCAGTCGCTGTCGTCCGTAAACACCTAGAGCAGTTCGGTATGGCCTCACGGATACTCGAGTTCGCCGACTCGAGCGCCACGGTGGAACTCGCGGCCGAGAAGGTGGGTACGGAGCCCGCCCGCATCGCGAAGACCTTGGCCTTCTACGACCCGGATGAGCCCAGCAGGGCCATCTTGATAGTGGCGGCGGGCGACTCCCGCATGCATAACGGGAGCTTCAAACGCCACTTCGGAGGCAAGCCGCGCATGCTGGCGGCTGAGGACGTGGAGGTCCTCACGGGGTTCCCCATCGGCGGGGTCTGCCCCTTCGCCAACCCGGCCGGCACCCGCGTCTACCTCGACGTATCGCTCAAGCGCTTCGACGTGGTCTACCCAGCGGCGGGCAGCGACCGCTCCGCCGTAGCCATGACGCTGGATGAGTTGGAGCGTTGCAGCGGCGCACTCGACTGGGTGGAGGTAACGCGCGGCTGGGACGGCGCGGAGGCGCCTGTCTAGACCAGTACGTCTAGCACTGCTCAGCTGCTGCCAGCGCCGCCCCGTACGCGGTCGCCATCCCCGCTCCCTCCGGGAAGAGCGGCGGCTCCACGCCGTAAAGGCCGTACACGCTGGTGATCACCTGCGACACCGCTTCGAACTCGGCCAGGCGCCCCACGAAAACGGTCTGCGGCATGTTCGCCACCTTGGCGGCGTTCAGAGCCACCAGCCCGATGGTCTGAGCCACCAGAGTCACGAGACCCGCCGCCAGATCGGCGTGGTCAGGGCTCTCCAGGTCGGCCAGGCGCCCTAAGTTCACGGCCGTAGCCGCAGGCGGCAGACTGCCCACGCCGCCGCCCAGCACCTCGCCCAACGTGGTGTCCACGCCGGAGGCGTCGCCCTGAAGCGCGAGCCACGCCACCGTGCTGGCGTCACGCACACCTAGCAGGTGCTTCGAGAGACCCTCCAGCGTCCCGCCCCCGACCGCGGTGCCGGAAGCATGAACGTAGCTGCCGGCATCCGCGTCGGCAGCCACCATGGCCGTGCCCGTGCCGCACGAGACCACCAGCGCCCGCCTCACGCCGGCCAACGCCAGTCCGCCCCTGGCGACCGCGTCCGTCTCGCTGACGTGCTGCAGCACGTGATCGCCCCCCTGCCCCACCAGCTCCCGCGACCTGCCGCCGGTGACACCGATGCGCGCACCCCGCACCCCGCCCTTCGCGATGGCTCCCGCTTCCAGATCATCGATCATCCCGCGCAGGAGCTGGCGGGAAGCGGGTCCGGGACGGTGGCGCGCCGCGTGGGCCAGCACTTCTCCATCGACCACCTTCACCACGTCCGTCACGCTCAGGCCGAAATCCACACCGAGGAGTACCTGTGACATGGCTGGCAAACTACCACTCGGGGCCATGGGCACCTGACCCAGCCAGCTTCAGGCTGCCTTCTCGGCCTCCAAGCTCCTGGCTCCAAGCGGCAGCAGGCTGACCGCCAAGCCCGCCGCCAGCAGGATGGTGGAGGCCCACAGGGAGCCCGTCACACCGCCCGCTAAGTCGCCCACCACGCCGGTGACGCTCGGCCCTAAAGCCTGACCGACGGCGAAGACGGCGGTCGAGAGCGCCATTGCGCGGGGCCACGCGCCGGGCGGCAGCCGTAGCCGGAACAGGTCCGTGATGGCGGTGATGACCCCCAGGAACGACAGACCGAAGAGCAGGGCCGAGAGTAGCGGCACGGCACCGAGCAGCGGCGCCAAGCTGGCGCTCACAAGCAGCAGGAGCGAGAGCCTTATGCCCGCCGCGCCGCCCCACCTGCTGACCACGAAACCCCACACGGTCCCGTTGAAGAGCGTGGCCACGCCGAGCACGAGCCAGAAGATGGTCAGCGAGCCCGTCAGTCCGCTGGTGACGAAGGTCATGTAACCGATGTAGCCGGCGCCGTACAGCGCGTAGACCAGCATGGCCAGCGCGATGGGGGCGAGGCTCCCGCCGCGTCCCAGGACGGGCGGGGCGGGCTCACGCAGCTGCCTGAACGGCAGGAGGCTGATCAGGGCCATGATCAGCGAGAGCGCCCCCAACGCCACCCAGCCGGACTCCCAGCGTGAGGCGAAGGGCAGCACGAGGACGGAGAGTGCGATACCGCCGCCCACGCCCCCGAAGTAAGCGCCAAGCGCCCCGGCACGCCCGCCGGAGGCCAGGAGCAGGGCCGCGCCGCCCACGAACACGAACGCGCCTAACACGCCCTGCGCCGCGCGCAGGAAGATCATCATGCCTATCGAGGGGCTCAGGCCCATGAGAAGGAGCGCAACGCTCTGCAGCAGAAGCGCGGCGTAGAAGCCGCGCCGGTACCCCACCGCCGCCAGCACCCGGTGGCTGAATACGGCGCCGAGAAGGTAACCCCCCGTGTTGGCGCTACCCAGCATGCCGGCCTGCGCCAATGTGAGCTGCAGCGAAGCCTGCATGGCGGGTAGCAGCAGCGAGTACCCGAACCGCCCCAGCCCGATGGCAGCGCCCGGCGCGGTTCCGAGGACCAAACCTTTACGCACCGCCCCATCGTGTCACATACCGCAAGTGCACTAACTCATTACGTGTGAGAGGCGCGCGGCGCGTAGAATCTTGGGAAGTTCGAAGTGACGCGCCATGAAGGTGGCGCCACCAGGGTCGCCAAGACCCTCCAGCGGCCCTCCCCCACGTGGCGCCGCCTGGAAGCTCGAAAGGGTCTTCAGATGAACGCTCTAAGGGTATGCCTGCCGCTCCTCGCCACGTTGCTCGCAAGCAGCGTGTTCGCCCAGAGCCTCCCCCGCGAGGCGCGCCTCAACATCCTGGACGCCGTGGTCCAGATCGTGCCGTGGGACGCGCAGGCGGAGACTCTCGTGCCTTGGTCCGGCTCGGGCACCATCATCAGCCCATCTGGTTACCTGCTGACCAACTACCACGTGGTGGGCGACTTGGACCGCAGGACCACCTACGAGTGGCACCTGATCTACGTCACCGGCTCCGAGTTCACCGACCAGCCGCCGGAGCCGGCGTTCTGGGCCCAGTACGTGGCCGGTGACGCCACGCACGACCTGGCCATCCTCAAGATCCGCGAGTGGGTCGACGAGACGCCCGTAGCCGCGGACACGACCTTCCCTCACGTCCAGGTCGGCGATTCCAACAGGTTGCTGCCGGGCGATTACATCACCATCGTCGGGTACCCCGGCGTGTCCGGCTCCACCATCACGTTCACCGCCGGTCTGATGTCCGGTTGGCTGGGCGAGGACATGGAGGCGGGCGGCAGGCAGTGGATCAAGACCGACGGCAAGATCGCGCACGGTAACTCGGGCGGCGGCGCCTTCGACGAGATGGGCTACCTGATCGGGGTGCCCACCGCCGGGCGCACCGTGCAGTACGCGGAACTCGACGTGGAGGAGCAGGCCTACGTGAGGCCCATCAGCCTGGCGTGGGCGCTCATCGGGCCGCACGTGCCTGACGTGGCGCGGGCCGGCGCCACTCCCGTGGCCGGTGGCGCCGAGGGCCAGACCGGCGGCGGCACCCAGGCGGGCGGCCAGACCGGGGGCGGAGGCACCCAGGCGGGCGGCCAGACCGGGGGCGCGGGAGGCCAGGTGGGCGGAGCGCTCGGCACGCAGGGGACCGCGGCTACGGGGGGCGCCTCGTCGACCGGCTGCGAGTTCTGCTACGTGAGCGACATCGAGCAGGGCCAGGTTGCCGCCTTCAG
Organism: uncultured bacterium; assembly: GCA_964590475.1. GTDB lineage: Bacteria > Deinococcota > Deinococci > Deinococcales > Trueperaceae > JAAYYF01. The sequence continues at coordinate 8,019 of CAZPWN010000019.1, read as the reverse complement.
CATCGCGGGTCAGGCGGACGCCATCAACTACCACACCTACGGCGTTCAGGTGCCGGAGGGGCTGGGTGAGCTCATCATCGAACTGAAGGCGGACTTCGACGTGGACATAGCCATCAAGTACGGCGCCGAAGTCGAGTCGTGGAACGACACGGGCGACTGGGACTACCGCGACATCTCCGAAGCGTACGGCGGCAGCTTCAGCATCCTGAACCCGCGGGCCGGGGTCTGGTACGTGGACGTCATCTACTACTACGAGGACGGCGGCGCCAACTACGAGCTCACCATCCGCTGAGCCGCCCCAGGGGTAGCGTCAATACCGACAGCCCGTGCCCGCACGGGTTGAGCGGCCCCCGCGCCAGGCCGTACAATCGCTAACGGCGCGCGCCCGTAGCTCAGCTGGATAGAGCAGGGGACTCCTAAGCCCAAGGTCATAGGTTCGAATCCTATCGGGCGCACCACGGACTACGTTCTGGAATCACGTTCGGAAGTAAGAGAGCGGGCCGGACCCACCGGGGTTCGGCCCTCTTTTCCGTTCGAGGACCGCGTGACCCGGCCGGGAAGCGGCGCCGGCCACGGACCGCGGGCTGGCCCACACGCGGGTGGATGAGCCCCCTCACAAGTACGCCACTCATCTAGTACGCCACTCATGATGCAGGATTAAGCTCCCAGAAGCGCGTCACGGCGCCGAAGGGATCCTCCATGCTCACCTCCACCCGCTCGAACCCTCACGTAACTCGGGCTGGTCCGAAGCAAGTTGCCCGGCTCATCCTGCTCCTCGCTGCGGCACTCACCTGCATGAATCAGGCCGGCGCGCAGCTGGGCCCCGGCTCCGTGAGCGTGGGCGTCATCACCTCGCGCACGGGCGCCGCGTCCGCGCCGGGCGTGGCCCAGTGGCTGCTGGCGGCCGACCGGCAGTCGGCTCTGCGCGCCGCCGGCGGCATCTTCGGCGTGAGCGTAGACCTCGAGCTGCGTGACGACGCCAGCGACCCGGCCGTGGCCAGGCGCCACGCAGAGGAGCTGATAGCGGAGGGCGCACTAGTGCTCGTGTGCTGCACCACACCGCGGGCCACGCGCGAGGTGGCCGCAACGGCGGAGTCTGCCGGCGTGCCGCTCCTTGCACCCACCACCTTCGAGCGTGTGAGCGAGTTCCCGTACTGGGCGTTCTCGCTGGCCGCGGACGACACCGACGCGCTGGCCGCCATCGTGGCCGACGCCTACAGGGAGAACCGGCCCTCGCTCGCGCTCATGGCCCTGGAGGGTCCCGCCTTACAGGCGGCGGAAGGCGACCTGAGTGCGCTACTGGCGGTGGTCGGAGCGTCCATCACGCACCGCGTGAGTTACCCGCCCGGGGTGCAGGAGCTGCGGCCGGAGGCGCTGCTCGTGGCCGCCTCGCAACCGGGCGGGGTGGTGATATGGGGCCTGCAGGACGACCTGCTGGTGGCTCACGACGCTCTGCGGAGCAGGGGTTACGAGGGCAACGTCTACGCCCGCACGGCGCTGTTCGGCCCGGGCAACCCTCCCCCACCCTGGGCGCGCCTGATCAACGTGCGGGTCGCCGTGCCCCCGGCCGCAGCTCCACCCCCTTCGGCGCCGCCGGTGGACGATCCCCGGGCACCCTGGCACGGCGTAGGTGGCTCCCACGGCGCCTGCGCGGCCGCCGCCTACCTGGACGCAGGGCGCCTGGAGTCGGTGCCCGGCGCCGCGGGCCAGGCGCTGGCCACGGCCCCCTTCCAGGCGGCCCTCGACCACATCGACCTGGCGGTGGAACAGCTGATCGCGCTGCAGATACCCAGCAGCGACCCGGCGGTGCTGAGGCAGGCGCTGCGGGACGCCCTCATAGGCAGGCCCGCCAGGTGCAGCGGCGCCGGCCTCATAGATCTGCGCGATGGCGATCCGAACGCGGTGGACCCGGGCGGACTGGCGGTGGCCATCATCACCAGCCGGGGCCTCGCGCCTTTGCCCTGAGGCGCCGCGCGGCGCGGGCCGGTGAAGCCTAGGCTCCGGACCCGCGTGCCAGAGGCATTAGACTAGCTTCAATGACCGACCGTATGAAGTCCCTCACCTACGAGCTCGAGATGCTCGAGCGCAGTCTGGCCGACCCGGACCTGCTGTCTGACCCGACCAGGTACCGGGAGGCCATGCAGCGCTACAGCGAGGTCAAGGAGATCGTCGACGTCGACACCGAGAGGCGCGACGTCCTACGACAACTCGAGGACCTGGCCGAGCTCAGGAACGACCCGGAGTTCGCGGACGAAGCGGCCTCGGAAGCCGAGAGCCTGGAAGCGCGCCTGGCCGAGCTGGAACGGGAACTCGACCTGCTCCTCCTACCCCGTGACCCGTACGACGACAAGAGCGTTATCGTCGAGATCCGCGCGGCCGCCGGCGGCGACGAGGCGTCGCTGTTCGCCCGCGAGATGCTCGACATGTACCTGCGCTACGCCTCCAGCCTGGGGTTCAAGACCGAGATCCTGGATTCGCACGACACCGAGGTCGGCGGCCTGACCAAGGTCTCCTTCGGTATCGACGGCCGGGGCGCGTACCGCGCCTTCAAGTTCGAGTCCGGCGTGCACCGCGTACAGCGCGTGCCCGCCACCGAGTCGCAGGGCCGCATCCACACCAGCACGGTCACGGTGGCGGTGCTGCCCGAGGCGGACGACGTGGACGTCAACCTATCCCCCTCCGACTTCCGCGTGGACGTCTACCGCTCGAGCGGCCCCGGCGGCCAGTCCGTCAACACCACCGACTCGGCCGTGCGCGTGACCTACCACCCGGGGCAGGACGACGAGATCATCGTCACCTGCCAGGACGGCAAGTCGCAGATCAAGAACAAGGAGCGGGCCCTCACGGTGCTCCGCTCCCGCCTGCTCGAGCGCGAGCGCGCCAAGGCGGCGGACGCCGCGCGCGAGGCCCGCCTCGTGCAGATCGGCACGGGCGACCGCTCCGAGCGCATCCGCACCTACAACTTCCCTCAGTCGCGCATCACCGATCACCGCATCGGCTACACCACGCGCGAGTTGTCGAACGTGCTCGGTGGAGACCTGGACGAACTGACCGGCGCACTGCAGGCCGAGGAGCTCTCGCGCCTGGCGCTGGAAGCCGCCCAATCGTCGCCCGCCGCGGCCTCGCCGTCCCGTGGCGCGGCGTGAGTTCGTCGTTGCCGCGGCCATACTTCTCGACCCCTCCGGTCGAGTACTGCTCGTAGGCAACGACTGGCAAGGCCACGGGCGCGTGCGCTACACGCTGCCGGGCGGCATGGTTGAACGGGGGGAGTCCACGTTGGACGCCCTGGTGCGCGAGGTGTGGGAGGAGACGGGCCTGGAGGTCACGGAGATCTCGCACCTCGCGTACGCGGTTCACGTGGAGGACAGGCGGCGCAACGACCGGGCCGTCTCGTTCGCGTTCGTGGCGCACTACAAGGGGCTGCTGAACCCGCGCGATCCCGACGGCTTCATAGTCGAAGCCCGCTTCTTCCCCGTGGAAGAGGTGGCCAGCACCGTGCCCATCGCGCCGCTGCGCGACCCACTGGTCAACTACCTCAAGGACCGCGTGCCGGGCCGCTTCTACTCGTACGCCGGCTGGGACGGGCGCGGTCACCGGCGCGTCTGACCCCGGTGGACGCTAGCAGCCTCGCCCCTCCGCTGCCGCCCGAGTTCTACGCCCGCTCGGCCGACGTGGTAGCCGCCGAGCTCCTCGGCAAGGTGCTGGTGGTGCGGCGGGGCAGCGAGGTGCGAAGCGGCCGCATCGTCGAGACCGAGGCGTACTTGGGTGAGGCGGACCTGGCGTGCCACGCCTCAAGGGGGCTGACTCCCCGCACGGCCACGCTGTACGGCCCGCCGGGCACGGCGTACGTGTACCTCATCTACGGCATGCACGAGCTGTTCAACGCCGTCTGCCAGCCAGAGGGCGTGCCGCACGCAGCACTGGTGCGGGCCGTGGAGCTCCTGGACGCCCCCGCGGGTGTCAGGGGCGACGGTCCGGGCCGGCTCACCCGCGCGCTCGGCATCACGCGGGCCGACAACGCGGCACCGCTTTCGGCTCCCCCCGTGAGCATCCACGACGGACCGCCCGTCACCAACGTCACCGTCACGCCCCGCGTCGGGGTGGCCTACTCCGGCCTGTGGGCGGACGCCCCGCTCCGCTACCTTGACTCCGGCAGTTCGGGTGTCTCCAAGCCGCCGGCCGCCAACGTCGGAAGCGGGCGTTGAGGGAGGAGCCCTCAGCCAAGGGTTCTTAGAGCCCTCACCGAGCGGTTCCCCAACAGGCGGGCAGCTTGCGGATGGCGCCGCCGGACACGCCAGCGTCAGGCCGGCTCCTCCTCACCGAACTCCTCCCTCGGGGTGGTGCTCCTGTCGCGCACGCCCTCCACGAACGGTTCGATGTGCACGGTGGTGACCAGGTCCTCGAGCTCGGCGTGCATCTGGTCTTCCAGCCGCACCACCAGCTTGTGCGCCTCGGCCACGCTCATCTCGGGCCTCACGAAGACGTCCACCTCCGCGAAGCGCGCCCGGCCGCTGCGCCTGGTGCGCAGCCGGTGGTAGCCGAGGATGCCGGGGGTGGCGTCCAGGACCTGCATGAGGATGGCCTCCTCGCCGTCCGGCAGCCGTTCGTCTAGCAGGTTGGAGATGGAGCGGCGCATGACCGCCACGCCCACCCGCACTATGTTCGCCGCCACGATCAGCGCTATAAGCGGATCGAGTACGTACCAGCCGGTGGCTCCTACCAGGAACACGCCGGCTATCACGCCCAGCGAGGTGTAGACGTCCGTCAGCAGGTGCTGGGCGTTGGCCTCCAGCGCAGCGGAGCGCTCGCGCCTGGCGATGCGCGCCAGGAGCAGGGCGAGGCCGCCGTTCACCACGGTCGCGGCCAGCGCCACGACCACCCCTAGTGTCACGTTCTCGAGCGGCTGGGGCTCCAGCAGGCGCTGCACGGCCGACCAGAAGATGAGCCCCGCGGCCACCATGATCAGCGCCGCCTCGAGCACGGCGGAGAGGTACTCGGCCTTGGTGTGACCGTAGGGGTGCTCGTAGTCGGGCGGCGCCCGCGAGACGTAGAGGGCGAGCAGCAGCACCCCGGCCGCCACCAGGTTGACCAGCGACTCCGCGGCGTCCGACAAGAAGCCGATCGAACCCGTGACGAAGTAGGCCACGCCCTTCAGCGCGAGGATGACGACCGCGCCGATCAGGCTCAGCCAGGCTGCCCGGACCGGTGTGTGCAAGGCGGGTGCGTTCGTGGCCCGCGTGTCGGAGCTCGCCTGCCCGCCCTCAGTCGTCACGGGTGGCCTTCAGGCGGGCTGGGAGCTGAGCCGACCACGGTTCCTGGCGGGTCAGTCCAGAGCGCTCTCGTCGAGCTCTTCCTCGTCGAGTGCTTGCTCGCCGAGTTCTTCTTCCTCGCGCTCCCCCTCGACCCACTCCCCCGCCTCGAGTTCGCCCCGCTCCATCTTCTCGAGGAGCTCCTCCAGCTCCTCGCCCTCGAAGTCGGTCACCGTCTCCTCGATCAGCTTCATGGCGCGGCCGGCGTCCTTCTCCGGCACCAGCACGTAGGTGGTGGAGGCCGTCACCGAGCCCAGGTGGGAGAACACGTCCGCCAGCATCTCGGCGCCGCGCACGGCCACCACGAACCCTTCCTCTTCCAGGATGGCGGCCACCATCTCCGCCAGGGGCATGGCCGGAGCTACGTCCACCACCGTCCAGTTGTCACCGTTCATAACCAGGCTCTCGCCCTTCATACGGCTCTCCTCGCTCCGGGCCTTCTCGGCCCTACCGATGACCGCAGCGGGCCACCACTGGCCTCCCCGCGGTCCCAATGCCTCAATGATACGAAGTTTCTCGCGTGCTCCAGGCGCAGGCTTCTATACTCGGGGGTGACCATGGGCGAAGCCGCTGCCGCGCAGGCCACCACTCCCTGGCAGGCCACCATGTGGACCTGCACGCTGTGCGGGCACTGCAACCTGGTGGGCGAGCAGTGCGACGCGTGCGGCGTCGCCAGGCGCTACCTCGACGACCCGCCCCTGGACGTGCCCTTCACCCCGCGCATCACCGAGCTTCCCAGCTTCTGGATCGGGCTCATGTGGGGCGTGGCCACCCTGGCGGGCGGCTTCGCCCTCCTGAGCCCCTCGCTCAGGCAAACCATCGGGCCCACTTTCCTCCTGCTGGAGGTCGCCGCCGCCGGCGCCGCTTCCGTCTCCTCGCTCTTCACGGCCGCCTGGGAGCGCCTCTTCAACCAGGTGGAGCTGCACGTGCCCCCGCACGCCGCGGCCGGCTCCAGCTTCCAGGCGCGGCTGAAACTGGTGCCCTACTCGGGTTTGGAGAACGTGAACGTAAGTATGGGCTTCAACGACCGCTTCTACGCCGGTTCCGGCAAGGAGCTCGAGCTCAGGACCAAACGACTGGAGCGTAAGAGCGTCCTGACGCGCGGGCGCCTGCCCGGCAGGCGCAAGACCGAGCTCAGCGCCGAGTTCATCGCGCCGTTCCCGGTCACCAAGCACACGCACGCGCAGGCCGAGATCAACGCCGACATCCTGGGCTTCCTCTCCATCTTCGTTCCGTCACTGAAGTTCTCGGCGCAGAACATGCGCGAGCACGGCGGCTACTACGTGGTGGCTCACGTGCGCGTGGGCTTCCTCTCGCGCCGCTACCACAAGCGCGTGATCACTTACGCCATGGGCCCGCAGATCCACGTCGGCTGAGCCGACGGTCCAAATTTCAGACGTCATCCTCTTGCCCAGGTCGCCAGAGGTAACGCCCGAGGTCGACCCTGCGGTCGTTCACGACCACCCCCTCGGATTCCAGCAGCGCAACCTGCAGTTCCCCACTGCCGACCTTGAAGGTGGATATGCCGCCCTCGGCGTTGATGACGCGGTGCCACGGCACGTCCGTCTCGCCGTGGCGCAGGCCGTACAGCACCCCGCCTACCTGGCGGGCCGCGCGCGGATGGCCGGCGAGCAGCGAGACCGTGCCGTAGGTGGTGACCCGGCCGGCGGGGATCTGGCGGACCACCGCCAGCACCCGTTCGCGGAAGGGGGCGAGCTCGGTTGCCACCTCGGGCCCGGTGGCTCGTGTGTTCCCGGTGTCCGAGCGTTCAGCGCGCTTACGGCGTGTCATGCCTGATGGTAGCGCCTGGCGCCGGGACCGGTGCCGGACGGAACGCGGTAACCTTACGCGGGAGCGACCTTGCAAGAACTAGTGATCCGCATAGCCAGTTACCTCTTCCTCGCCGGCATCGTGCTGGTATTCGCCTCCATCGCGCCGAAGGTGCGGAGCGCCTGGCCGCGCGGCTTCATGGTCGGGTTCCTGTTGGCCGTCGGTAGCGTCTTCCTGGTGCTGTTCGCGGCGCTGGTGCTGGACTGATCGCCGTGCCTACCGCCAGCTCTTCCGGTGCCGTAGAAGCGGCCGGCGCCTCGTCCGTGACCCGCGACCTGGCCGTCAGCGTCTTCGTCGTGTGGCGCGGCCAGGTGCTGCTGCACGAGCATCGGCGCCTGGGCGTCTGGCTCCCGCCCGGTGGGCACGTGGAGCGGGGCGAGCTGCCGGACGAGGCCGCCGTGCGTGAGGTTCACGAGGAGGCCGGTGTGCACGTGACGCTCGTCGGCGAGCCCCCGATAGACGCACCTGGCCCGCGGCAGCTGACGAGGCCGCGCGGGGTGCAGCTCGAGACCATCCACGAGGGCCACGAACACGTGGATCTCATCTACTGGGCCCGGCCGACGGAGCCGTACGACGGCGCACTCGTGAGCGAGTCCACCCCCTTCGGCTGGTACGACCGCGAGGCCGCGGCGCGCCTGCCTCTGACGGCCGAGATGCGGGCCTGGGTGGCGCTGGCCCTCGAAGAGCTCTCCTGACGGACGGGTACCCGTGGACACCTCGCGGCCGAACGCACGCCAGGACGTGACGCGGCCCCCTCCGACCGGGTATACTCCTGCCTGCACCCGCCTGGGCGCCACCGTCCATGTAGCGTGTGCACCAGGCGATCGTCGGGGCGTAGCGCAGTCTGGTAGCGCACCTGGTTTGGGACCAGGGGGTCGCT
>CAZPWN010000018.1:0-24890 GCA_964590475.1 uncultured bacterium | reverse complement strand
GAGAACATCGGCGCCAAGCTCCTCATCGAGATCGCCAGCAAGACCAACGAGATCACCGGTGACGGCACCACCACGGCCACCGTGCTCGGTCAGGCAATCGTGCGCGAGGGTCTGCGCAACGTGGCCGCCGGCGCCAGCCCGCTGGCCCTCAAGCGCGGCATCGACAAGGCCGTCGAAGCCGCCATCAAGAGCGTGGCTTCCATGTCCAAGCCCATCGAGGACAGCAAGGCCGTGGCCGAAGTGGCCGCCATCTCGGCCAACGACGCCGAGGTGGGCAACCTCATCTCCGAGGCCATGGACAAGGTCGGCCGCGACGGCGTCATCACGGTGGAGGAGTCCAAGACCCTCGATACCGAGCTCGACGTCGTCGAAGGCATGCAGTTCGACAAGGGCTACCTGAGCGCCTACTTCATCACCGACTCCGACGCCATGGAAGCGGTGCTCGAGGACGCCTACATCCTCATCCACGAGAAGAAGATCAGCGCCCTCAAGGACCTCATCCCCGTCCTCGAGCAGGTCATGCAGACCGGCAAGCCGCTGCTCATCATCGCCGAGGACATCGAAGGCGAAGCGCTGGCCACCCTCGTCGTCAACCGCCTCCGCGGCACCCTCAACGTGTCCGCCGTCAAGGCTCCGGGCTTCGGTGACCGCCGCAAGGAGATGCTCCGCGACATCGCTGCCGTCACCGGCGCCGAGGTCATCAGCGAGGACCTGGGCCACAAGCTCGAGAACGTCCGCATCGACCAGCTCGGCCGTGCCAAGCGCGTCCGCAGCAACAAGGACGAGACCACCATCATCGAAGGCGCCGGCACGACCGAAGCCATCGAGGCCCGCATCAAGGGCATCCGCGGCGAGCTCGACAACACCGACTCCGACTACGCCCGCGAGAAGCTCCAGGAGCGCCTGGCCAAGCTGGCCGGCGGCGTGGCCGTCATCCGCGTGGGCGCGGCCACCGAGACCGAGCTCAAGGAGAAGAAGCACCGCTTCGAGGACGCCCTCTCCACCGCCCGTTCGGCCGTTGAAGAAGGCATCGTCGCTGGTGGCGGCGTGACCCTCATCCATGCCATCGACGCGGTGAGGAAGGTCGCGGAGACCCTTTCGGACGATGAGCGCACCGGCGCCAACATCCTGATCCGCGCGCTCGAGGAGCCCGCCCGCCAGATCGCTGCCAACGCCGGCGCCGAGGGCAGCGTGGTGGTCAACACCATCCTGGGCAGGGCCGACGGCAAGTACGGCTACGACGCCGCCACCGACAAGTACGTGGACGACATGTTCGCGGCCGGCATCGTGGACCCCGCCAAGGTCACCCGCACCGCCCTGCAGAACGCCGCCTCCATCGGCGGTCTCATGCTCACCACCGAAGTGGTCATCCACGACCACCCCGAGAAGGAAGCCCCCGCTCCCGCCATGCCCGGCGGCGACATGGGCGGCATGGACTTCTGAGCCACGGCTAGATAACGGCCAGGCCAGCAAGGCCGCAACCTTCAGGCGGGGGCACCTATTCCAGGTGCCCCCGCCTTCCTTATGGCGCCGCCCCCAGAACCGGGCCCCGGAGCCGGACCCCGTGATGTTCAGAGGTTCCCGTGCTGCACCCACTATCCCAGCCGTCCTGGTGTAGCGTTAGTCACCGAACACCGTAGGGATGAAGGATGAGAGCAGGGATGAGACCAGTGATGGGAACCGCCGGGCGCGCCGAGCTTAGCCAAGCAACGCCGAGCGGCGCGGAGTAGCGGGGTCCCGTCAGGGAAGGCGGCGCAGAGTTGCCACGGCCACCAATTTCAGCAGGAGAGCAGCTTCCGTTCACTCTTCCGGCCAGCTGGGTGTGGCCCCGTTACGAGGCCGGCTCGCTAGTCAACCTGCCCCCGACGGTCGGGCGCCTGCTGGGCGTGGACGCCGAGTGGCGCTCGGCGCCCCTTCCGCTCGCCGCGGAGGCGAGCGGCGTACGCCACGTGGTGATACTCCTCGTCGACGGCCTCGGGTTCCTCAAGCTCCAACGACTGGTAGCCGCTGGGGACGCCGGCCTCATGGACCTACTCGCACGCTACGGCGGGCTGGCGGACGGAGCGCTGCCGCAGCCCATCACCTCCGTAAGCCCGTCCACCACCACCGCCGCCACCACCGTGATCCAGACCGACGGCAGTGCGCCGGGCGCCCTGGGCATACTGGGCTTCACACAGCGGCTGCCGAGCCTCGGGCTGGTGGCCAACATGCTCCTCTTCCACCCGGCCTACGACCGGGGCGCGCACCTAGGCGACCTCGAGCGCTGGGGCGTCACACCAGAAGGCATGCGCGGGGCGCCGTCGCTCTACCGGTTGCTGGCGCGAGCCGATGTGCGCGGCCACAGCTTCGCGCCGGCCAGCATCTACCGCAACCCGCTCTCCCGGATGCAGTTCGAGGGTTCGGAGCTCCACGGCTACGTGGACTGGGTCGACATGCTCACCCTGCTCGGAGAGCATATGGAACGCACCGCCGGGGAGAAGGCGTTCACCTACGCCTATATGCCCGACTTCGACTCCCTCATGCACCGCGACGGGGAGGAGAGCCCCAGCGTCGCCCGGCTGTTCGGCGCGTTCGTGCCGCAGCTCGCGCGGCTGCTGGAGGGCCTCTCGCCAGCGGCCCGCGAGGGCACCCTCGTACTGGTCACGGCGGACCACGGGCACATCTCCACGCCGCGTGAGCAGCAGCGCTACCTGGACGACCACCCCGAACTGCGCCGCCTGCTGGGCACCCGCGAGGCGGGCGAGCCGCGCCACGTCTTCCTCTACGCCGCCGCCGGCGCAGCTGCCGAGCTGCAGGCGGCCGCGACCGACGCCCTTGGCGACGTCTTCGTGGTCATGCGCGGCGCGGACGCCTTGGCGGCGGGCCTGTATGGCGACCCCGCCCGGCTCCACCCCGAGGCGGACAGGCGCGTGGGCGACGTGGTGCTCCTCGCCAAGGGCAACGCCACCCTCTGGGCCAACGCGGAGCAGGCGCGTCTACTGGGCATGCACGGCTCGCTGGAGCGCGAGGAGATGCTGGTGCCGCTGCTCGCGCTGCGCGCCGACAACTGACCGCCGGCCGGGATCACCCTCCGGTTACGGTCCGGAAGCCCCGGTCCAACGTGTCAGGGGCGCACCAGCAGGGAGCGCCCCGTCATGGCCGCGGGCTGAGCCACGCCCAGCAGCTCCAGCACGGTGGGCGCCACGTCGGCAAGTGCGCCGCCACCGCGGAGGGTCACGCCCTGCAACTCCGGCGCGTCCGACACCAGCACGCAGGGCACGGGGTTGGTGGTGTGCGCCGTGTGCGGGCTACCGTCGGCCTCCTGCATCTGCTCGGCGTTGCCGTGGTCGGCTAGCACCAGCAGCGCGCCCCCTCGCGACAGCGTGGCGCCCACCAGCCGGCCCAGACCGCGGTCCACCGCCTCGCAGGCCTGGATGGCGGCGCCCAGCACGCCGGTGTGGCCCACCATGTCGGGGTTGGCGTAATTGATGAGCACGAAGGCGTCGTCCTTCTCCAGGATCCGCTCCACCGTCTTGTCGGTGAGCTCCACCGAGCTCATCTCCGGCTGCAGGTCGTAGGTGGGCACCTTCGGCGACGGCACCAGCAGGCGCGTCTCGCCCTCGTACGCCACCTCGCGCTGCGCGTTGAAGAAGTAGGTCACGTGAGCGTACTTCTCGGTCTCCGCGGCGTGGAACTGCTCGAGCCCCGCTTCCGCCAGGACCTGCGGCAGGGTCTCGTCAATTTCAGGTAGCGCGAAGGCGTAGGGCGCGGGCAGCTCGCGGTCGTACTCCATCATCGAAGCGAAGGAGACCTCGGGCACCGCGCAGCGCACGAAGCCGTCCCAACCGGGGTCGCCCTGCAGGGCGTACGTCAGCTGCCGCGCACGGTCCGCCCGGAAGTTGAAGAAGAACACGGCGTCGCCGTCCTGCATGGTGCCCACGGGTTCTCCCGTGTCCGGCTCCACGATGACTGTGGGCAGGATGAACTCGTCCGTCTCACCGCGCGCGTACGCTTCCCCGACGGCCGCCGCCGCGCTCGTGGCGCGCTGTTCGGACACCCCGCACACCACCGCGTCGTGCGCCTGCTTCGTGCGTTCCCAGCGCAGGTCGCGGTCCATGGCGAAGTAGCGCCCTGTGACAGAGGCTATGAGCGCGTCCGTGCCGTGCTCGCGCAGCTCCGCCAGGCGGGACTCCACCAGGGCCACGAAGCCGGCGCCGCTGTCCGGCGGTGCGTCGCGGCCGTCGGTGAAGACGTGGAGGCGCACGTGCGTCACGCCCTCGCGCTCGGCCATCTCCAGCAGCGCCATCAGGTGATCCAGGTCGGAGTGCACGCCGCCGCCGCTGACCAGGCCCATCAGGTGAAGGGTTCCGCCCGTCTTCACGGAGCGGTAGAGGCGCACCAGCTCCGGCGCCTCGAAGAACGAGCCGTCCGCTATGCACGCCTCGATGTAGGTGAGGCTCTGGCGCACCACGCGGCCGGCTCCCAGGTTCATGTGCCCCACCTCGCTGTTGCCCATCTGCCCGGCCGGCAGGCCCACCTCCAGACCGGAAGCGGCCAGCTGCGTCCTGGGCCGCGTGGCCCACAGCTGATCGAAGACGGGCGTGCGCGCCTGCGCCACGGCGTTACCCGGCCCGCCTTCGGCGAGACCGAAACCATCGAGGATGACGAGAATTACAGGTTCAGGCATGGTCGACTCCAACGGGACCCGCCTCGGCTGCCCCCCGCGTGGGCGAGCCGAGGACAAGGGAATGGATCAAGGCTCGTACTTCCTGAGAAGTTGCGTTATGCGCGGGTCGAAGCGCTGGAGCGCCTCCTGACTCACCGCCTCCGGCGAGGTGCCCTCCGCCAGCGCCACCCGGCAGCGGGCGGCCCTGTCGAGTTGCGGCAGCACCGCGGGTTGCAGCGCGGCGGCCGGCATGAGCTCGCGGAGGTCGGCGTCCAGGTGGCGGGCGGCCAGGTGACGGGCCACGGCGCGCTCGTCCTCGCTCAGGTCGGGCGTGGCCACCGTGGGGTCGAGCTTCACGCGCATGGCGGCGCTCCGGACCTTGCCCTCCTGGGAGTAGCGGGCGCAGGCCGCGCAGAGTTCCCGCGCCAACTCCACGGCCTCCTCGCGGCGTCCCGCCTCATCTAACGCTTCCTCGCGCGGAGTCAGCGGCCGCACCGAGCCGTCGTGCAGGGCGCCGCAGGTGGGACAGGGCACCCAGCCCGCGTCCCGACGCGCCGCCTGCAGCGCCAGGAAGCGCCGGCCCGCCTGCAGCGTGATCTGGGCCACCTCCTCGGGTAGGCCCAGGGCGTCCAGGTCCCGCGCGATCCGGGCCAGTTCCTGCGGGTCCACGCGCTCGAGGTCGGGCTGTTCCGGGCCGTCCGCACCCGGCTCCGGCTCCGCCCGCTTGACCCGCCCGACCTGGAACCGGATCTCGCGCACGTCGGTCACGCCGTAGGTGGTGCGGTACTCGCCCAGGAAGCGGCTGCGCTGCATGCTCAGGTGCATGGCGGTCTCGGAGTCGCTCACGTCTACGTAGAGGATGCCGTCACGCAGCGCCCGGGCGGTGCTGAAGCGGGCCACGTCCGCACCCACCACCCGGGGCCAGAGGAGCACCGCCTCGGCGCGCTTCATATTGCGCTTCATGCCCGCCCGGCGGAAGACCTCGGCGAAGAACTCCGACACGTGCCGTTCAGCCATGCGCAACCACGCCCTCCGAGAAGACACCCGCTTCCACGGTGAGCAGCCTATCGAACCGGGGCGGCGGCTCGGTGCCGGTGACCAACACTTGGGGGGTGGAGGCCGCCAGGCGCAGGAGGTAGGCGCGGCGGCTCTCGTCGAGCTCGGCCGTGAAGTCGTCCATCAGCAGCACGGGAGGTTCGCGGTGCTTCTCGCTCAGCAGGCGGTACTCGGCCACGCGCAGCGCCAGGGCCGCCGTGCGCGCCTCGCCCCGCGAGCCGTACGACTGCACGCTGTGACCGGCCAGCGTGATGCCCAGATCGTCGCGGTGCGGGCCCACCACGGTCACGCGCCTGGCCAGCTCGTCCTCGGACGAAGCCGCCAGGGCTTCGGCCAGCGTCTCCTGCGGATGGCTCCGCAGGAGGGTGACGCCCAGGCGCGGCGCCGCCGGTCCGCCGATCTCGGCGTAGACCTCGGAGGCCAGTGGCGCCAGCCGCGTCACGGCGCGCCCCTTCAGGTCCTCGATCTCGGTTCCCAAGGTCACGAAGCGCTCGCTCCATACCTCCAGGGTCGGGTCGAAGGGCGCCAGGCGCAGCAGCGCGTTGCGCTGCTCCACCACCCGGTGGAACTCGCGTAGCAGTGCCCCGTAGCGGGGCGAGAGGCGCGCCAGAAGCCCGTCCAAGTAGCCGCGGCGCCCGCTGGGCGAGCCGTGCACCAGGTCCGCGTCCTCTGGGGTGAGCAGCACGGCCGTGACCAGGCGCGCCACGTCGGACGCGCGCGCCGCCTGCTTGTCCACGCGGATCTGCTTGCGGCCGGGCGCCAGGCCCACCTCGATCTGCGAGATGCCCTCGTCGTGCTCCACCTCGGCGGCCACGTAACCCTGCTCCTCGCCCAGCCGCACCAGCTCCACCGTCCTCGTGCCCGCCAGCTCGCCGGTACACGCCAGGTAGGCCGCCTCCAGCAGGTTGCTCTTGCCGGCGGCGTTGCGGCCCACTACGGCGTTTATGCCGGCAGGGAACTCCAACCTGGAGGTCTGCAGGTTGCGCACGTTCAGCTGGGAGAGCGTAAGCAGCCGCACGCCTCCGAGTCTACCGCCACCTACGGCCTGGGGCCGGGACCACGCCGGTGCTAAACTCCGGCCACATGACCGTAGAGACCCGTACTGCCGACACCATCCTCGACGTGGCGTCCATCCGCCGCGACTTCCCGATCCTGGAGCGCACCATCAACGGGCACCCTCTGGTGTTCCTGGACAGCGCCGCCTCGTCCCAGAAGCCCAGGCAGGTAGTGGAGGCGCTGGCGGACTACTACTACAACCATCACGCCAACGTTCACCGCGGCGCCCACACCCTGGCCACGGAGGCCACCGAGGCGTACGAGGAGGCCCACCGCAAGGTGGCCGCCTTCATCGGCGCGGACCTGGGCGAGATAGTGTTCACCCGCAACACCACCGAGGCGCTCAACTTGGTTGCCACCAGCTGGGGCCGCGCCAACCTGAAGCCCGGCGACGAGGTGGTGCTCACGGTGGCGGAGCACCACGCCAACCTGCTGCCGTGGCAACGGCTGAAGGGCGAGCTCGGCGTGGTCCTCAGGTTCGTCGGCCTGACGCCGGATCAGCGCGTGGACATGGCTGCGTTCGAGGCCGCCATCGGCCCGCGCACCAAACTGGTGTCGACCTTCCACATGAGCAACATGCTGGGCGCCATCAACCCGGTGGCGCTCATGGCGGAGCTGGCGCACCGCGCCGGCGCCCTCCTCCTGGTGGACGGCGCCCAGGGCGCCCCGCACCTGCCGGTGGACGTCAAGAGCTTAGGCGCCGACTTCTACGCCCTCTCCGGCCACAAGATGCTGGGGCCCACCGGCATCGGGGCGCTCTACGGTCGCCGCGAGCTGCTGGAGGAGATGCCGCCGTTCCTGGTAGGCGGCGAGATGATCCGCAAGGTCACGCTGGAGGAGACCACCTACACGGTGCCGCCCAAGCGCTTCGAGGCGGGCACGCCCAGCATCGCAGAGGCCGTAGGGCTGGGCGCCGCGGTGGATTACCTGAGCGCCGTGGGTATGGGTAACGTGCACCGGCACTCGCAGGCGCTCACCCAACTGGCCATCCGGGCGCTGCGCGAGGTGGAGGGCGTGACGCTCTACGGACCCGAAGGCGACGACCGGGGCGGCATCGTGACCTTCACGGTGGAGGGCGTGCACCCTCACGACCTGGCCACCGCCCTCGATCAGTTCGGCATCGCCGTGCGGGCCGGCAACCACTGCGCGCAGCCGCTGGCGCAGGTGCTGGGCCTACGCGCCAGCGCCAGGGCGAGCTTCTACCTCTACAACACGGAGGCCGAGGTGATGAGGCTCGTGGAGGGCGTAGCGGAGGTGCGGGAGCGCTTCGCCGCGCTGGGCGGCGGCCTGTGAGCCTGCTCGATTCTCTGTACCAGGAGTCGATCCTCGCGCACTACAAGAAACCCCGCAACTACGGCCCGCTCGACCCCCACGACGTCAAGGAGGAGGGGCTGAACCCCAGCTGCGGCGACGAGGTGACCCTCTACCTGAGGCTGGAGGACGGCGCCATCAGCGCCGTGTCGTTCGAGGGTGAGGGCTGCGCCATATCGCAGGCTTCGGCCAGCATGCTGACCGAGGCAGTGCAGGGTCTGCCCACACTTGAGGCGCTCGAACTGGTGGAGCGCTTCAAGCGCATGCTGCACGGCGAGGAGCCGGGCGAGGCACTGGGCGAATTGGCGGTGCTGAAGGGCGTGGCCAAGCTGCCGGCCCGCGTGAAGTGCGCGGCCCTCGCCTTCACCGCGCTGGAGGCGGCGCTCGAGCGGCACGGCGGACGCGGCGCGTAGTGGGGACGAGCGGCAGCGGCCCCCACCGGTAGCGGGTTAGAAGGTAGATCTAGGGCTGAACAGTGTCGTCCAGCAGGGCGCTCTCGGCCCTCTCGCTGGCGTCGAGGCCCTTCAGGTAGGCGTTCAGGAGGCCGCGGAACTGCTCCTTGAAGAGCGTGCGCTGATGCGCCAGCTGGCTCAGCTCCGCCTGCTGCTTCCGCAGGGCCGCCTCGCTCTCCCGCAGGCGCGACTCCCCCTGCCGCGCCGCGTCCTGTAGCAGCAGGTCCGCCTCGCGCCGCGCCACGTCCTTCATCTCGGTGGCTATACGCTCGGCCGCCACCACCGCGCGCTGCAGCTCGGCCTCGGCGGCCTTGAGCTCGCTCATGCGCTCCTCGGCGCGCTCCAGTTCCTGCCGCAGCGCCTGCATCTCGCGCAGAGCCGCCTCGACCTCGGCGGAGAGGCGCTCCAGGAACGCCCTCACCTCCCTGCGGTCGTAACCGCCGACGGAGCGCGAGAAGTCGGCGTGCAGGATGTCGAGGGGCGAGAGGCGGCGGCTCACGGCTTCAGAGTTTGGGGAGCACGGCGCGGACCAGGCGCCTGAACGTCTCGCCCGCCTTGGCAGCCATCTCCAGCACCTCGTCGCCCGTGGCGTGGTGGCCCAGGTCCGCGACCGCCATGTCCGTGATGGTGGAGAGGCCCAGCACGCGCATGCCCATGTGGCGGGCCTTGAGCACCTCGTAGACCGTGGACATGCCCACCGCGTCGGCGCCCATGGTGCGGAACATGCGGAGCTCGGCCCGCGTGGCGTAGGAGGGCCCGCTCATGGCGAGGTAGATGCCCTCGCGCAGGGTGATCTGCTCCTCGAGCGCCGTGCGGCGGGCCAGCTCGAGATACTCCGGGTCGTAGGCGTCGTAGGTGACCGTGAAGCGCGGGTAGCGGTCATCGTTCGGCCCGATCAGGGGGTTCTGGCCGGTGAAGTTGATGAAGTCGATCTGCAGCATCTGCTCGCCGGCGCGGAAGTTGGGATCGAGGCCCCCGCAGGCGTTGGTGACGATCAGACTGCGGGCACCGAGCTCGTGCATGAGCTCGATGGGGAAGACCACGTCGGAAGGCGGGTAGCCCTCGTACGGGTGGAGGCGGCCCTGCATGGCCACCACGCGGCGGCCGGCCAGCTCGCCCAGCACCAGTCGACCGGCGTGGCCGGGCGCGCTGGAGGCGGGCATGCCGGGTATGTCGGTGTACTCGACGACGCCCTCCGCCGCGATCTCGTCCGCCAGCGGTCCCAGTCCCGAGCCGAGGACGATGGCTACCTCCGGCTCGAACGCGGTGACGCTGCGGACGGCGGCGGCGGCCCTGCCCAGGCTCGCTTCGCGTGTCGCGGTTGGATGCTCATTCATGCCGGGAATCATACCTGCAGGTGCACGGGTAGCAGCTACAGAATACTCTCACCAACGGTTCGGTAAACTGCACTCTATGCCGCGAATCCGCGTACTAGTCGTTCTGCTCCTTATATCCGCGTTCTTCCTGGCCTCGGCGCAGCAAGTCGAGGGACGGCTGGCGCAGGTGCGCGTAGAAGGTACGACCAACTACGCCGACATCGTGAGGACCCTGATCACCTCCCGCCCCGGGACCGCCGTGGAGAACATCGACCTGGAGGCCGAGAGGAACCGCGTATACAGCCTCGGCACCTTCGAAACCGTATCGGTCTCCTTCGAGGACGGCGCCGAGGGTCCCGTGCTGGTGGTGCGTGTGCGGGAGAACCCGCGCATCGGCGAGATCGAGTTCGAGGGCGTGAGCGTGATCCCCGAGGCCAACCTCACGGAAGCGTTGCGCTCCACCAACCTCCTGGAGCCCGGACGGATCCTCAACACCGCCCGCGCCGAGGAGTCGCTCAACACCATCCGCCAGCTCTACCGGCAGGCCGGCCTGCCGTACGACGTCGACGTGGTGCTGCAATCGGAGCCCGCGCCGGACCTGGCGGAGAGCGCTAGCGCAGTGCCGGTGAGGCTCATCTACCAGGTGGACGAGAGCGCCGAGATCGACGAGATCCTCTACGAGGGCAACACGGTGTTCAGCGACGCGGAGCTGGACACGCTCTTCGTGGGCCTGGAGCGCGCCGGCGAGTTCGATCCGGCCCTCTACGCCGAGACCGTCAGGGCGGTGGGCACGCGGTACAACAACCTCGGCTACCGGAACAGCGGCGTCGACACCCAGGCTACCGAGCTGCAGGACGGCGTACTAACCGTGGCCATCCAGGAGCTGGTCATCGACTCCATCGACACCACCGCTCTGGGCGTGGACCCGGCGGCGCTGGAGCTGCAACCCGGCGACCTCTTCAACTTCGATACGTTGCTGGCGGACGTCAAGCGCCTGGCTCAGGGCCGCTCCTCCGACATCCAGCTGCAGGCGGGCATCTCGCCCAGCGGCGGTGTGAGGGTCACCTTCCGCGTGGGGGCGCCCGAGACGGCGGGCCCGGTGGACGAGATCGTGTTCGAGGGCAATACGGTTCTCTCCAACGAGCGCTTGCAGTCCGTGCTCAGCCTGCAGGAGGGCGACACCTTCACGTCCTTCCTGGCCGAGGAGGACTTCGTCTCGATAGTGCGGGCCTACCAGCAGGCCGGCTACCGCATAGTCACGCAGCCCGACTACAGCTATGACGACGGCACGTACGTGCAGCGCGTCACCGAGCTGCGGCTCGAGGATTACGAACTGCAGTACGAAGGCGAGGTCGGCCCCACCCAGGAGAGCGTGGTCACGCGTTACCTGCCCGACCCCGGCACCGTGGTGAACGACCAGCACATCATCGAAGGGCTCCGCCAGGTGGCCTCCCTCGGCGTGGTCGAGGTGGTGAACTACGCCCTGCAGCCCGGCACGGAGCCCAACAGCGCCGTGGTCATCCTGCAGCTCCGCAAGCAGCAGACGGGCGAGCTGAGACCCGCCGCGCAGTACGCCACGGACAGCGGCTTCTCGGCCAGCCTGGCCTACTCGGAGAACAACTTCCTGGGGCTCGCCCACAAGGTGGGCGCCCAGGTGGACGTGCTGAGCACCGACTTGGGGCTGATGATGGGCGGCAGCCTCAACTACGACATCCCTTGGCTGTACATCGACGCCCTGGACTTCCAGGAGGTGCCCACCACCCTCAGCGCCTCCATCTTCAGCCTGGTGAACAACAACCAGACGCTGAGCGCGGCCGGCCAGACCACCACCCCTTACCCCGGCCTGGCGGACGACCAGCTGGTGCGGGTGGGCGAGTACACCACGCGCTCCACCGGCTTCGGCGTGTCGGCCGGTAGGCCCGTGGCGCCCAACACCTACCTCACGGTCTCCGGCCGCGGGGCGTACACGCAGTACATGCTCGAGCCGCCCCGGGTGGCGTGCGAGTTCGACGACGGCGCAGTGACCAACGGCGACGTCTGCTCGCTGCCGTTCGAGGACGCGCTGCAGTACCTGCCGCTGTCCGGCCTCTCCGCCTTCACCAACGTGCGCGTGGACTACGACAACCGCGACAACGCCAACTTCCCCACCGAGGGCATCGCCGCCTACGGCACCTTCGGCCTGGGCTTCGGGAACGACATGCTGAGCCCGGTCACGGGCGAGCGCGCCGGCTACATCTACGAGCAGGTCACCGGCGGCGTGCGCACCTACCTGCAGCTTTCGGACATCGCGCCGGAGGAGATCACGGACCCGAGCCACGTGTTCGGCGTGCGCTTCGACGTGGGTCACCAGTTCGGTGGCCTCTACCCGGTCTCCAAACGGTTCGTGGTGGGGCGCAGCAACGACTTCGGTCCGCAGATCCGCGGCTACACCAACGACGACTTCAACCTCTCGCGCACCTACGCCACCAGCTCGCTGGAGTACCGCTACGACTTCAACCTCTCCACCTTCGCCACCCAGACCGTCATAGCGCTGGCGTTCGTGGACGTGGGCTGGGCGTCGAGCGTGCCGGGCTTCGACGAGTACCAGACCCCGCTGTTCGCGGGTGCCGGGATCGGGGTGCAGGTGAACCTGGGCTTCGGCGGCGTGATGCTGCCGGCGGTGAGGCTCGACTACGCCTTCAGCGAGCGCCACCCGCGCGGGGTGTTCAGCTTCCGGGTCGGCCCCGTCTTCTAGGTCCGGAGGAGCGCCAAGGGGTTGCGGTCAGGCGCCGGCTATCTCCGACAGCTGCGCCTGATCGAGCACCACGATCTTGCCGTAGCCGGCGCGCAGCGCGCCGCTGCGCGCCATCTCGCCGATGACCTTGGTGACCGTCTCGCGCACGGAGCCCACCGCGGCCGCCAGGTCGTCGTGGGTCAGGTAGACCACGCTCTCCCCGGAGTCCGTGCGCCCCGCCAGGGCCGAGTCGGCCAGCTCGAGCAGCTCGGCGGCAATGCGCGCCCGCAGCGGTTTGGCCGCCAGGCGCAGGAGCGAACGGTTCATCTGCTCCAGGCCGCCCGCCAGGTAAGCGGCCAGCTCCTGCAGCGCCTGGCGGCTCAGCTTGTCGACGGCCACGTTCTCGGCTTTCGAGTCGGTCACCGCCTCCGCGAAGTAGCGCCGGCGCTGCCCGGTCAGGGCCTCCTCGCCGAAGTAGCCGCCCGGTTTGATGTAGCGCAGGGTCACACCGTAGCCGCCCTGGTCCACCGCGTGCAGGCGGATGAGCCCCGTCTTGAGCCGGTAGAGGTTGTCCGCAGCGCCAGGGAAAAGGATGATCTCGCCGGCCGCGTACTCAGAAGTGCCCACGGCGCCACGTTTGGCTGTGGCGGTGCCGTTGATACTCGCTCGTGTCACGCTGGCCTCCTGTGCGGCGCCTACGAAGCGCCCACGGGCCGCAGGGAGTGCGAACCGTAACCGGAGGATACGCCTGCGGCTAGCGGCTGGAGCCAGCGTTCGTTACAGCCGCCACTATCAGGTAGCGGCCGAGGTTGGCCGTACTTCCTTACGTACTCAGACGTTGAACAGGAAGTTCATGACGTCGCCGTCCTTGACGACGTACTCCTTGCCCTCCAGGCGCAGCTTGCCGCTCGCGCGTGCGTTGGCGATGCTGCCGGTGGCCACGAGGTCCTCGTAGCCCACGACCTCGGCCCGGATGAAGCCGCGCTCGAAGTCGGAGTGGATCTCGCCTGCCGCCTGGGGCGCCTTGCTGCCCGACCGCACGGTCCAGGCGCGCACTTCCTTCTCGCCGGCGGTGAGGAAGGTGATGAGGCCCAGCGTGTGGTAACCGGTGCGGATGAGCCGCTCGAGGCCCGCACGCTCCAGACCCATGTCGGCCAGGAACGCCTGCGCCTCCTCGGGCTCGAGCTGCGAGAGCTCCTCCTCGATGCGGGCGGAGATGATGATCACGTCCGCGTCGTCCGCGGCGGCCACGGCCCTCACGCGCTCGACGTACGCGTTGCCCTCCAGCACGTCCTCCTCCGCCACGTTGCAGACGTAGATGACGGGCTTGGCGGTGAGGAGCGAGATGTCGGGCGGCAGCTCCAGGTCGAGGCGCCGTGCGGGCACGCCCTCGCTGAGCTTCTCCATGGCCTGCGTTACCGGCGCCACCCACTGCGCGTCGTCCGGGTTGCCCTTCATGCTCCGCCTGAGCCGCTCCAGGCGGCGCTCCAGCGTGGCGAGGTCCGCCAGCATCAGCTCCGTGTCGATGGTCTCTATGTCCGCTTCCGGATCCACGCGGCCGGCCACGTGCACCACGTTGTCGTCGTCGAAGCAGCGCACCACGTGGGCTATCGCCGCAACCTCGCGGATGTGCGCCAGGAACTGGTTGCCCAGGCCCTCGCCCTTGTGAGCGCCCTCCACCAGGCCCGCGATGTCGACGAACTCCACGTGCGTGGGCACCTGCTTGGGCGAACGGTCGCCCTTGGAGTTGAGACGCTGCAGCACGGCGAGGCGCTCGTCGGGCACGCTGACCACACCCACGTTCTTGTCGATGGTGGCGAAGGGGTAGTTGGCGGCCTCGACGCCCGCGCGGGTGATGGCGTTGAACAGGGTGCTCTTGCCCACGTTGGGCAGGCCCACGATTCCGATTCCTAACATGCAGCTCCTCAAGCTGGCCGGATCTGGTTGCCGGCCGGCCGAGGCAGCTTCAGGCGCCCGGCCACGACGCAGGAACATACCACCTTGCAGCACGTAGGCGGGCTCTTTTAAGTGACAACGCCAACGTGATAAGTTGCCCTTCATGACCAAGACCCAGCGTGTCGCCATCCTCGGCGGCGGAACCGTAGGCGGACAGCTCGTGAGCCTCTTGCAGCGACGTGAGGGGGCCGGCGTCCGCATCTCCGGTGTGCTGGTGCGAGACGCCACGCGTGAACGCTCCTTCGAGGGCTGGCGCGAGCTGGTGACCGACGACCCCGCTGCCCTGGCGGACGCCGACGTGGTGGTGGAGGTCATGGGCGGCACGGAGCTGGCGGCGGACCTGAGCCTCGCGGCCCTGGAGCGCGGCGCCAAGCTGGTGACGGCCAACAAGGCGGCGCTGGCGGAGCGCTGGGACGACTACCTGCCCCACATGCTGGACGGCCGCGTGTTCTTCGAGGCCGCCGTCATGGCGGGCACCCCCGTCATCGGACCGCTGACGTGGGCGCTGCGGGGCTCTTACCCCGTCTCGCTCCACGCCGTGCTGAACGGCACCTGCAACGTGGTGCTGGCCGCCATGGACGAGGGGGCGGAGTACCACGCCGCCCTGGCTGACGCGCAGCGCGCCGGCTTCGCCGAAGCCGACCCCACGCTCGACGTGGAGGGGCTCGACGCGGCCCACAAGCTGACGCTCCTGGCCCGCCTGGTGTTCGACCCCGCCATGGAGTGGTCGGCGGTCCGGGCCGCCACGCGGGGGATCTCGGCCCTGACGGCGGACATGCTGGCGGCCGCCCGCGCGGAGGGCCGGCGCGTGCGCCTGGTCGGCAGCGTGGAGCACGTGCACGGCGAGTGGCGCGCGGCAGTGCGGCCCGTGGAACTGCCCGAGGGGCACGCCCTTCTGGGCGCCGGTCCCACCAACGCCATGCTCTTCACCGGTGAGGAGAGCGGGCCGGTGGTGGTGCGGGGCACGGGCGCCGGCGGCGCCTCCACCGCCAGCGGCGTGCTGGGCGACCTGCTCGCCGCGCTCGGCGGCCAGAAGGGGCCGGCGCCGCTGCGGCAGGCGGCGCCGGCGCCCCGCGGAGTGGTCGCATCCGAGGTTTTCCGGGAGCCCCGCGCCCTAGCGCGTGAGCGTTGAGCCGGTGAGGTTCCGCAGCACCCGCGGCGGCGGCGGGTCCGTGAGCTTCGACGAGGCCCTGCTGCGCGGTCCGGCGGAGCACGGCGGCCTCTACATGCCGGAGGAGCCGCCGACAGTGCCGGGCGGCTGGCGCGACGCGGGCTCGCTGCCCGAGGTGGCGCGGATAGTGCTGCCGCCCATGATGGGAGAGGATGGCGCCGCGGCCGTGGCGGAGGCCCTCGACTTCCCGGTGCCGCTGGTCGAACTGGGCGACGACTTCCTGCTCGAACTGTTCCACGGCCCCACCTCCGCCTTCAAGGACGTGGGCGCCAGGTCCCTGGCCCGGCTCATGGAAGCCGCTCTGGAGCGGCGCGGCGGCTCCGCCACCGTCCTGGTGGCCACCTCCGGCGACACGGGGGGCGCGGTGGCGGACGCGTTCGCGGAGCTGGAGCGCGTCCAGGTGGCTCTGCTGTACCCGTCGGAGGGCGTGAGCCGGGTGCAGGAGAGCCAGCTCATCGCCGAGCGCAAGGGCCTGCGCCCTTTCGCGGTGGAGGGCACCTTCGACGACTGCCAACGGATGGTGAAGGAGGCCTTCGCGGACCCCGCGCTTGCCGCCCTCAACCTGACCTCCGCCAACTCCATCAACGTGGGCCGCCTGCTGCCCCAGATGCTCTACTACCTATGGGGTCTGCTGCAGGCCCGGGACCTAATGGGGGAGGGCGAGGAGCTCACCTTCGTGGTGCCGAGCGGCAACCTGGGCAACCTGACGGCCGGGCTGATGGCCACGGGCTGGGCCGGCGCCGAAGCGCACTTCGTGGCGGCACACAACCGCAACGACTACTTCGCCAGGTTCCTGGCCGGCCAGGCCGCCGCCTACGAGTTCGTGCCCAGCGTGACCACGCTCTCCAACGCCATGGACGTGGGGGCGCCCTCCAACTTCGAGCGGCTCTTCACCCTCTTCGGTGAGCGCCTGCCCGCGCGGGTGGTGGGTGAGGCCGTGGACGACGCTGCCACCCTGGACCGCATGCGCCTGACCTACGAGCGGCACGGCTATCTCGCCTGCCCGCACACCGCCGTGGGCCTCGAGGCGTGGGAGCGCGTGTCGGGACGCCGGGGGCAGGGCGGCCGCGCCATCGTGCTGGCCACGGCGCACCCGGCCAAGTTCCCCGAGTCCGTCCGCCAGGCCACCGGCGTCACGCCGGATGCGCCGCCCGCGTTAGCCGCCTTCGAGGCCGCGCCGAAGCGGGTGGAGCGCGTGGGGCCGACCCTGAGCGCACTGCGGGAGGCGCTGCTCGCGCAGCCCCGGTTCAACGCCTGATGGCATAGGGCCCCTGCTCGTCGTTGCCGAGGTGCACCACCCGCATCTCGTTCATGAGCTTGAGCAGGTGAGCCAGCACGCTCCGCTGCGCCAGCTCGAGCACCTCCGGCGGGTGACCCTCGTAGATGCGGGCGGTGAGTTCGGCCGCGGTGGCCTGGCCCGCCTGCAGGGCGGTCAGCACCTGCTCCTCGCGCTCCAGCCGGTGCTGCATGAGTTCCTTCAGGCGTTTCTGCACCGCCACGATGGCGGGCCCGTGGCCCGGGCCGACCACGCGGGGAGCCAGGTCCACGATGCGCTCCAGGCTGGCTAGGTAGGCGGCGACGTCGCCCTCCGGGCGGCCCACCCATACCGAGCCCGCGGCCGCAGCCAGGTCGCCGACGACGGCCGCCTCGGGCCGCTCCTCGCCGTCGTTCTCGAGCAACAGCGTCAGGTGCCCGGGGCTGTGGCCCGGCGTGAGCAGGCAGCGCACGGCCACGTCACCGACCATCAGGGTCCTTTCGCCCTGCAGCACGACGGGCGCCCACTCCTCCGGCAGGCGCCCCGCCTCGTTGGCGTGGACGTAGAGCGCCGGCTGGTCCTCGTCCCTCGAGCTGAAGCGAGCCCGCACGCCCTCCACCCCGCCGGTGTGGTCCGGATGCGTGTGGGTCAGCACGATGCCCTTCAGTAGGTTCACCTGGGCCCGGTGTAGAGCCGCTTCGATGACGCCCAGCGCGGCGTCATCGGCCGCGCCCGGGTCGACCAGCACGCCCACCCCGGCGTCGGCTATCAGGTAGGCGTTGGTGTGATCGTAGGGGGGCAGGGTATCCACGGCGAGCTCGAGCCGCCAGAGATGCTCGCTCAGACGTTCGACGCGGGCGTCCGGCATGCTCACTGTGCCTGCCGCTGCTCCAGCAACCACTCGACCGCCCGCTCGGGGGCGGACTCGGAGGCCACCTCTATGTCCGGTATCACGCCCTGGCCCTCCCAGGTGCGGCCCAGCACTGGCGCCAGGACGCCCGTGGCGATCCAGGCCTGCGAACCGTCCCTGAGGCAGAACGGCAGCAGCGCCTCCACGTTGCCGGCGCTTACCTCCCCGACCACCACCGCGCGGCCGCGTGCCTGCAGCGCACCGGCCAGCCCTTCGGCGGCGGAGTGCACGTCGCCGTCTATCAGCACCGCGAGCGGCAGCTCCGTGGCCGTGAACCCGATGGCGGGGTAGGGCAGGGGGAAGGACCAGCTGGTCACGGCGCGCCACAGGAAGCCGCTGGTGAAGATGCCGGCCACCTCCATCATGGTCACCAGCCGCCCGCCGGGGTTGTGCCTGAGGTCCAGCACGAACGACCAGGCGCCCGCGTTGGTCAGCTCGTCGACCGCGCCGCGCACGGCGCCCGCCACCCCGTCGCTGGCCAGATCGGGGACCCGCAGGTAGCCCACGCCCTCGGCGGTGAGGCCGAAGGTGACGTTGGCGCGCTGCTGGCGGTCTTCGAGTTCGGGCAGGCTCTGGGCCCGGAGGAGCGCGGGGCCGGACGCCGCGCTGGCGTAGCGGTCGGTCCAGCCGGCCAGGGCGCCGCTGCCTCCGGGCAGGCCCGCGAAGAGCGCTACGCAGGGCAGCGAACCGTACGCCTCGGCTATCTCGGCCACGCGGGAGGGGGGCACGTAGACGGAGTGGTCGTCGCCGAGCTCCTCGTACATCTCCTCGAGCACGGCGTAGAACTCATCTTCGCCCGCGGCCTCCAGGGCGCGGGGGAGGTACTCCTCCCTCACCGCCTGCCAGTCCACGCCGCTCCTGTCCAGGCCCCAGTAACGTTCGTCGACCAGCCGCCAGGCGCGGTCGAAGCGCTCCTGGTAGCTGGCCCTGATCTCGGACGCCTCGCTGGCGCCCTCCTGGGCGGAGACACTGGCGGCCAGGGCGAGCGCGAGCACGATGAGCACGTGCGCCGCCCGCCTCAGCCTCGTCGGGTGCGTTAGGTGAGGGTTCACGCTAGCAGGTTACGCCGGGGTGCTACTGAGGAGTGCAGCGTGCCGTTGCAGGGTGTCGTCGTCGAGCCGCATGTTCTGGGCCCCGACGCGGGTGGTGTTGAGTGCGCCCGCCACGTTGGCGAGCCGGGCCGCGGAGATGAGGTCGTTGCCCGCCATGACGGCGTGGGCGAACGCGGCCGTGTAGTAATCGCCGGCGCCGGTGGAGTCGATGACGCCGTCTATGTCGTGCGCTTCAACCAGTTCGTTCAGTTCCGGGGTGATGACGATCGAGCCCATCTCGCCCACCTTGACGATGAGCTGCTCCAGCCCCATGTCGCGCAGCTCGTTGACCGCGTCGGAGATGGAGGCACCGCCGCTCACCAGGTAGAGCTCGTGCTCGTTCATCAGCAGGTAGTCCACGCTCTTCACCAGCGGGATGAGCCTGTCGCCCAGGGCGTTCACCGCGCCGGTGCCCAAGTCCACGAAGGTGGTGAGCCTGTGCTTCTGGGCGTAGGAGAGCGCTTGCAGGGCGTACTCCTTCTGCTTGCCGCCCACCAGCGCGTAGGCGCTCATGACGAGCGCGTCGCAGGTGGCCACGTCCTCCTCGTTCAGCTCGCCGGCGTCAAGATGCCGGCTGGAGCCCGAGGCGCTGATCATGGTGCGCTGGGCGTCCGGAGTGATGATGAGGGTGACGCTGGCGGTCTGGTGCTCCGGGTCGTGCTGCACGAGGCTGGTGTCCACCCCCGCATCTACCAGGTTGCGCAGCGCGAGCTGCGCGAACGGTCCGGTACCTAGGCGCGTGGCTATGCGGGTGGGGTTCCCGAGCCTGGCTAGAACCGTGGCGACGGTGCCACCCGCACCGCCGGGTTCCATCAGAGCCCTGGTCGAGGGCACTTCACCGCCCTGCTCGGGGAACTCACTGACGAAGTACATCTGATCGACGGCGGCGTCGCCGACGACAAGAAAATGGGCCATTCGCTCTCTACTCCTACCGGCCGTCGTGCCGGAGTATTTTCTGCTTACGCAAGTATACTCGCCCGTTCATGAGTACACCGTGGCTGGCCCCTGAAAGGCCCCTACGGCGCACGGCTCGCCGCCTGCAGCCGCCTGCGCAACTCCGTGAACTCGTGCAAGCCCAGCTGCTCGGCCCGCACGCGCGGATCGAGCTGCAGGGCCGCCAGAGCCCCCAGCACGATCTCACGGTCCAGCCCGGCGTACTCGAGGTTCTTCCTTAGCGTCTTGCGCCTATGCGCGAACGCCTGGTGGATGAGCCGGAACAGCTCAGGGTCGGGCGTGGCTTCCGGGTTCACGTCCACCCGCACCACGGCCGACGTCACCTTGGGGGGCGGGTGGAAGGCGCCAGGTGGCACGCTCTTCATCAGTCGGGCGCGGCCGAAGTGCGCCACGAGCAGCGAGAGCGCACCGTAGGCGGGGGAGGAGGGGTCGGCCGCGAGCCGCTCGCCCACCTCGCGCTGCACCAGCACCACCAGGCGGCGGAAGCGTCCCGACTCCAGGGCGCGGGCGATGATCGGGGTGGCCACGTTGTAGGGCAGGTTGGCCACGAGCAGTGAGCCCGGGGGCATGCTCTCCAGATCGAAGTGCATGGCGTCGCCGGGTACCACCTCCACGCTGCCGCCGCCCGGCCGGTCGGCCAGGTCCGCTAGCGTCTCCTCCAGGACGGGCAGCAGGCGGCGGTCGAGCTCCACGCTCGTCACGTGGGCGCCGGCGGAGGCCAGGGCGTGCGTCAGCACCCCGAGGCCGGGGCCCACCTCCAGGACGTGATCGCCGGCTTCGAGTTCGGCGGCCCTGAGGGTGGCGTGCAGCACGGAAGGGTCTACCAGGAAGTTCTGCCCGAAGCCCTTGTCGGCCCGCAGGCCGTGCCGCGTGAGCAGGTCGTTCACACGTGAGCGGGCGGTCAGTGGCTTGCTGGAAGGCGCGTCCGGTGTGCCCTCCAGCTCAGATGGCATGGTGGAGCCTCAGGTGGCGTGCACCGCCACGACGGCGTCCAGTTCAGCCTCGGCGGTCTCCAGGTCGGTGCCCTTCACCACGGCGAGCTCGCTCGAGAGCATCATGCGCGCCGTATCCAGCACCTCGCGCTCCGTGGCGGCTAGGCCCTTCTCCACGTCGCGCTTGGCGAGTACGCCTATCAGGCGCGCCAGGTCGTAGGCGCTGCCCGCCGCCAGGATCTCCTGTTCGGCCCGGAAGCGCGGCGGCCACTGGGCGGGGAGCGTGAGGTCAGCCTCGCGAACCGCTTCGAACAGGCGCGGGATCTCGTCCGCGTCCACGGTGTGGCGCAGCCCGACTTCCTCCCCCTTCTTCAACGGAACCAGCACCTCCATGTCGCCCCGGATGAAGACGACCTTGAGGTACTCATGCTTCTGGCCGAGGACCACTCTCGTGGTTCGCTCCTCGACGACGCCAGCACCCTGCGAGGGGTAAACGACGTGGTCACCCACTTCGAACGTCACAATGCCGCAAGACTAACATAGGCGCGTGCCGAGGCTAAGTGCGCCTTAGCGCCCGTTGTTGCGCCGGGCACGCACCTGAGGCTGACCCGCCTCGGTCAGCTGAGGCCCACCAGCGGTGCCCACTGCTTGTAGGTGATGAAGGAGAAGACGGACATGGCCGCGAACAGGCCCACGGCGCCCACTACGGTGAACGTGTTGTTCGCCTCGCGGTCACCGCGCCGGCCTATGAGCCAGCCCAGCAGCACCCCGCCTGTAAGCGCGGCGACGAACGCGGTTCTGATGAGCCCTGCGTCCGTAGGGGCCGGGAACGCCTGCATGTAGACGTAGGTGCTAAGCACCAGCGGCACGAGACCTGCGACCAGGCCCCCTACCACGGCCGCACGCTGGCTCCTGAGCAGGCGGTTCAGCAGCGATCCGGCGATCATCAGCAGCGGCACCAGCAGGATGCCGCCCAGGATGCCGATGAGCAGCGCGGTCAGGAGCTGGCCGAACAGTTCGTCCCACAGGTGCCACGGGTTCCAGCCCATGAGGGCGGCTAGGCGGTCGGTGACGGTGACCTGCATGGGCGCGCGGTCGTCGCTGCTGTAGATCTCGATGGCGCCGCCCTGCGCGCGGCCGTACCAGGCGAAGGCGGAAAGTGAGCGGGTGCCGCCCTCCCGCTCCACGCGGGCCGTAGCGAAGTCGGCGCCCTCCAGGGTGATGGGCGACCACGCCACGCTCATCGGCGTGAGCGAGTCGACGTCCAGGCGCATGACGCTCGAGTCGGCCACCCAGTAGAGGTGGGGCCAGGCGGCGCCTATCGGGCGGCCCTCTCCCACCGGCGGGCTGTCCTGCTGAGCGGTCAACGTGTCGCCCTCCCGCAGCACCTCCGTCAGCCGGAGGTCGCCCTCCTCTTCCTCGGCCCACAGGACCCACACCGCCTCGCCGCCGGCGCTCTTGGCGGGGTCGCTCGCCAGAGCCACGCTCTGCCGCTCGTCCTCCACGTAGGCGGCCCCCAGCTCTTCGGGTCCCACCATGGCGGCGCCCTCCGCGGGCAGCAGGCCCACGTAGGCGTCCCATTCGGAGATGAGACCGAACTCGCCGCGCTCGTTGCGCCCCTCCAGCCAGCCCAGCCACAGCTGGCCGTTCGGCAACGGCAGCACGTCCAGCCCCCGCTGCGAGAGCTCGGTGCGGTAGACCACCTCCTCCTCGCCCGTGGCGAGGGAGAGGATGCGCAGCTGCCCCTCGCCACCCCGGCGGAAGAGGCCGGCGGCGTGCGGCAGGCCGCCCCACTCGAAGAGGGTCAGGTCGACGATGAGGGAGTCCTCGAAGAGGTCGACGGTCTCGCCGTCCAGCAGAGCCCTGTAAAGGTAGGTGCCCGTGTAGCGGTCGCGGCTGATCCAGGTGATGAAGAGTTCCTCGCCGGCGTACCCCGCGCTGACGGACCTCACGTCGTCGGTCTGAGCCACCAGCTGCGGCTCGGTGCGCCCGTCGGCCGTGCGGTCTATGCGCCACACCCCCTCGGGCCCGGCCCACACGGTGGTGACGGTGCCGCGCGAGGACACGGCCACGCTCACGCTGGCGGCCATGGCGCGGGACTCCTCCAGCACGGGGCGGCCGAAGCCGCCGTCGGCGGCGTAGGGCTGAGCGGCCCCCCAGCCGGCGACGAGCGCGAGCAGCAGGAACAGAGCGCGGATCACGCCTGGCCCTTCCTGGCCACCGGCGCGCGCTTGCGCCCACCCTTCCCGCCCGCAGCGGCCACGTCGGCGCTGCCCTCCAGGGGCTGACCGGGGATGCGCGTCATCTTCACGTCGCGGCCCTGCAGGCGCGCCTCGATGTCGCGGATGCGGTCGCGCACCGCGGCGGCCTTCTCGAAGTCGAGGCTCTCGGAAGCGGTCCACATGTCGTTCTCCAGCAGCGCCAGTTCCTGCCGCAGGTCGTCGAACACCAGTTCGCGCTCCCACGGGTCGAGGGTCGGCGCTTGGCCCTCGCCGCTCTCGTCCTCCCCGCGGATGACGTCGTGCACGCGTTTGCGCACGGACTCGGGGGTGATGCCGTGCTCGGCGTTGTAGGCGAGCTGCTTCTCGCGGCGCCGGTTGGTCTCGTCCATGGCGGCCCGCATGGCGTCCGACACCTCGTCGGCGTAGAGGAACACCTCGCCGTTGACGTTGCGGGCCGCGCGGCCGATGGTCTGTATGAGCGAGCGCTCGCTGCGCAGGAAGCCGCTCTTGTCGGCGTCCAGGATGGTCACCAGGCTCACCTCGGGCAGGTCCAGCCCCTCGCGCAGAAGGTTGATGCCCACCAGCACGTCGAAGTGCCCCAGGCGTAGGTCGCGGATGATGACCTGCCGCTCCACCGCGTCGATGTCGGAGTGCATGTAGCGCACGCGCACGCCCTGGCTGGCGAGGTACTCGGTGAGGTCCTCCGCCATCTTCTTGGTGAGCGTGGTGACGAGCACCCGCTCGCCCTTCTCAGAACGCTCCCGGGCCGCGAACAGCAGGTCGTCTATCTGCCCCCGGCTCGGCTTGACGGTTACCTGCGGGTCGACCAGACCCGTGGGACGGATGACCTGCTCGGCCACCTGGTCAGACATGTTCAGCTCGGTCTCGGTGGGCGTGGCCGAGACGAACACCACCTGGCCCACGCGTTCCACGAACTCGTCCTGCTTGAGGGGGCGGTTGTCGAGGGCGGCCGGCAGGCGGAAGCCGTAATCCACCAGCGTCTGCTTGCGCGCGCGGTCGCCGTTGTACATGCCGCGGATCTGCGGCAGCATGACGTGCGACTCGTCGAGGAACGCGATGAAGTCGTCCGGGAAGTAGTCGAGCAGCGTGTTGGGGGCGCTGCCGGGCGGCCTGCCCTCCAAGTAGCGCGAGTAGTTCTCGATGCCGTTGCAGTAGCCGAGGGTGCGCAGCATCTCCAGGTCGTAGTTGGTGCGCTCGCGCAGGCGCTGCTCCTCGAGGAGCTGGCCGTTCTCCTTGAAGAACTTGAGGCGCTTCTCCAGGTCGTGCTCGATGTTGAGGATGGCGGGCTGCAGCTTGTCGAACGGGGTCACGTAGTGCTTGGCGGGGAAGACGGTGGCCTTGTCCAGCTCGGCCGTCTCGTCGCCCGTGACGGGGTCGATCATGGTGATGCGGTCGATCTCGTCGCCCCACAGCTCTACGCGCAGGGGCTGCTCCTCGTACGCCGCCCAGATCTCTATCACGTCGCCGCGAGCGCGGAAGCGGCCCGCGGCCAGCTCCACGTCGTTGCGTTCGTACTGCTGCCTCACCAGGGTGGCGAGGATGTCGTCGCGCGGCATGCGCTTGCCCACGTCCAGCAAGAGGTGCAGCTTCTCGTACTCGTCGGGCGAACCGAGGCCGTAGATGGCCGAGACGGAGGCCACCACGATCACGTCGCGCCTGGTCAGGAGGCTGCGCGTGGTGGAGTGCCGCAGCCGCTCCAGCTCCATGTTGATGTTGGCGTCCTTCTCGATGAACAGGTCACGCGAGGGGACGTACGCTTCCGGCTGGTAGTAGTCGTAGTAGGAGATGAAGAACTCGACGGCGGCGTCCGGGAAGAGGTCGCGGAACTC
>CAZPWN010000017.1:0-25119 GCA_964590475.1 uncultured bacterium | reverse complement strand
GCGAAGGCGTTGAAGCAGTGAGGGCAGGTGGTGAGCACCATCTTCGGCTTGGCGGGGTCGAGCTTCTCGTCCAGCAGGGTGGCGTTCAGGGTCTCCACGTTCTCGGTGGCCAGCTGGTAGTAGAGGTACTCGTTGCCGGCGCGGCGGGCGGGGTCGCCGTTGCACTTCTCGCCCTTGCCGAGCACGGCGTAGTTCACGTTGGCGTGGTCCAGGATCTTGGCCATGGCCGGGGTGGTCTTCTGCGCGGCGGGGTCGTACGAGCCGGCGCAGCCGACGAAGAAGAGCACCTCGAACTCGGGGTTCTCCTCCACCGTGGGCACCTCGAGGCCCTCGGCCCACTCCATGCGCTTGTCGGCCGCCAGGCCCCACGGGTTGCCCGTGCGCTCCATGCCGCGGAAGGCGGTCTGGAGTTCAGCGGGGAACTCGCCCTGCATCATCACCAGGTCGCGGCGCATGTCCACGATGTCGATCATCTGCTCGCAGCCCACGGGGCACACTTCCATGCAAGCGCCGCAGGTGGTGCAGGCCCACACGGCCTCGGGTGGGAGGGCGAACAGGGTGAGCGGCCGCGGGCTCTCCTCGCCGGCCGCGAAGCTGTCTACGATGTTGTTCAGTTCGTAACGCTTGTTCACTTCGAGCGCGGCGGGGCTCAGCGCCTTGCCCGTGACGTTGGCGGGGCAGACGTTGGCGCAGCGGTTGCACTGGATGCAGGCGTAGGCGTCGAGGATCTGCGGGAAGCGCAGGTGCTCCAGCTTGGCGGCGCCGAACTGCTCGGCGTCCTCGTCCTCTAAGTCCACCGGCTCGAGCACGCCAAGCGGCACGCGCTCCAGGTCCTCGGTGCGCCGCTCGAGCGCGAAGTTGACGGGCGCGGCGAAGAGGTGCAGGTGCTTGGAACGCGGGAAGTACGGCAGGAAGGCCAGGATGAGGCCAAGGGCCAGCCACCAGAAGATGTGCCAGCCGATCATGCGGTTGTCGCCGTAACCCACGGCGTTGGCGATGGCGCTGGAGAATGGCTGCCAGGCGTCCGCCTCGCCCGTGCCCGCCAGCAGGAAGCTCTCGGCCATCAGCCTGGAGCCCACGTGCAGCAGGATGAAGCCGCCCACTATCAGGCTGTCGCGCCGCACGGAGCCCTCACGCACGTCCTCGTGCATGGGCGTGCGCTTGCCCCAGTCCATGGTCTCGGGTTTGACGAGGAAGCGCCGGACGAGGAAGTAGACGACCCCGACCAGGATCAGCATGGTGAGGATGTCCGCCCCCAGGCGATAGATGCTGCCAGCCACGCCGAAGTCCATGGCCTCGAGCCAGCTGCGCGGCAGTAGGCCCACCATGGCGTCGAAGACGTTGACCAGCAGGTAGAGCACGAACCCGTAGAAGATGAACGAGTGGAAGGTGCTCGCCACGGGCCGCGCCCGGAAGACGGTCTTCTGGCTCATGGTCAGCAGGACGCCATGCGTGAGTCGCCTCGCCAGATCGTTGAGGCGCGGGATGGTGGTCCCTTTCTCGCCGCGCGCCACGGCCTTCCACACCTTCGCGAAGCCCAGGTAGGCGAAGTACAGCGCGGCTCCTGCGAAGAGGATGAAGAGGATCTTCTCGGGGATGCTGAGCATGCGGCGTCCTCCTGGCCCTTACTGGAACTGTGCGCCTCGATCGGCCGGGCCGGACGAGGCCACGGCTGCTACTGCTGCCTGCTCCAGGCTGAGGCGGGGCGCCCGAGGGCCGTGCGGCACGCCGTTCACCGCGGGGCGCCCGGTGCTGCGTGCGCACAGTCTATCCGCCAGCCGCCGCTTACGTGTGGACAGATTTTGTACTGGGTACAAGTTTGCCAAGCGCGAAAGATTAAACCGGCGTGTCGGTTACCTCACCAACCTCCGGCGCGCGTCCGCTATATTGGCCCTACCACGGAAAGGAGGTGGTCTTATTAGTAACCGAATGTTGATGACCAGTGGAGGTGCCCGCCGAGGGTAACCCAAGGACCGCCTCCTGAGAGAGACCGTAAGTTTCCCTCAGTACCAGGCAGGCACCGACCCGCCCCAGAAACTCACTGGGGCGGGCACTTTTTTTCTGTCCAGGGGCTCACTTCCCGAGGAGCCGCCAAGCCGTGGGGAGTAGAGTCATGGCCACGCCGAGCTTGATCAGGTCGCCAACTACGAACGGCGCCAGGCCCACGGTCAACGCTTGGCTAAAGTCGCCGCCGAGTGCGGCCGTGAGCCAGCCGACGCCCAGTAGGTAGATGACGGCTGTTGCCACCAGCATGGCTACGGCGGCACGCGCGAAGGTGCGATCCCATCCGCGTTCGGCCAAAGCCCCCAGCAGCGCGGCAGCCACCACGAAGCCCACTAGATAGCCGCCGGTAGGCCCCAGCAGGTACGCGGCCCCGGAGCCGCCGCCAGCGAAGAGCGGCAGACCCGCCACGCCAAGCACCGCGTACGTGCCGGTCGTGAGCGCCCCCAGGCGCGCACCGTAGGCAGCCCCCAGGAGGAGCACCCCGAGCGTCTGCCCGGTGATGGGCACCGGCCCGATCTGCAGCCTGAGCTGCGCCAACAGGGCGAGGAAGACCACGCCTGCCCCCACCAGAAGCAACGCCCGTACGGCGGCGTGCGCGGCGCTGCCGTGCCTAACGCTGCCGTGCCGAGCGCCGGCGCGCCTATCGCTGCCGGGCAGGGCGGGCACCAGGCGATCCATGAGGCTGCCACCTGCGGTGTTCACGATCGAGCTGCTGCGGTTGACCATCGGTCAGATCCTCCTCTGCGAAACCCTACCGTTTTGGCGCTCCATACGAGCGGATAACTCGCGAACCGCTCGTATGGAGCCGGAGAACCCGAGGGTTCTGGAAGGGCTGTCGGACGTCCCACCTCCCGCACACCCCGCCCGCCCGTGCAGGGGCCCGAACCGACCCCCACATATAATCGCCTCGTGCCCACCACCTCCGACGAACCCGTAGTATCCGATTGGGTCACCAGCGTCCAGAGCGCTTTCCCGCACATGGCCAACCCACTCGGCACGCTGTTCGGCGGCGAGGTCCTCGCCCTCATGGACGTGGGCGCCGCCATCGCTGCGCAGCGCTTCTGCCGCTCCGTGGTCGTGACCGCCTCTACCGAGCCGATCGACTTCCGCAACCCCATCTACATGGGCGAGATCATCGAGCTCAAGTGCCGCGTGGCCTGGACGGGCCGCAGCAGCATGATCGTGCGCTGCGAGGTCCACGGCGAGAACCCCCTCACCGGCGATCGCCGGCTCTGCACGATCGGCCACCTCAACTTCGTGGCGCTCGACCGGGACGGACGCCCCTGCAACGTGCCCACCCTGCGGGTGGAGACGGAGATGGAGAAGCGCCACTGGGCCACCGGCGAGCGCGTGCGCGAGGACATCATGCGCCGCCGCGACCGCAAGCAGCCCGAACCGTCCTGACCAGCCAACTGGGCCGCACCCTGGCGAGCATCCCCATCTCGGTGCAGTAAGGGGCGGTAAGGGCCGCCGCCCTCGTCCGCAGCGGTATCCTGGAGCACCTTGAACCGCACCGAGTACGACGTAGCCATCGTCGGCGGGGGCATAGTCGGATTAGCGACGGCGCTCTCCCTACTGGATGCACGGCCACGGCTCTCCGTGGCGGTGATCGAGAAGGGCGCCGCCGTGGCGCTGCACCAGAGCTCGCACAACAGCGGCGTGGTGCACTCGGGCATCTACTACCGGCCCGGCTCCTTCAGGGCCCGGCTCGGGGTGGAGGGCGCGGCGCTGATGGAGGCGTTCTGCACTCAGCATGCACTGCCCTT
Organism: uncultured bacterium; assembly: GCA_964590475.1. GTDB lineage: Bacteria > Deinococcota > Deinococci > Deinococcales > Trueperaceae > JAAYYF01. The sequence goes on along the minus strand of CAZPWN010000017.1, from coordinate 21,349 downwards.
CGAGCGCTGCGGCAAGGTCATCGTGGCCACGGAGGACGCCGAGGTACCGCGGCTCGAGGAGCTGTTCCGCCGCGGCACCGAGAACGGCGTGCCCGGCCTGGAGCTCGTCGACGCAGCCAGGCTTAGGGCCCTGGAGCCCGCCGCCCGGGGCGTGGCCGCCATCTGGTCACCCAACACCGCCATGACCGACTTCGGGGTGGTGGCGCGGACCATGGCGCAGCTGTTCCAGGAGCGGGGCGGTGAGCTTCTGCTCGAACGGAAAGTGACCGCCATCGAGGAGGGGCCGCACTCCCTCACGCTGCGCTCGGACGCCGGCGCGGTCACGGCGCGTTTCCTCGTCAACTGCGCCGGTCTCTACGCCGACCGCCTAGCCCGTGCAGCAGGCGAGCTGCCTGAGATCCGGATCGTTCCCTTCCGCGGCGAGTACTACAGAGTCCTGCCCCCGCGGAACGACCACGTAAACGGCGCCATCTACCCGGTGCCCGACCCGGCCTTCCCCTTCCTCGGGGTGCACTTCACCCGCACGGTGCACGGCGAGCTCGAGGTGGGCCCTAACGCCGTGTTCGCCTTCGCGCGGGAGGGCTACACCTGGACGAGCGTCCACGTCCCGGAGCTCATCGACTCGCTCTCGTTCCCGGGCGTGTGGCGCATGGCCGGGAAGCACTGGAAGATCGCCCTGACCGAGACCGTCAGGTCACTGAACAAAGGGTCTTTCGTGAACTCGGCGCGGAAGCTGGTGCCTGGCGTGCGTCCGGAGGACCTGGAGCGGCACGTGACGGGCGTGCGGGCCCAGGCCATGAGACCCGACGGCTCCCTCGTGGACGACTTCGTGTTCCTGAAAGGGACCAGGGCGCTGCACGTCCTGAACGCGCCCTCCCCTGCCGCCACGGCCTCCCTCGCCATCGGCCGTCACATCGTGGCGGAGGTCGCTAAGCTGGGGTTCGGTCAGAACTGATAAGCGCCCGCGGCACTGTGACGGAGTACGGTGTGCCGGTTGGCTGGTCCGGCGCATAATATGGACTACAGGCAGGAGAATCGGGACTAAGGTCCGGCATGAGCGCCGAACCGCAACCCGCCGCATGACGGCGCTCGGTGCGGCAACGGCTGGTGGGGCACCCCCGCCGCGTTCTACTCCCGATGGCCCGACCGTCACGAACGGCGGCGCCGCACGTCCGCCACCTGAGAGGTGTACAGCCGAATGCCATCTTCCAGCTCATCTACCTCCCCCAGCATCCTGGTCACCGGCGGGGCCGGCTACATCGGCTCCGTCCTGGTGAGGCAACTACTGGCCAAAGGCTACCGAGTGCGTGTTCTAGACGATCTGTTGTTCGGCGGCGAATCGCTGCTGGGGGTGCTCGACGACCCGGCGTTCGAGTTCGTGAAAGCCGACATCCGCGACACGGCCAAGGTCCGGGACGCCATGCAAGGCTGCACGGCGGTCGTGCAGCTGGCGGCCATCGTCGGCGACCCGGCGTGCGCCCGCCAACCCGAGCTGGCCGATTCGGTCAACCGCGACGCCACCATGGCCGTCTACGAGGCGGCCGAGGAGGAGGGCATCGAGAGGTTCGTGTTCGCCTCCACCTGCTCCAACTACGGCCGCATGCGCGACCCCGACGCCTTCCTCGTGGAGGATTCCGAGCTCAGGCCGGTATCCCTCTACGCGGAGACCAAGGTGGCCGTGGAACGCTTCCTCCTGGACCAGCCACGCTCCAACCACTGCGCTCCCACCAGTCTGCGGTTCTCCACCGTCTACGGCCGCTCGCCGCGCATGCGCTTCGACCTCACGGTCAACGAGTTCACGCGCGAGCTGGTGCTCGGCAAGGAGCTGGTGGTGTTCGGTGAGCAGTTCTGGCGCCCTTACTGCCACGTGACGGACCTGGCCAGGTCCGTGGTGGCGGTGCTGGAGGCTCCTCGCGACTCCGTGGCGTTCGACGTCTTCAACGTCGGCGACGACGCCGAGAACTACCAGAAGGGCACCCTCGTGGAGATGATCCTGCGCCAGGTGCCCGCCGGGCGCGTGAATTTCGTCGAGAAGCAGGAGGACCCGCGCGACTACCGCGTGTCGTTCGCCAAGATCCGGGAGTGCCTGGGGTTCCGCATAACCAGGACGGTCACGGACGGCATAGCCGAGGTCAAGCACCTGTTGGACGAGGGTTTCCTCTCCGACCCCTATGACCCCAAGTACGCCAACGTGAAACCGGCGGCGCCGGCGCCGGCCCTAACCTGAAGTTGACTCAACCGGTGACAAGTTCCCTGTTCGAACTCGTGAAGGCGGGCTGAATGGTCGAGACACAAGGGAAGGCCGCTACGGACACCAGCGCCGAGAGCGTGGCCGCCGAACTGCTGCGCGTAGTGGAGCGGGTGGTGGGCAAGCCCGCCGACTTCGTACCGCTGCACGCACCGGAGTTCCGCGGCAACGAACGCGAGTACCTCGTGGACTGCATCGATTCCACTTTCGTGTCGTCGGTCGGCAAGTACGTCGACCGCTTCGAGGAGATGCTGGCCGACTTCACGGGCGCGCGCCACGCGGTGGCGGTGGTCAACGGCACGGCCGCGCTGCAGGTTGCCCTCACCCTGGCAGGCGTCAGGGCCGGCGACGAGGTGCTGGTGCCCGCCCTGTCCTTCGTGGCCACCGCCAACGCCGTCTCGCACTGCGGCGCCGTACCCCACTTCGTCGACGTGGACCCGGTGACCCTAGGCATGTCGCCCGCGGCTCTCCGGGAACACCTCTCGAGCGCCGCCCAAGTCACGCCGGACGGCGTGGTCAACCGCGCGACGGGCAGGCGCATAACGGCCGTGGTGCCCATGCACACCTTCGGCCATCCCGTCGATCTGGAGCCCCTCATGGACCTGGCGGCCGAGTACCAGCTGCCCATCGTGGAGGACGCGGCCGAGTCGCTGGGCAGTACCTACGGCGGCCGGCACACGGGGACCTTCGGCACTGTGGCGGCCCTCAGCTTCAACGGCAACAAGGTCATCACCACGGGCGGCGGCGGCGCCATCTTGACGAACGATCCGCTCCTCGCCAAGCGCGCCAAGCACCTGACCACCACCGCGAAGCTCCCCCACAAGTGGGCGTTCGACCACGACGAGGTGGCCTGGAACTACCGCATGCCGAACATCAACGCTGCGGTGGGCTGCGCCCAGCTCGAGCAGTTGCCGGACAAGCTGGCGCGCAAGCGCACCCTGGCCGACCGGTACCGGAGCGCGCTGGAGGGTCGGCCGGAGATGAGCTTCGTCAGCGAACCGCCCGGAACCCGCAGCAACTACTGGCTGAACACCCTGCGCCTGCACGCTGCGGACCCGGGGCAGCGCGACGCCGCCCTGGCCCGGCTCAACGAGGCCGGCTACCAGACACGGCCGGTCTGGAAGCTGCTCAGCCGGCTGCCCATGTACGTGGAGTGCCCCCGGGCACCCCTCGCAGTGGCGCAGGAGTTGGAAGCGTCGCTACTGAACCTGCCGAGCAGCCCGAACCTGGCCGATTCCGCGGCTTAGGAGTCCCGACCGGAGCACCAACCAGCGGCGGAACACGCTCGCGGCCTTGGTAGCATCTACAGGGCCGCGATTCCAGCGGCCGCGCGTCGTCACGTGCGCGCGCTCCACCCTTGCCGTCAGGAGGCCGTAGCAGATGTCAGACAACAGCCAGGTCGATCCGGCGCTCGAGCAGCGCGCCATCAACGCCATCCGCGCACTCACGATAGACGCCACGCAGGAGTCGGGCGACGGCCACCCCGGCATGCCGATGGGCGCCGCCGCCATGGGTTACACGCTCTTCACGCACGCCATGCGCTACAACCCGCGCAACTCCAAGTGGTTCAACCGCGACCGCTACGTGCAGTCCGCCGGGCACGGCTCCATGCTGCAGTACTCCCTGCTGCACCTCGCGGGCTTCAACCTGAGCATGGACGACCTGCGCGGGTACCGCCAGTGGGGCTCCAGAACGCCCGGCCACCCCGAGTACGGCCACACGGACGGGGTGGAGACCACCACCGGCCCATTGGGACAGGGCATCGCCACCGCCGTGGGCATGGCGCTGGCCGAGGCGCACTTGGCGGACCGCTACAACAGGCCGGGTTACGAGGTGGTCGATCACCACACCTTCGTCATCGCCTCCGACGGCGACCTCATGGAGGGCGTGGCCAGCGAGGCCTCCTCGTTTGCCGGGCACTTCGGGCTAGGCAAGCTGATCGTGCTCTACGACGACAACGGCATCTCCATCGACGGCGCCACCGACATCACCTTCAGCGAGGACGTGCCCAAGCGCTACAAGGCGTACGGCTGGCACACCCACACCGTGCTGGACGGCAACGACGTGCAGCAGCTGAAGGACGCCATCGACGCCGCCAAGGCCGTGAAGGACAAGCCGAGCCTCATCGCCGTGCGCACCATCATCGGCTTCGGCTCCCCCCAGTTGGCCGGCACCTCCAAGGTGCACGGCTCGCCCCTGGGCGCCAAGGAAGCGGACATCACCAAGGAGAACCTGCAGATAGACTGGCCCGCCTTCACCGTGCCGGACGACGTGCTGGAACTCTACCGGCAGGCCGTGCCCCGCGGCGAGCGGGCCGAGGCCGAGTGGAACGAGCTGTTCGAGAGCTACAAGGGGGAGCACCCCGAGCTGGCGGCCGAGTTGGAGCGCGCCCTGGCGGAGGAGCTTCCGGACGGTTACGACGCGGACATGCCGAGCTTCGAGGTGGGCGAGAGCGTGGCCACCCGCAAGGCCTCCAACGTGGCCCTGAACGCGCTGGCCAAGAAGATGCCGGAGCTGCTGGGCGGCTCCGCCGACCTGGCGGGCTCCAACTACACGGACATAGAGGGCGAGGAGGCCATGACGGCCCGCGACCACTCCGGCCGCATCATCCACTTCGGCATCCGCGAGCACGGCATGGCCGCCATCGGCAACGGCCTCAAGCTCCACGGCGGCCTGCGCTCCTTCGTGGCCACGTTCCTGATCTTCTCGGACTACCTAAGGCCCTCGCTGCGCCTCGCCGCGCTGATGCATCAGGGCGTCATCTACGTCTTCACGCACGACTCCGTGGGCTTGGGCGGCGACGGGCCTACGCACCAGCCCATCGGCGAGCTCATGTCGCTGCGCCTCATCCCCAACCTGCGCGTCATAAGGCCGGCGGACGCCAACGAGACGGCGCAGGCCTGGGTGCTGGCGGTCGAGTCGAAGGAGTCGCCCACCGCGCTGGCGCTCACGCGGCAGAACGTGCCGAACCTCGCCATCCCCGCCGGGGCCGTGCGCAGGGGCGCCTACGTGCTGGCGGAGGCCGGCGCCGAGGGCGGCCTGGCGCAGGGCGCTGCGGGGGCCTGGACGGAGCCGGCAGGCGCGGGCGCCGAGCCGGACGTCATCCTCATCGGCACGGGCTCCGAGGTGCAGGTGTGCCTGGGCGCGCGCGACAAGCTCGAAGCCGAGGGCATCCGCACCCGCGTGGTGAGCATGCCGAGCTTCGAACTGTTCGAGGAACAGGACGAGGCTTACCGCCACGCGGTGCTGCCGCCCGCCGTGAAGGCGCGGGTGGCCGTGGAAGCCGGGGCTACGCTAGGGTGGGAACGCTGGGTAGGCACCGAAGGCAAGGTCATCGGCCTCGATCACTTCGGCGCGTCCGCACCCGGCGACGTGGTGCTACGTGAGTTCGGCTTCACGGTCGAGAACGTAGTGGCCGCAGCTCGTGACACGCTTGACCGCCGCGGATAGAATGCTGCTCGCTGTTACCATTTTGGAGGAGAAATGTCTTCACGAATAACAAGAAGAAGGGCGCCCCTGGCCATTAAGCGCTTGGCAGGTGTGCTCGCCGTCGCCGTAACGTTGCTGCTCGGCAACGCCTCGGCTCAACAGCTCACCAACCTCCTGCCCCAGGAGACGTTCGCCGTCATGGGCGTCAGCGGAATCGGCCAGCACGAGGCCAAGTTCCAGCCGTTCGTGGACGAGTGGCAGCGCCTCGGCCTCACGGAGCTCTTCTCCGAAGCCGTGCCCGAGGACGAAGAGTTCGACGTTGAGGACGCCGTGCCGGCCGAGTTCGAGAACCTGGACGTGTTCGACCTCCTCGGCGACGAGGCGTGGTTCGCCGTCTCCGCCTCCAGCACGAACCCGCTGCCGGCCATGAGCGCCGTGGCGCGCGTCTCGACCGAAGCGGCCGCCGCGCTGCAGAGCGTCATCGACAGCGAATCGGCGGAGGGCGACTTCCAGACCTTCACCGAGGGCAACATCGAGTTCCGCGTGGGCGCTACGGACGAGTTCGACACCCCGCTGGCGTTCGCCTTCGACGGCAACTTCGTGGCCGTCTCCAGCAACCCCGACGTGCTGCGCGGCATCCTGCGCCGCTACCAGGGCGCCGCGGAGCCGAACTTCCTGGACAGCCAGGGCTACAGCCAGACCATCGCGCCCCTCGGGCCCAGCAACACCGTGGTCTACTTCGACCTGCCGCACATCGTCGACCTGGCCGAGCCGTTCGTGACCGGCATGGGCTTCGACGAGAGCGTCGCCCGCCTCGCCGCCGCCCTGCGCACCTTCGGCTCCTACGCGTCGGTCAGCCGCATCACCGATGAAGGTGTGGAGTCCATCAGCCTGCAGGTGCTCGGCGACCCGAACCTGGACCCGGCGCTCTACGAGCTGCTCTCCACCAACATCCCGGTAACGGACGCCGCGCAGGCCTTCACGGACGCCAACACCGTCTCGTACCAGGCCAGCGGCGTGGACGTGGGCGCGTGGTGGCACTACCTCTCCGGCCTGGTGGGCGAGCTGCCGGAGCTCGGCATCGGCGACCTGAACACCTTCGTGGCCCAGAACCTGGGCCTCGACCTCGACCAGATGCTCTTCAGCTGGATGGGTGACACCTTCGCGGTCGTCACGCCCTTCACCACCGTCGTCGACATCGGTGTGGCGCCCGAGAACCTCCTGGGCGAGAGCCTCTACCTCATCGAGACCACCGACGCCGCCGCTGCGGAGCAGGGCCTCGAGATGCTGATCGGCATGGGCACCATGTTCGCGGGCGCGTTCCTCGACCCGTACAGCGAGGAGGGCGGCATGCCCGTCGAGCCCGCCCAGCGCACCGTGGCCGGCGTGAGCGTCGACTCGTACGACATCGGTGAAGGCGTGACCATCGACGTGGCCATAGCCGGCGACTTCGTGGTGGTGGCCACCAGCAGCGAAGCCATGGACGGCGCCCTGCAGGCCTACGCCGCGGGCGGCGACATGCCCGCCACGCTGGCCGGCCTCACCGGCGACATCCCCGTCGGCGCCAGCAGCGTGCTGCTGCAGGACGGCCCCGCCTCCTACCGCATGCTCGGCCAGATGTTCACCTCGCAGTTCGGTCTCTTCACCGGCCTGATGGAGTCCGACATCGACTTCGACGCCGCCGAGGAGGCCAGTGACGCGCTCGGTGAGTTCATCGAGTTCCTCGCGCAGAAGTCGGGCGGGCAGTACAGCTACGGCGTGGCCGACGGCAACGCGCTGCGCGGCTTCTCGCTCACCCAGATCGACTGGTAACGGTTCACCGCCGCCCGTGAACAACGGGCGGCGCCTAGCTCTTCAGTTCCCCGTGGCGCGGCGGGCCAGCAGTTCTGGCCACAGCCGCGCCACTTCTCTTTCCAGGTCGGCCTCGCTGCCCGAGTTGTCGATCACGTGATCGGCCCTGGCCGCCTTCTCCTCCTGCGACATCTGGGAGGCGTCGCGCTGCCGCACCTGCTCCTCGCTCAGGCCGGAACGCCGGCGCACGCGCGCCGCGCGCGCGGCCAGCGGCGCCGTCACCGCCAGCGTCACGTCCACACTGCGATCGAGCCCCACTTCGAACAGCAGGGGCACGTCGTGCACGATCACGGGTGGCGGCGCGCTGCCATGCATGGCCTGCGCCTGCAGCTGCATGCGCCTTATGCCCACCCAGGGGTGGACTATGGAGTTGAGGACCGCGCGCGCCTCGGGGTCGTCGAAGACAGCGGCGGCCACGGATTGCCTGTCGAGCTGGCCGTCCTTCACGAACTGCGGTCCCAGCTCATCGGCTATGCGCCGCAGCACCTGCGGGTCCTCGGTGGCCTCGCGCGCCAGCACGTCCGCGTCGATGATGAGGGCACCGCGCTCCTCGAGCAGCCGCGCCACGCTGGACTTGCCGCTGCCGATGCTGCCCGTAAGGCCGACGACGAGAGGTCGTACTCTGGAACCCACGATGTCTGGTCCAGAGCCTGATGAACTGTCCGACTCGGGCATGAGCGAGTCTACCCGCCTGCCCCACCCGTGGCCTGCCGGTGGCTTCCTGGTGGGCGGGGCGGTGAGAGACAGGCTGCTCGGCAAACGCTCCAGCGACTACGACTGGGTGGTGCCCGACCCGCGCCGCGCCGCACTGCAGATGGCGGAGGCCCAGGGAGGCTCCCCCTTCGAGATGGACGCCGGCAGGCGCCACTGGCGCGTGGCGCTGCCCGGCGGCGTCCTCCACGACTTCGCCCCACCCCGTCACGGTGGCCCCCACGTGGAGGGCGACCTGGTGCTGCGCGACCTGACCATCAACGCCATGGCGCTGAACGAGGCGGGCGAGCTCATCGACCCGCTGGACGGCCAGTCGGACCTACGTGCCAAACGCGTGCGCATGACCTCGGAGGAGGCCCTCACCGCCGACCCCATCCGGCCCCTCAGGGCGGTGCGGTTCGCCGTAACGCTGGAGTTCCGGCTGGAGGACGAGACCCTGGCGGCCGTGACCCGGGCGGCGCGAGCCCAAGCCGAGACCGAGGGCGAGCTGCCCGCCTTCGAGCGCGTGGGCGCCGAGCTCTCGGCTCTGCTCGCCGCCCCGCGAGCCTCCCAGGGCATGAAGCTCCTGTCGGACATCGGCATGGTCAAGGCGTACCTGCCGGAACTCGAGGCCGCCCGCGGTGTCGGGCAGGGACGCGGCTTCCATCATCTGGACGTGCTGGACCACTCCCTGGAGGCGCTCAACCAGCTGCTCCACGGCTTCCCGGACGCGGATCTGCCCCTGCGCTGGGGCACGCTGCTGCACGACGTGGGCAAGCCCGCCACGAAAGGGCGCAGGCCGCTCGGCCGCATAACGTTCTACGGTCACGACAAGGTGGGCGCGGAGCTGGCGGGCAAGCTGCTCCGCCGCCTGCGCCTAAGCGCCGACGTCGTGGAGCAAGCGGCGGGTCTGGTGCGTTACCACATGCTCCCGCTGCCGCGGGGCGAGCGCGCGGCGCGGCGCTTCTTGCACAGGCGCCGGGCGCTGCTGCCGGACCTGCTGAAGCTGATGATCGCCGACCGCGAGGCGGCGCGCGGGCCGCTCTCCAGCGCGGCGGGCCGGAACGCCTACCGCGTGGCGCTGGGCCAGGTCATCGAGCTGTTGAAGGAGGAGCCGCCGCCCGAACCGCTGCTGAGCGGCCACGAGGTGATGGAGTTGCTCAACCTCGAACCCGGCCCCCGCGTGGGCGAGGCGCTGGCGCTGGTGGCCGAGGCGCACGCGCTCGGCGACGTCACCGGCGCGGAGGAGGCGCGCGCCATGCTCGTGAGGTACGCCGCGGCGCAGGGGTGGACGGGGCGCGGCCGGTGAGCTCTCAGCGGGCGCGCGTCAGTCGAGCCGTTCCATGAGGCGCGCCATCTCGACGGCCGTGACGGCCGCCTCGGTGCCCTTGTTGCCCACCTTGCCACCGGCGCGGTCCAAAGCCTGCTCCATGGTGTCCGTGGTCAGCACGCCGAAGATCACCGGCACGCCGCTCTCGTCGGCGGCGCGGCCCACGCTGGAGGCCACCATGCTGCACACGTAATCGAAGTGGCTGGTGGCGCCGCGCACCACCGCGCCGAGCGTGATGATGGCGTCGTAGTCGCCGGAGCGCGCCAGCTTCTGCGCCACCACGCCGATCTCGACGGCGCCGGGCACCCACGCCACGGTCACGTCGTCCTCGTCGGCGCCGTGCCGCACGAGGCCGCTAAGAGCGCCCTCCAGCAGCCTGCGGGTGACGAGTTCGTTGAAGCGGCTCACCACCACCGCGAACCTCAGGCCGGAGGCGTCAAGCCCGCCCTCCAGCACCTTCACGGCGCGCCTCTCGTGCATACGGTGCCGGTGCTCACTGCAGGCTGACGTCCAGGACGATGTCCTCGACGACTGGCGTCATCTCGTAGACGGCCGCTTCCTCGGGCCAGCGCACGGTGAAGACGTTCCAGCCCGGCTGCATCTCGAGCGTGACGCCGGCGGCGGTGAGCGTGGCCGCCTTGTCCACGTAGAGCAGGGTGTAGAAGCCGATGGGGTTGTCCAGGTTGGTGATACCGATGTAGGTGCGGTCCACGAGCCTGTCGAAGACGTCGTTGCCGTTCTCGTCCACGTACATGTTGATACGCGCCACGGCCACGTTCACGTCCTCGGGCGCCACCCGGTACTCGTTCTGCAGCCCGGGCAGGATGACGCTGCCGCTGCGGAAGGGGCGGAGGTGCTCGGCGGGTATCTCCCCCGGAGTTATGCGGAACGTGCCGCCCACGGGCACGGTGGAGGCCACCTGCAGGCCCCAGACGTTGTCCTGGTCCACCACATGGACGGCAACGAGGGTGTTCTCCGCCAACTCTTCGGTGCTCTGGACCAATCCGCTGAACACAGCGCTCTGCTGCGCGAACGCCACCGGCAGGGCCAGGGCAACCGCCAGCAAAGCGGTAGATAGCACTCTTCTCATCAAAGTCTCCAAGTCAGAAAAGGGTAGCACGGTCGTCCCAGAAGGGATCCGGCATGGCGAGAAGCCGAGAGTGGGGGCTCTACGCACCCTGGCGGTCGACCGGTTCGAGCCGCCGCACTGATACGGGCTTCCGGCATCGCCCAGATTCATATCACATCATCATCGCCGCGGGGTGCGCAGGTGGTGAGTGAAGGCAGTAACCCGTTAACCAGCCCCTTAACGCTCCTCAGGCGCCGTGTAGCCGTTCGGATGCGCCTGGTGCCAGGCCCAGGCGGACTCCACCATCTCCTCGAGGCTCTCCCGCGAAGGCGCCCAGCCCAGCTCGGTGCGCGCCCTGCTGCTGTCGGCCACCAGCACGGGCGGATCGCCCGCACGGCGCGGCGCCTCCACCTCCGCTATCTCCGCGCCGGTGACGCGGCGGCACACTTCTATGACCTCCCTCACCGAGTAGCCGCGCCCGTTGCCCAGGTTGTACACCCGCTCGTCGCCGGGCTGCAGCGCCTCGAGCGCCAGCACATGGGCCTCGGCCAGGTCGAGCACGTGCACGTAGTCGCGCACGGCGGTGCCGTCGGGCGTGGGGTAGTCGTCACCGAACACCGCGATGTGCTCCCGCTTGCCGGCCGCCACCTGCAGCGTCAGCGGTATGAGGTGGCTCTCGGGGCGGTGGTCCTCGCCCCGCTCGGCGCTGGCGCCGGCCGCGTTGAAGTAGCGCAGGGCGGCGAAGCCGAAGTCGCTGGTGCGCGCCAGCCAGCCGAGGGCGCGTTCGATGAGCAGCTTGGACTCGCCGTACACGCTCTCGGGCCTGAGCGCGGCGCTCTCGGGTATGGGCACGGCCTCCGGCGTGCCGTACACGGCCGCCGTGGACGAGAGCACGAAGCGCCCCACCCCCCAGCGCGAGAGGCTCGCCAGCAGGGCCAGCGTGCCGGCGGTGTTGTTGCCGAAGTACTTCATGGGCTGGCTCATGGACTCGCCCACCAGCGAGAAGGCCGCGAAGTGCAGCGCCCCCTCGGCGCCCAGGTCCTTCACGGCGTAGCCCACCAGGTCCGGGTCCGCCACGCTGCCATGGATGAACGGCACGCCGTCCGGCACGGCGTCCCTGTGCCCCGTGCTCAGGTCGTCGAGGACGATGGGCTCATGTCCCCTTCGCAGCAGGACCTCCACGGTCACGGATCCGATGTAGCCGGCGCCGCCGGTCACGAGTACCTTCATGCGGAGAAGTGTAAGCGATGGCCCACCTGAACCGGACCCAGCCGCCCGTGGAGCGGACACGGCTAACCAGGCTCTTCGCCTGGGGCCGCGAAAGGGCGATACTTGCAGGACAGGAGGACAGTATGACCATGCCAAGCAAGCCTGGCCCACCAGGTAGCAGCACGCCCACCAGCGACACGGGTCAGATCTGGCTGGACGGCCAACTCGTGCCCACCGCCGAGGCCAAGGTCTCGGTGCTCACGCACGCGCTCCACTACGGCACCAGCGTCTTCGAGGGCATCCGCGTTTACAGGACCGAGCGGGGGCCCGCCATCTTCCGGCTGCACGAACACGCCAAGCGCCTGCTGGACTCGGCGCGCATCCTGCTGATGCGCTCGCCCGTCAGCGCCAAGGAGATAGCGGACGCCATAGTCGAGACGGTGCGCGTCAACGCCCTCCAGTCGGGTTACGTGCGGCCGCTGCTCTGGTACGGCGCGGACAGCTTAGGGATAAACCCGGAACGGAACCGCACGCACTTCATGGTGGCCACCATGCCGTGGGGCAGCTACCTGGGGGACGATGTGCTGCGGCAGGGCGCCAAGCTCATGACCAGCTCCTGGCGCCGCAGCCCCGGTGACGTCATGCCCACCAAGTCCAAGGCGGGCGGCAACTACATCAACTCGGTGCTGGCCAACCAGGAGGCGCGGGAGAACGGCTTCGACGAGGCGCTCCTGCTGGACCGGCAGGGCTACGTGGCCGAAGGCTCGGGCGAGAACGTCTTCTTCTTCATGGGCGACGTGCTGTACCCGATAGCCCACTCCGTCAACCTGCGCGGCATAACGCGCGACAGCATCATCCAGATCGCCCGCAGCATGGGCACCGAAGTCGTGCCCACGATGGCCACGCGCGACGAACTGTACATAGCCGACGAACTCTTCCTGGTCGGCACGGCAGCCGAGGTCACGCCGGTCGCGAGCCTCGACCGCAGGCCCATCGGCACGGGGCGCGCCGGTGAGCGCACGCTCGAGATCCGCCAGCGTTATCAGGACGTCGTCACCGGCAAGGTACCCGAGTTCGACCAGTGGCTCACCTACGTAGACGGCTGAACGGCGCGCGATCTTCGGGGGCTAGCGCTTGACGGCGCTGGCCCTCGCCCTGATCTTCGGATCGGCCATCCTCCACGCCACCTGGAACCTGCTCGCCAAGCGGGCGGCGGGCGGCGTGGAGTTCGTGTGGCTCATAGCGCTAACCGTCACCGTCTGCTACGCGCCGCTGCTCGCCGTGTACGTCTGGCTCGAGCGCCCGTCGTTCACGCTGCAGCACGCGCTGCTCGCGGCCGGTTCGGCCATCATCCACGTGGCCTACTTCGTCTCGCTGCAGCGCGGTTACCGGGCGGGCGACCTCTCGCTCGTCTACCCCCTGGCGCGCGGCAGCGGTCCGGCCCTGGCCACCGCGCTCGCCATCCTGTTCCTGGGCGAGCGGCCCGGGCCGCAAGCGCTCATGGGCACGCTGCTGGTGGTGCTCAGCGTGTTCGTGCTCGCAAGCGGCAACGGCGGTCGGCGGGCGGGCGCCGGTCAGCGCCGGGCGGTGCTCTACGGGCTGGCCACCGGGGTCTTCATCTCGCTCTACACCACCTGGGACGGCTACGCGGTGGGCCACGCCGGCGCCGCGCCGATAGTTTTCATGCTCGTTGCGGAGGCGTTCCGGGCGGTGATCCTCGCGCCCATCGCGTTACGTAACCGGCCTGAGGTGGCGCGCATCTGGCGCGAATATAAGGGTGCCACCATCGGGGTGGCGCTCCTCAGCACGCTGGCCTACCTGATGGTGCTTACGGCCATGCAGTTCACCCCGGTGAGCCTGGTGGCGCCAACGCGCGAGATCAGCATCCTCATAGGCACGGTGCTGGGGGCGCGGCTGCTGGCCGAGGGCCAGTGGCGCCGGCGCCTGCTGGGGGCGCTCGGGATGGTGGCCGGAGTAGTGCTACTGGCCCTCGCGTGAGGCCTAACGTTAGGCCTCGTGTGAGGTCTGGTGTGAGCCCCCGCCTGAGTCCGCACCCGTGCATGAGTGCGGGCCGGCGCGGGCCGTTACGGCCTCAGCGGCGCCGCAGGCGTGCGCTTAGGCGGCGGGCCGACGAGAAGTTCACCCAGTGCTGGCGGTGGCGGGGACGCCGTTCGCCGTCGCGGTAGCCCGCGCGGTGCAGGCGGTCGTGCATGGCCTGTGAGGTGAGGTGCTCGGTTCGGTCTCTGACGCTGGCTTTCACGTCGGTGTACATGTATCTCCTCCTTAGGGAAGATGCTCTTCGGGCTGCGGGTCCCGTACCTCGGCTGCCGGTCCCGGCGGACCGGTGCCCGCAGCGCGCCGCCGCACTTAGGCGGCAGCGTGCAGCCGTCCGGCGTGGCAGCCGGCTTAGCTTCATGCCTTATCCGCCCGGCCTACGCTCCCCGCGCCGATGGCGCGCAAGGTGCGCTCAGGGGCGTGCGGGTGAGGACCGGGGATCCTTGCTTGCGGGAAGGTTGCCTTCCGGCTACCTGGCCGGAAGGGGCTTGCTCCGAGGGTCGCCGTGCAGCGCTTGGCTGGGCGGGACCCGTCTCCAATGCGTATTGTAGCTGGTGAAGAGCCAGTACCATGTAGCCCTGTTTACGTCAGGCAGCGGGTTTCTGGCACACCGGGAGGCTGAGATGGCCACTTCACTACCCCCGTTCGTGAGCAGCTTCGTGCAGGTGGGCGACGTCACGCTCCACGCACGGCGCGACGCTCCGGCAGACGACGATGGCTCGACCACGCCCGTCCTCTACCTACACTCGTTGGGCGCCGACCTACGGATCTTCGACCGGGTGGTTGCGCGGCTGAACGGCCTCCCCCACCTGCGGCTCGACCTGCGGGGGCACGGCCTCTCGGACGCCCCCGCAGGGGAGTACACCATCGCCGACATGGCGGAGGACGCGCTCGGCGTGCTGGACGCCGCCGGCGCCAGCAGAGCGGTGCTGGTGGGCGTATCGGTGGGCGGGCTGGTGGCGCTAAGGGCCGCGCTCGACCACCCCGATAGGGTGGCGGGCCTGGTGCTCTCCAACACGGCCGCCAAGATCGGCGACGAGGACGTGTGGCGCGCCCGCATGGAGACGGTGACCGAGCAGGGCGTGGCAGCGGTGGCGGACAGCACCCTGCTGCGCTGGTTCCCCGAGGAGTTCCGGCACGCCAACGCCCCACTGGTGGACGGCTTCACCAACATGATCGCCCGCACCAGTGCGGCAGGCTACGCCGGCGTGAGCGCCGCGCTCGGGGCCGAGGACCTGCGGCAGCGGTTGCCCGAGCTGCGCCTGCCCACGCTGGTGGTGGGCGGCAGCGAGGACCTCTCCACCCCGCCGCCGGTGGTCACCGAGCTGGCCCGCGCGCTGCCGAACGGCAGGCTCGAGATAATCGACGACGCCGGCCACCTGCCCATGGTGGACGCGCCCGAGCGCTTCGCGGCGCTCCTTACCGAGTACCTGAACGAGAACGTAGATATGAACGCAGGACCGAACAGTAGGTCCGAGGAGGCTAACGACCGTGGCTGAAGCATCCGCCTGGAGTGAGATGGTAGGTCAGGAGAAGCCGCAGATCGGCAGCGGGGCCGCGGGAGCGGGCCCCGAAGTGGTGATAGTGAGCGCCGTGCGCACACCCATAGGCCGCCTGGGCGGCGCGCTGGCGGAGGTCCGCCCGGACGACCTGGGGGCCGTGGCCATCCGCGAGGCGGTGGCGCGCGCCGGCGTGGAGCCGGACCAGATCGAGGAGGTCTACTTCGGCTGCGCCAACCAGGCGGGCGAGGACAACCGCAACGTGGCCCGCATGGCCACTCTCCTGGCCGGCCTGCCGGAGAGCGTGGCGGCCGTGACCGTCAACCGCCTCTGCGCCAGCGGCCTCAACGCCGTCAACCTGGCCGCCCGCGCCATCCGCGCCGGCGAGGGCGACGTCTACGTGGCGGGCGGGGTGGAGAGCATGACGCGCGCGCCCTACGCCATGGCCAAGAACGAGAAGGCCTTCGGCCCGCCCGGCAACCGCACGGCGTACGACACCACGCTCGGCTGGCGCTTCCCCAACCCGAAGCTGGCGGAGCTCTTCCCCCTGGAGGCCATGGGCGAGACGGCCGAGAACATCTACGAGGCGTACGAGGGCGGCATAACCCGCGAGGAGCAGGACCGCTTCGCCCTGCAGAGCCAGTCGCGGGCCGTGGCCGCCATGAACGCCGGGCACTTCGACGCGGAGATCGTGCCGGTGGAGATACCGCGGCGGCGCGGTCCACCCACCTACGTAACGCGCGACGAGCACCCCCGCTACCGCGAGACCGACGAGGGCCTGGAGCTGGGCACCGACATGGAGTCGCTGGCCGGTCTGCGCCCGGCGTTCCGCCAGGGCGGCAGCGTCACCGCCGGCAACTCGAGCGGTCTGAACGACGGCGCCGCCGCGCTGGTGCTCATGAGCCGCGCCAAGGCCGAGGAGCTGGGCCTCACGCCTCTGGCCTACTGGCGCTCCTCCGGCGCCAGCGGCGTGAACCCCCGCGTCATGGGCCTGGGCCCCGTGGACGCCACCCGTAAGGCGCTCAAGCGGGCGGGCATCGACAAGGACGCGCTCGACTTAGTGGAGCTCAACGAGGCCTTCGCGGTGCAGGCGCTGGCCGTGCTGCGCGAGTTGGGCCTGAGCGAGGAGATCACCAACGTCAACGGCGGCGCCATCGCCCTCGGGCATCCGCTGGGCTGCTCCGGCGCGCGCATCCTCACCACCCTGCTATACGAGATGCACCGCCGGCGCGAGCTGGGCGAGGCCATGCGCTACGGTCTCGCCACCCTCTGCGTGGGGGTGGGCCAGGGCGAAGCCACCGTGATCGAGTTGGCCTGAAGAAGGCCCCCTGGAACGACCATGTGAGAAACATCTAACGTTTCACATGTTCCGCCCATGAAGCGTGCATAGGCTTGGGCTCCATGCGGCGATCCGATCCCTTCCGTCCCGCTGCCCCGCGCCCTGCCGACCAGCACGGCCCTTCCCTGCAGCCCACCACCAGAACCAAGCCCGGCGAGCCCGGAACGGCCGCCCCACGGTGCTACCGCCGTACGCTCAGCGCGCCCCGCCTCGGGGCGCTACTGCTGGCGGCGCTCCTGACCCTGGCCGCCTGCGGCAGCCCGACCACCCACGGTCAGGATCACGATCTCGTGCACGCTTCGTGCTTCGCGCTCGTCATGGGCCACGGCTCCTCCCTGGGCCTCTCCGGCGTGGACACGGCGGCGGTGGAGAACCCGAGCCCCAGTCCGGCGCCGCCCACCCCCACCCGCGCCTGGTCGGACGCCTCACGCTGGCCCGGCGGCACGCTGCCGGCCGCAGGCGACGACGTGATCATCGAGCCGGGCGAGGTGGTGCTGCTGGACGCCTCCACCCCCGCCCTGGGCTCGCTGCTCGTGGCCGGCTCCCTGGTGTTCGACCGGCAGGACCTGGAGCTCGCGGCGGCCGACATCGAGATCCGCGGCGGCCTCTACGTGGGCTCCTCGGCCGAGCCCTTCCGGCAGCGCGCGCTCATCACCGTCGGGGCCGAGGAGCCGGGCCACGGGTCGGACTGCTTCGGCCACAACTACATCGGGCTCGTGCACGGCACGCTCGAGATCTACGGCGACGACACGGGCCCGGCCTGGACGCGCCTCGCCGCGCACGCGCGGGCGGGCGACACCAGCATCGTGGTGGACGACGCCAGCGGCTGGCGTCCCGGCGACCAGATCGCCATCGCCTCCACCGACTTCTACAGCAACACCAGCGGCGAGGACATGGACCGCCGCATAGAGGTGCGCACCCTCACGCAGGTGAGCGGCGATACCCTCAGCTTCGGTCAGCCGCTCGAGTACGCCCGCTTCGGCGAGGCGCAGAGGTTCGGCGCATCCGGCTTCCCCACCACCGTGCTGGAGTCGCGCGCGGAGGTCATGCGCCTCACCCGCAACGTCACCGTCCGCGGGCTTACCGCCACCGCCGTGCCAGGGAGCCCGGCACACCGCTACGGCGCCCACATCAAGGCGCTCGGCGAGAGCCGCGTGCGGCTCGACTCCGTGGAGCTGACCGACATGGGCCAGTCCGGCGTGGTCATGCGCTACCCCGTGCACTTCCACCTGCAAGGCGCCGCCGCCCAGGGCAGCTTCGTGCGCAACTCGAGCCTGCACCACCTCTACAACCGCTGCATCACCATCCACGGCTCCTCGGGCGTGCTCCTCGAGGGCAACGCCGCCTACAACACGTACGGACACTGCTACTTCCTGGAGGACGGCGCGGAGACGCGCAACGTGCTGAAGGGCAACTTCGGCATGATGGCCCGCGAGCCCGCACCCGAGTACCGCATCCTGCCGACGGACGGCGGCCACATGGGCCCCTCCATCTTCTGGATCACCAACCCCGACAACGTGCTGGTGGGCAACGTGGCGGCGCACTCGGCGGGCAGCGGCTTCTGGTACTCGCTGCCGGAGCACCCCACGGGGCCGTCGTACGACGTCTTCGGCGGCGCCGACGTGTGGCCGCGCCGCACCCCGCTGGGCCGCTTCGAGGGCAACCTGGCCCATTCCAACCAGAACGACGGCCTGCACGTGGACCGCGGGCCGGCCGCCACGACGCTGCGGGCGGAGACGGCCGCCTACCGGCCGCGCCTGAACCCCGCCGACCAGGACTCCGAGCCCGTTACCGCCCGGTTCGAGAACTACGTGGCGTACAAGCACCGCGGTGAGGCCGCCTGGTTCCGCGGCGACCACACCGAGCTGGTGGGCGCCCTGCTGGTGGACAACGCCGTGGGCGCCACCTTCGCCTCCAGCAGCTCGGGTCTAGTCAGCAGCGTGGTGGTCGGCCGCAGCGCCAACGTGGGCACCGCCGAACCGTGGGAACCCACGGAGGACGGACGGCCCCTCCCGCGCCCCTGGCACCCTGAGTTCGCGCCGCGCGGCTTCCAGTTCTACGACGGCGCCGTCTACGTGAAGGACTCGTACTTCGAGGGGTTCGAAGCGTACGGCGAGCGGCGCGCGGGCGCCCTTAGCATGCTCGACTACACGAGCTTCTCCCTCAGCCCCCTTAGCTACGCGCAAGGGCTGACCTTCGCGCCCGACACCGTGCGGGTGATGTTCGCCGATCTGCCCTTGAAGGAGCGCGAGGCGAGGGCCAAGGACGAGGACTCCGGCAACGACGGCTACGCCAGCGGCCTGTTCATGGACCTGGACGGCTCCGTGACGGGCACGCCTGGTCGGGCCGTGACGGTGAACAACCCCCTGCTCGAGCTGCCGGGCTGCACCTACACGGGTGAGTGGAACGCCAACGTGTGCGACCAGCGGTACGCCTCGCTGACCCTGCGCAACGGAAGCGGCACTAGCGCCCCGCTGGCGCCCGTGGTGCTGAGCCGCGGGTCCGTGAGCGGCAGCCCGAGTCACACCATGTTCGGTACCCCGCACGGCGGGGCGAACGTGCCCAACGTCCACTTCCGCGCGCTGGTGCCGGTGGGCCACGAGTACCACTACCAGCACGCCGGTTACACGCCCAACCGGTTCACCCTGGAGCTGGCTTCGGTCGGTCCGGGCCACAGCATGCTGGTGAGCGTGCCCTACGCGGGCCAGGCGCCCAGCATCTACCGGGACTGGTGGATCGACGAGAGGAACCGCCTACCCGCCTACGGCTCCCTGAGCTCGCTGCGCGGCGGCGCGAACACGGGCTACTACCTGGATCCGAACGGCCGGCTGTATCTGAAACTCGTGGTGCAGGAGGACCGCGACTACGCGCACCTCACCATCTGCGCCAGCGCTCTCTGCCGCTGAGCGGCCCGCCCAGCGCTGCTAAGCGCCGGCTAGCGCTCCTCGCCCGTATCCAGCGGCGGGGCGTCCTCGGCGCTCTGGCGCTCCAGGTACTCCAGCTGCTGCCGCAGGGCGGCGCGCCGCTCGGGGCTGCGGAAGGTCTGGCCCTCCAGCGGTTCGGTGAACACCAGCAGCAGCTCGAACTGGCTGCCCGCGAAGGTGCTGCGCACCACGTGCACGTGCAGCTCGAGCTCGTCCTCCAAGCGCGCGGGCAGGGAGAGGACCTTGGAGCGCTCGCCGGAGAGGAGCACCATGGCGATGTCCGCCGCGCGGCGCCCCTCCCCGAAGCTCACCTTCACCCCGGTGGGCAGCACCATGCGCAGGATCTCCACCTGCGCCCGCTGAACGCGGCGCTGGAACGCCTTCTGCGGGTCGTGCGCCTCGTCCTTGGCGGGTTTGCTGCTGCTATCCACGGGGCTGTTCATCCACTCTGCCTGGGCCTGACCGTCAGTACGCCTTGGCGAAGATGACCTTGCGGGGGTAACCGCTCGGCTCGCCGCACTTCACGCAGGTGGTGCCCTCCGCGCTGGGTCCCTCCAGCGGGATGCAGCGCGCGGTGGCCTTGGTCTCCTCCTGGATCTGGTTCTCGCACTCGGCCCGGCTGCAGTGGGAGGCGTACACGAAGCCGCGCTCCACGTACCGCTGGAACTCGTCGTAGTCGTTGGCCTCGAAGGTGTGCTCCGTGCGGAAATCCGCGGCGCGCTGGAAGAGCGCCGTGTGGAACGCCTCCAGAGCGGCCGGCACGCGCTCGGCGATCTCCGCCAGCGGCACGGGCACCTTCTCGCCAGTGAGCCGGTCGGCCAGCAGCGCCGCGCCCTGCTCCAGGTCCTTGGGGCCGAGCTCCACGCGCAGCGGCACGCCTTTCTGCTCCCACTCGTTGAACTTCCGGCCCGGGCTCAGCCCCTCGCGGTCGTCCACCTTCACGCGCACGCCCTTCTCCCGCAGGGCGCTCGCCAGGCGCTCCACCTCACCCATGACGCCGGCCTTGGCCGCCTCGTCGTTGGCGCGGTAGATGGGCACTACCACCAGCTGGGTGGGCGCCAGCCTGGGCGGCATGATGAGGCCCTTGTCGTCGCCGTGCGTCATGATGATGGCGCCGATGAAGCGGGTGGAGAGGCCCCACGAGGTGGTGTGGGCGTACGCCTGCTCGTTGTTGACGTCGTTGAAGGTGATGTCGAAGGCGCGCGCGAAGTTCTCGCCCATGTAGTGGGTGGTGCCCGACTGCAGCGCCTTGCCGTCGCGCATCATGGCCTCGATGGTGAGGGTCATCAGGGCGCCGGCGAAGCGCTCGCCCTCGGTCTTCTCGCCCTTTATCACCGGCACGGCGCCGAACTCCTCGGCGAACTCCGCGTAGATGTCGAGCATGAGGTTCGTCTCGGCCAGCGCCTCCTCGGCGGTGGCGTGCGCCGTGTGCCCCTCCTGCCAGAGGAACTCGGTGGTGCGCAGGAACGGCCGGGTACGCATCTCCCAGCGCAGGACGTTGACCCACTGGTTGTACAGCAGCGGCAGGTCGCGGTAGCTCTGCACCCAGCGGCTGTACGCCTCGCCGATGATGGTCTCGGAGGTGGGGCGGATGGCCAGGGGCTCCTCGAGCTCCTTGCCGCCCGCGTGCGTGACCACGGCCAGCTCGGGCGCGAAGCCCTCCACGTGCTGCGCCTCGCGCTCGAAGAAGCTCATGGGGATGAGCA
>CAZPWN010000016.1:0-25129 GCA_964590475.1 uncultured bacterium | reverse complement strand
TGCCGGACGTGGTGGGCCTAGGGCCGGAGGGGCCCAGCGACGAGGCGGCCAGGCGTGCTTTCCTAGGTCTGGACGCGGCCGCTGCGGAGCGTAGAGGGGACGCTCCCGAGGACTGAGCCGGCGCCCTCCATCTGAAGGGGCGCCGGCTCAGAGTCGTCCTCGTTGTTCCTTGGGCTATCGCTGCGGTTGTTGCTTGCCAGGCGTTACTCGGTGGGTGGCAGCAGCACGGCATCTATGACGTGCACCACGCCGTTACCCGCCAAGAGGTCCGCGGCCGTGACGGTGGCGGTGCCGTTGATCGTCACCGCGCCGTCTACTACCGTGATCACGAGTTCGGCGCCGTTTACGGTGGCCACGCGGAACTCGCCGCCGCCAGCCTCGACCGCGGCCAGTACCTCTTCGGCCAGGACCGCGCTGGGGACCACATGGTAGGTGAGGATCGCCGGGAGCGTCTCGCTAGCCAGGAGCTCCTCGGCGCTAAGGCCGAGCGACTGGAGCGCGGCGGCGAAGGCGGCGTCGGTAGGGGCGAACACGGTGAAAGGGCCCTCCGAGGAGAGGGTCTCCACGAGGCCGGCGCGGTCGACGGCCGTGACCAGGGTGCTGAACTCGGGTGCGCTGGAAGCCAGCTCCACCACGGTTGTGGGGGTGGCGTTCTGGGCGGAGCCCCAGAGCGCCAGGGAGGCCAGGGCGGTAAGCAGGAGGATCGGATACTTCTTCATGTGTCACCTCTCGGTCGCAAGTCGCAGCTAGGACAGAGTGTTCATCAAAGCTGCTACAAACACTATACACAACTGAACAGGTCGTGCAAGCGGGGATGTCGCGGGCGGGCTCATGCTGCTGTCCCGTAGCGCCTGCGGCGGCATCCGACGTGCTATAACTGCCTGACGAGGAGTGAACAAGGTTTGAGCAATGCACCGCACGACACGACCGGAAAGTTCACTGTGCGCGAGGTGGAGGAGCGCACCGGTGTGCCTGCTACCTCCCTGCGGCAGTGGGAGAGGCGTTACGGCTTCCCCGACCCCGAACGGTCCGAGAGCGGCTACCGCTACTACAGCGAGCGCGACGTCGAGGCCATCGTCCGCATGCGCGACCTCGTGGCCGACGGTGTGGCGCCATCGCGCGCCGCCGTCATGGCGCAGGAGGCTCGCGCCGTCAGCGCGACGGTGCGTTCTGCCGGGGCGCTTGCGCTCGAGCTGTCAGATGCGCTCATGCGCCTGAACGCGCAGGAAGCCGAGGGCGTGTGGGCCGAGGCCGTGGCCCTCTACCCAGTCGACGCGGTGATGTTGGACGTGATAGCGCCGACCCTCGTGCGCATAGGCGACCTGTGGCACGCGGGAGAGGTGAGTGTAGCCACGGAGCACTTCGCCAGTAACTTCCTGCAGGGCCGCGTGCGCGGTCTCCTGCGGATGATGCCAGGGGTGGGGCGCAGCTACAAGGTGGTGGTGGCCTGCGCTCCCGGCGAACAGCACGAGATGGGCGCCCTTATGCTAGCCACTCTGCTGAAGCGGGCCGGCTTCCATGTGGTCTACCTGGGAGCGGACACGCCCGTGGCTGACCTGGTGCAGCTCGTGCAGAGCGGGGGCTTCGATGCGGTTCTGCTCTCCGCCAACTCGCCGGCGTCTCTCGGTCGCCTGCGGGAAGCGCGCGCCCAGCTACGTGGCATGCCCGCCCTGCTGCTTCTGGGCGGCGCCGCGCTGGCGGGGACGCCCGAGCGGGCTGCGGACATCGGGGGCGTGTTCCTGGGTAACGATCTGCGCAAGGTCGTGCCCGAGCTGGAGGCACTGCTTTCGCGTGGCAGGGCCGCGCCCTGATCTCTCGCCTCTCCTGAGTGAAACGTAGAGCGGGCGGTGCAACTTGCACCGCCCGCTCTACGTTCAGGTCAGTTGGGTTGTGTGCCTACACGTTGTGGCGTGAGGTGACGGCCGTGCGGTCGGCGGGAGCGAAGAGTGAAGGGATGAGTATCACCCCGGCGATGCCGACGAGGACGTAGATGATGCTGGAAATGGCGTTCTTCTCGCCGAAGCTGTTGCCGGTAATGGCGGCCACGAGGTCGAAGCCGAAGAGGCCCACCAGCAGCCAGTTGAGCGCGCCTACTATCACCAGCAGCAGAGATACGGTCTTGAGTGTTCCCATGATTGGCTCCTTCCGAGCAGGTGTTACAACCTTGTTCTAAGGTTAGACAAAGCTTAGACAATGGTTCCCCGGTTTGTCAAGTACCCCCTCTCACGCTGCTCCAGTGCCGCTTCCCAGCGGCCACGGGCACGCCGGTCGCTCTAGGCGGATGCCGATTCGACGAGCCGTCCATCACCAACCGAGACGCGGCTTTCACCGATGATTATGGGGTCCAGACCGCCATGCCCGGCTTCAACGCGCACACCTATCAGGAAGGATCACCATGACGCCAATCGACCCAGGAACCGACGGCCGAGGGAGTAGCGACGCGCAGGGGGGAGGCCCGGTCCCCCTGACCTTCCGCGGCTTCCATCACCTGACCGCCGTCTCCTCGCAGATCCGCGAGAACAAGCTGTTCTACACGGAGGTGCTGGGCCTGCGGCTGGTCAAGCGCTCCGTGAACCAGGACGACACCAGCGCCTACCACCTCTTCTACGCGGACGCCGTGGGCAGCCCGGGCACGGACATAACGTTCTTCGACTGGCGGGTGCCGCGCGAGCGCCGCGGCAGCCGCACCGTCACCCGCACAGGCTTCAGGGTGGCTGGCGAGCCGGCCCTGGAGTACTGGCGCGGACGCCTGCAGGACCACGGCCTGCAGCCGACCGACATAGTGATGGTGGACGGGCGCATGCAGCTGCACTTCGAGGATCCCGAGGGGCAGCGCCTGGCGCTGGTGGACGACGGCGGCCAGGGCGATCCGCCCGTGCCGTGGGAGGACGGCCCGGTACCCGAGCAGCATCAGCTCAGGGGGCTAGGACCCGTGACCATGACGATCCCCGAGCTGGAACCAACCGACGCCGTCCTGACCGGCGTGACCAACATGCAGCGGGTGCGGGAGTACCCGGACCCGGAGGCGCCGGACCATGCGGTGCACGTGTACGACATGGGCGGCCCGGGTCCGCAGGCGGAGCTGCACGTGGCGGTGCGCCCCGACCTGCCCGTGGCGCACCCAGGGGCGGGAGGCGTGCACCACGTGGCGTTCCGCTCGGCCGACGACGAGGAGCACCGGCGGTGGCTCGACCTGCTGACTGCCCTGCGCATCCCCAACAGCGGCTGGGTGGACCGCTACTGGTTCCGCAGCATCTACTTCAGAGAGCCCGGCGGCGTGCTGTTCGAGATAGCCACGGACGGCCCCGGCTTCGCGGTGGACGAGGATCCTGCCACCCTGGGCGAGAAGACCGTGCTGCCCCCGTTCCTGGAGTCCTACCGGGCGCAGATCGAGGCGGGGCTACAGCCCCTCGACTAGCAGTCATTCCATGCAATCTTCTCGTGATGGCCGGTCTCGGCGGCGGCATGCCAGCCGAGAAGGGTCAGTCCGCCGCGGCCTCGGTCTCGAGCGAGATGCGGTACGCGGGGGCGATGTCCTGCGGGCCGTTCACCCCGAACCTCAGGTCCCGCAGAAGGCCGTCCTCCACGTCGTAGATCCACGCTCTGACGGTCAGGGGCTGCCCCGCCGCCCACGCCTCCTGCACCACGTTCGTGTAGCAGACGTTGCTGGCCTGTTCGATGGTGTTGAGCTCCGCCAGCCGCGCCCTCCGTTGGTCCTCCGGGAGCCCGTCCAGGGTGGAGGCGTGCCTCACGGCGACGTCCTTGATGTGCAGCAGCCAGTTGTCGATCAGGCCGTGGCGTTGACCGTCGAGGGCGGCGGCCACTCCACCGCAGCGGTAATGGCCGCACACGATGACGTGCTCTACCTTGAGGACGTTGACGGCGAACTCGAGGACGCTCAGCACGTTGAGGTCCGTATGCGGCACCACGTTGGCGATGTTGCGGTGAACGAAGACCTCACCCGGGTCGAGGCCAGCGATGACGTTGGCGGGTACCCGCGAATCGGAGCAACCCACCCACAAGATACGCGGCGCCTGTTGGTTGACCAGGCGCCGGAAGTATTCGGGGTCTGCTTCCACCATCTGCGCGGCCCACGCGCGGTTGCGAAGCAGCATGTTCGTAGGATCTGTCACCGCTAAAGTCTAGCGGAAACAGTCGCGCTGACCTGGTGGGGCATGGGGTGGCGAGTACTAGGCTCTTCGGAACGCCCTAACTATGACCAGTAGGATTATGGCTCCCACCACGGCTACCAACAGGCTATAGACGTTGAAGCCCGTGACGCCCGCGGTGCCGAACTGGTTGAACAGCCAGCCGCCGAGGACTGCGCCGATGATCCCCACGATGATGTTGGTGAGGAGGCCTTTGCTCGTGCCCATGATCGCGCCAGCGATCCACCCGGCCAGAGCACCAAGAACGATCCATAGCAGAATGCTCATGCTCAAGCTCCTTCTGCTTCGCCCGGCTGCTGGTTAGGACAGTTCGTCCGGTGCCGGTCCCCGGTGTGCTCGGTCGCGCGCTGCCGGTTGGCACGCTAACGTGCCCGAGCCACCTCGAAGCACCTGAAAGGTAGCACCCCTCTCATCCTTTTCACGGTGCATCCGTCGCAAGGAACGCCCGTTCGGTGGTCGGTGACGGTACGGAAGGGGTGGAGCACGCCTACGGGCGGGCGTTCACTCCTCGAACTTCAGCGCAGCGGAGTTGATGCAGTAGCGGAGGCCCTTGGGCCCCGGACCGTCCGGGAAGACGTGGCCCAGGTGGGCTCCGCAGCTGGCGCAGCGCACCTCCGTGCGGCGCATGCCGAAGCTCGTGTCCTCGTGCGTGGTGATCTTGCCCTGCTCGGCCACTTCGGAGAAGCTGGGCCAGCCGCAGTCCGAGTGGAACTTGTCGGTGGACTGGAACAGCTCCACGCCGCACACCACGCAGTCGTAGCTGCCCGGGGCGAAGTGATCCCAGAACTCGCCGGTGAACGGTCTCTCCGTACCCGCCTCCTGCGTTACGTGCCACGCGAGCGGTGATAGCCGCTGCTTCAGATCGTCTGGGTTGCGCATGCTGCCGGCTCCTTCCTGGCTAGGCGAAGCGCACTAAGCGCTTCTCTCGTTCCCTCAAGGTACCCCCACATAGCCCGAACGCCCGTAGGGTACGGTGTTCCAACCTGAGTAGTTTCTTACGAGCGGGAGTGGCAGGGGCGTTCTATCATTCTGCGTGATTCATGAAGGAGGAGCCTGGATGAAGCGTCTTACTTTGCAGGTGGTAGCGGCGACGGTACTGGTCGCGCTTCTGGCCGCCTGCTCCGACCCAGGGAACGGCGGGATGACCGTGCGTCTGGACCCGGTGGGTAACCTCGGTTACGAGGTGTCGGGCGGAACCCTCACCGTAGAGGCCCGTTCACTCGTGTTCCGCAACGCTCCGGGCGAGCCGCAAGCCGTCATCGACAGGGTGCATGCCGATTTCTTCGATAGCAACGGCATCCTCGTCGAGTCATGGGTCTCGGACCCCAACAGCCTGAGCATCGTGGTGCCCGCGGGCTTCACCTGCACCGAGCCTGACCCCGTGGCCGGCTGCACCATGTTCTCCGAAGGTGCACGCGCCGGTTACGGCGTGCCCTCCGCGGCCGAAGAGGGCCAGGTTCAGTTGCTGCCGCACGCCGTCGCGCTGGCCCACATGGAAGCCACTATGGATCCGGTCACCGGAGCGACCATCAGCGGCAACGCCACCTGGTGGGGCGAGTTCACCTTCCACGGCTCCAACGCCCACGGCGAGTTCGAGTTCATGCGCACGTTCTACATCACCGCGCCCAACTGATAGCGCAGCACCATCCGCTTCATCGTTAGGAGAGCCGGCGCCGACCACACGCAGTGATCGGCGCCGGCTCCGTTCTCGTCGCGGCGCGCCGGCCTTCAGCTAGTCCGCAGCGCCCCTACTCGTACCGCAGCGCGTCGATCGGGTCCTGCCGGGCTGCCTTGGCGGCCGGCAGCGTACCCGCCACGAAGGCCAGGAACATCACCAGCAGCGTCACGAGGAGTACCTGCACCGGGTCGAAGGCCAACACCCGCAGACCGTCCAAGTCGCTCAGGATGCCGTCCGCCAGGATGTCGGATATCACGGTGCCCGTGACGATGCCGAGGACCGCGCCCAGCGCGCTGCCCAGGAAGCCGATGAAGACCGCCTCCGCGGAGAAGAGCGCGAAGATGCGGCCGGCGCCCATGCCCATGGCCTTCATCAGGCCGATCTCGCGGGTGCGCTCCTGCACCGACATCAGGAGCGTGTTGATGATGCCGAAGCCGGCGGCGATGAGCGCGATGATGGCGAACCCGTTGAGCACCCACACGAGTCCCGTGATGACCGCGTCTATGGCGCCGAGCTGATCCTCCAGGGTGATGCCCGCCAGGCCGTGCTCCTTCAGCTCGGCCTTGATGGCCTCCTTGCGTTCCGCGCTGCTGCCGGGCTCGAGCTCCATGACGGCGCTCTGGAACACGTTGGACACGAAGGCGGGCAGCCCGCGGGTCTGGGCGGCGAACATCTCTTCACGGAGGGCGCTCGACGCCACGAACGCCTCACCGAACAGCCCCTGGCGCATGACGCCGGTGACGTACGCGCTCACCTCCCGCTGGTTGCCGAACGGGTCGGAGAGGGCCACCGTGAGCACGGCGCCCACCGCGTCCTCGGCGGAGGCGAAGCCGAGCGGTTCGACGTAGCTGACGGGCATCACGATCTGACCCACGGGTTCGTCGTGACCCTCGAGGGTCACCGTGCCCTCGCCCGACACGCCCCTGCCGGCCGCCAGGTCCACCTCGATGCTGCTGGGGGCGGGCGACAGCAGGATCTCGTACTTCTCGCCGTCGCCGTGAGCCACGTAGTCGGGCGCCACCACCCGCACGGGTTCCACGCTGACCACGCCGTCCAGCTGGCGCAACAGTTCTAGGTCGTCGTTGGTTATCGCCTCGAACTGCATACCGGAACCGACCGTGAAGAAGGAAGCTTCCGGGTCGTACTTGCGGGGGCCCTCGTCGGTGCTGAAGCCGGTGGCCTCCAGCGTGGAGGCCTTGGCCACGGACATCAGGTCCTCGCCGCCCAGTCCGGCTACCTGCGAGTCGATGTAGCTCTTGATGCCCACGCCGAGCCCGTTGGTGAGGGTCAGGGTGAACGCCCCCACGAAGATGGCGAGGACCGTGAGTGCAGTGCGCAGGCGGCTTCGGAAGGTGTTGCCTATGGCGGTGCTTAGTATCTCGAGGAAGGTCATCCGGGTTCCTTGTAGTTCGGGTCGCGTGAGCTAGTTGGCGGTTGCCAGCGCGTCCGGTGGTCGCTGCGTCCAGCCGGCGCGCCCCGTACATTCAACTACGCGGGGCGGTGCGGGAGGGCAAGGCACGGCACCGCCGGGCCGCGGGGGGCTCCACGGATGCCGGGCCGCACGGGCCAAGGGAGGTGCGGTAAGCCACACGTGCGCTCCGTGTGTGGAGCCGTATATCGCCGGGCCGGCGGTGTGGGATACTCTCCCGGGCACCGGTCCGACCCCTCCTGCGCCGAGTTGGCGGGTTCGGACCGCGCTGCTCCGGAGGGCATGGATGGATCGCCGCACGTTCCTCAAACTAGCCGTGGGATCAGCCCCGCTCCTCCTGGGGCTGGGCGCGGCGCGCGCGGCTTACTCGTTCGAGCAGCCCCGCTACCGGCGGTCCGTGCGCGGCCTGGAGGAGAGCGTGCGCGTGGCGTTCCTCACCGACCTGCACCTGGGCCCGTACATGGGGCGCCAGCAGCTGACCGAGTGGGTGGAGGCCACGGTGGCGGCGCAGCCCGACCTCGTGGTGTTCGGCGGCGACCTGGTGGATCAGATGTACGGGGGCGACCTGCGCGAGGTCGTGGAGCTGCTGCCCCTGCTCGAGAGCCCGCTGGGCGTCTACGCGGTGCTCGGCAACCACGACCGCACCAAGTACCGCCACCTGGCGCCCCTGGAGGACGCCCTGGCAGCGGCGGGCGTGACCCTGCTGCGGAACCAGGGCGTGCAGGTGAGGGAGGACCTCTACCTGGCCGGCCTGGACGACTGGCGCACCGGCCATCCCGACGCGGAGCGCGCGTTGGCGGGGGCCAGGGAAAGCGGCGCCGGGCAGGCGCCCGCCCGCATCATGGTGAGCCATAACCCGGACGCCATCCCGCAGATGCCGGGTGGCATAGACCTGCTGCTGGCTGGGCACACGCACGGCGGGCAGATCCGCTTGCCGTTCGTGGGGCCCCTGGTGACCTCATCCGAGTACGGGGACCGCTTCGCGGAAGGCTGGGTCGACGCGCCCATGCCCGCCTTCGTCTCGCGCGGGCTCGGGGTGAGCATGCTGCCGTTCAGGCTCTTCTGCCCACCCGAACTCGTGCTGCTGGATCTGCAGCCAGCCTAGCCACGAGCGCCGCGGGTATCATCGGCGCCGATGGCCCCACCAGGCACAGACGCCGCTGAGACGGCGGCCACGGCAGTAGGGGAGACCCAGAACGGCCCCGTCACCAGGCGCGGTTACGTGCTGGCGTTCCTCATGATCACGGCCGCCCTGGCCGCGGTCGAGGGCACCATCGTGGCCACGGCCATGCCCAGCATCGTGGCCAGCCTCGGCGGTTTCGAGTACTACTCCTGGGTGTTCGCCGCCTACCTGCTGTCGCAGGCGGTCTCCACTCCCATCTTCGGTCGGCTCGCCGACCTCTACGGCCGCAAGAACATCCTCATCATCGGCATCTCCGCCTTCCTGGCCGCCTCGGTGGCCTGCGGCTTCGCCACCTCCATGCCCATGCTCGTGGTCTTCCGCCTCCTGCAGGGCCTCGGCGCCGGCAGCACCATGACCATCGTCTCCACCCTCGCCGGGGACCTGTACGAGGTTCAGGAGCGCGGCCGCGTGCAGGCGTACCTCTCGAGCGTCTGGGGCGTGTCTGCGGTAGTGGGACCCCTGCTCGGCGGCCTCCTCGTGGAGCAGTTCCACTGGTCGTGGATCTTCTGGTTCAACGTGCCCATCGGCATCGTGGCCATAGTGGGCCTGCGGGTCTTCCTGCACGAGAAGCCGGTGACCCGCCACGCGCAACTGGACCTCGTGAGCGCCGGACTGCTCTTCGTGGCCATCGGCAGCATGATGCTCCTCTTCACCCAGGGGCCGGCCTGGGGCTGGCCGGCCATGCTGGGGCTGGCGCTGGTGTCGCTGTTCACGGGCTCGCGCTTCTTCGCGCGGCAGATGCGCGTGCCGGAGCCGCTGATCAGCTCCGAGACGTGGAGCGACCGTCTGCTCCTGCTGGCCAACCTCGTCACCTTCGGCGCCGGCATGCTGATGATCGGTCTGGTCACGTACTCACCCACCTACGTGCAGGGCGTCATGGGCTACTCGCCGACGGTGGCGGGCCTCACGCTCACCGCCATGTCGTTCGGCTGGACGTTGGCTTCCGCCACCGCCGGCCGCCTGGTGGTGCCGCTGGGGCCGGCGCTCACGGGCCGCATGGGCGGCGTGTGCGCCTTCCTGGGCGGTGCCATGTACCTCTTCCTCACGCCCGAGAGGGGACCTTGGTGGGTAGCCGCGTCGTCCGCCGTGGTGGGCCTGGGGATGGGCTTCCTGATGACCACCACCATCGTCACCATCCAGACGCTTGTGTCGTGGCGCAGGCGCGGTACGGCCACGGCCACCAACATGCTCATGCGCATCCTGGGCAACTCGGTGGGGGCGGCGCTGCTGGGCGGAGTGCTGAACCTGGCCCTGAGCCGCGCGGTGGACGACCTGCCGGGCGCCACCGGCGCTCCGGGCGAGCGGGCGGAGGCGCTGGCCCGCATCGAGCAGCTGCTGACGCCGGGTGCGGAGGTCGTGGCAGACAAGGCGCTGACGGGTGCGCTGGCTAGCGGGCTACACGTCGTGTACATGGGCGTCTTCGTCACCGGAGCGCTGGTGCTCGTGCTCTCGTTCCTTCTGCCGCGTAAGCGGAAGCTGGTATGAGCGAGGACGACGTGGCCGACGGCTTCCACGTGGACGCCCCCGGCAACGTGCCCGTGTGGGACGAGGGCGGCTGGCGCGGGCTCGCGTCTCTGAAGGGGGCCACCTCCGCCGACGTATGCGTGGTGGGACTCGGTGGCTCGGGCCTCAGCGCGGTGCACGAGCTACTCGACATGGGTGCCAGTGTCGTCGGGCTGGACGCCGGGCCGGTGGCGGGCGGCGCGGCCGGACGCAACGGCGGCCTGCTGCTCGCGGGCGTGGCGGCGTTCCATCACGACGCAGCTGCCGCCCTCGGGCCGGAGCGCGCCACGGCGCTCTACCGCCTGACCGAGGAGGCGCGGGAAAGCGAGATCGCCAGCGGCATGGGCGGGGTGCGGCGCACGGGTTCGCTGCGCATCGCGGCAGACGAAGCCGAGCTCGAGGACTGCCGGGTCCAGCTGCGCCGCATGGAGGCCGACGGCTTGGCGGCCAGCTGGTACGAGGGTCCGGAGGGCGCGGGGCTGCTCTTCCCGGACGACGCGGTCGTCAACCCCCTCAGCCGGAGCCGGGAACTGGCGAGGCGGGCCGTGAGCCGCGGGGCGAGGCTCTTCGAACACAGCAGGGTGCGCGACCTGACGGGCGGCACGGTGGCCACGGACGCCGGGCAGGTGAGCTGCGGCGCCGTCGTGGTGGCGGTGGACGGACGCCTCGACCTGTTGCTGCCCGAGTTGGCGGGCTCCGTTCGCACCGCGCGGCTGCAGATGCTGGCCACGGAGCCCACGGACGAACTGGCGCTGACGAGGCCCGTGTACCGGCGCTACGGCTACGAGTACTACCAGCGCACGCCGGCGGGCCGCATCGCGCTGGGCGGCTTCCGCGATCACGGCGGGGACGACGAATGGACCGAGGCCGCCGAGCCCTCCGCCGCCGTGCAGGAAAGGCTCGAGCGCTTCCTGAGAGACGACCTCGGGCTGAAGGCGCGCATCACGCATAGGTGGGCGGCCTCGGTCGGCTACACGCGAGGGGTGCTGCCAGTGGCCGCCGTGGTGCGCGGCGGCGTGTGGGTGGTGGGCGGTTACAGCGGCACCGGCAACCTGGTCGGCGCGGTGGCCGGCCGGGCAGCGGCGCGCCGCGCGCTCGGTGAGGAGTCGCGCGCGTGGAGCCTACTTGGCGGCGCCTGAGCCGAGCGGGCCCAGCGGGTTCAGTCGTAACCGGCGGGGGTACGGGCCCATATGGGCCACTCGTCCAGTTCCCGGTCCAGTTGGCGCCAGCCGGGCAGGTGGCTGCTCATGAGCGCCTTGAAGTCGGGGCCGTGGTCCGCTACGCGCAGGTGGGCAAGCTCGTGGACCACCACGTACTCGAGCAGTTCCGGCCGCCTCTGCGCGAGCGCCAGGTTGAGCCAGATGCGCCTGGCGCGCGGGTTGCAGCTGCCCCAGCGCGTCTTCATGCGCTTCACGCGGTACTCCGGTGTGGGTAGCGCCATGGCGCTCGTCCAGGCCGTGACCAGGGCAGGTAGGGCTTCTTGAAGGCGGCGCCTGTACCAGGCCTCCAGCAGCGCGCCGCGGGTGGTGCGGTCGCAGGCGGGGGTGGCCATCAGCCTGAGATCGTCGCCGTGCAACTGCACGTCGCGGCGCGACCCTAGCTCCAGGCGCAACGTCCGCGGCCGGCCGTCGACGAAGTGCGTCTCGCCGCTGACGTAGAGGGTGGCGGTGGGTTGTGGCAGCGCCTGTAGCCGGCGCTGGTGGGCGCGGATCCAGCCGGCGCGCTCCGCAACCGTGTCTCTGATGACCGAGGGTGAGGTGCCGCGGGGCACGGTGAGGCGTACCCGGCCGTCTGGCGGGTAGACACGGAGGTTCAGGCGCTTGACGCGCTTCTCCACGAGTTCGAGCTCTATGCCCTCCACGTGCTCCGTGCGGGTGGTCAGCGGTGGCGGTGGTCCGCGCCTTGTTCTGTTCCTTGCCACCAGGCCACTCTTGCATGCAGGGTTGGGCGCCGCCATGCCGTCTTGGCCCCTGCCTAGACAGCGTGGGTGGAAGAGATGTCGTAGCCAGGCCTCCGCAACGCTGCTATCATCATGGTGGCCGACGCAACGAGGGGTCGGGGTAAGCCACCCGAAGGAGTCGACATCATCGATAGCAACGAGAACGGCTCGAAGAACCGGCTGAGCGGCGCCCAGGGTGGCGCAGGGAGTGTAGGCGTAACCCCTGCCGGACCGTCCTGGCAGCTCCCACCCCCCCAGAAGACGGCCACCACCGAGTTCTTCCGCATATCCGTGAAGGCGCTGCATAGCCTGGCGGTATTACTCTTCGCCGTGGCGGCCTTCTACCTCATGTACTGCGGCCTGACGGGGCAGCGTGACGCCTGGATGGTGGCCGCCCTGATCGCGGTGGCGGTCGAGACGGTGGCCTACCTGAGCTTCGGCGTCAAGTGCCCGCTCACCATGCTGGCGCGCTGGCTGGGCGACGACGGCGGGCACGATTACCTGTTCGAGTGGCTGCTGGGACGACGGAGGATCTGGATCGTCTCGCGCTCGCTAGCCACCCTCGCGGCGGTCGGCGTGGCGCTGATCCTCGTAGGTAGCTTCACTCCGCTCCTGCCTTCCTAGCTTCTCCTTCCCCCTAGCGCGCGTTCTCCGGAACCGCCACCTGGTCGAAGTCGCGCGCCAGCGCGGTCAGCGCCGAGCGCATGTCCGGCCCCCGGAAGGCGAGACCGTGCATGGTGATCGCCACCTCCGGCTCCAGTTGGGCCAGCTGCTGCACGGAGCGGCGCGCGCTCTCCCAATCAGGCGTGTAGTACTGCGGAGGCCCGTGCATCTCGGGCTTCTGCCGCATCACGTCGTAGGCCGACTCCTGGTTGGTGGTGATGAAGGCGTCGCCGGTTATGAGCGTGCGGTCGGCGGGGCGCCACAAGGAGACGTGCCCGGGCGTGTGGCCCGGCGTGTGCAGCCACCGCCAGCCCGGCATGGGCTGCACTTCTCCGGTTGGATCCAGGTCGTGCAGGTAGGAACCGACGTTGACGGGGCCGCGCGGATAGAGGCTCGCAGCCCGGGCCATCATGCCGCCGCCCACGCTGGGATCGGGCGCCGGGTACGAGGAAGTACCGTCCAGGTAGGGGCGTTCGGCGGGGTGCGCGTAGATCGGCACTTCCCAGCGGGAGGCGAGATTCTCCAGGGCGCCGACGTGGTCGAAGTGCCCGTGCGTTAGGACTATCGCCTTGGGGAGGATCGCGTGCCCGAAGCGCTTGGCGGCGGCCTGCGTGATGGCCTCGCCGGAGCCGGGTATGCCCGCGTCGATCAGCACCCAGCCCCGGTCGCCCGCCTCCGGGGTGCCGTAGAGGACCGCGTTGACGATCGTCAGCCGCACGAAGGCCAGGTCGGGACCGACGATGTGGAGGCCGTTCTCCACGTGGTCGGCCTGAGCCGAGGCGTCTAGAGGGATCTGGTTCGACATGCTGCACCTCCGTGATACCGAGCGTCTCCCCTAGGGGTTCGCCGTACCTGGGTGTTCGCCCACCTACGTATAGAGGCAGGTTGGAGCCGAGCCGGTGAGCGCTGGTACAGCCCGCGAACGCCGGCTCTCGAACCAAGAGCTAGGCCGCGTTGTACTCAGAGAACTTGACACAAGTGGGCTCAGGTTTTATAAATACCAGTGATGGGGTCGACCCGCCCGGTGGATCTTAGGATCCCCGTCCAGGCCAAGGATCGGACCCGCATATACCAACCACTCAAGGAGGAGAGTTCATGACACAGTTCAAGCATCTTTCCACCCGTAGCCGCCCGAACCGCCGCTGGGAGTTCGGAGACCTCGATGTGGACGACATGTTCGGTCAGATGGAGCGCATGCTGCAGCTGCCGCTCATGCACACCATGACGCAGCAACGTGGCCTGGGTTCCGGCCGCGCGAACTTCCCGATAGACCTGTACGAAACGTCCGATGAGGTGGTACTGGTGATGGCCGTGCCCGGCATGCGCCCCGACCAGCTCGACGTCTCGCTCGAGGGCCGCCAGCTCACCATCCGCGGCACCCTGCCCGGCGAGAGAAGCGAGGGCGAGGCCGAGGACGAGCGCAACTACTGGGTGCGCGGCATCCCGCGCGGCGAGTTCCAGCGCATCGTCACCGTGCCCGCCGGCGTCGACGCCGACCGCATCCAGGCCACCGTCGATCAGGGCCTCCTGACCCTCACCCTGCCGAAGGCCTCCGAGGCCAAGGCCCGCAAGATCGACGTTCAGCAGCTCGGCCAGTAAACCGGCGGCAACCCCTCGGCCGCTCAGGCGAGGGATGAAAGGTTCGGCTAGGCCGACAGGAGCCTGCTCAGATGGCGGTGATCATGCCGCCGTCCACGAGCAGGCTCTGACCCGTCAGGTAGCTGGCGGCGTCGCTGAGGAGGAAGGCGGCTACCCGGCCGAACTCCTCGCTCCGCCCCAGCCGGTTCAGCGGGATGCTCCGCGCCGTGCGGGAGCGCACCTCCTCGATGGTGGCGTCCTCCTGCGCGGCGCGTTTCTCGTCGAGGGAGTCCAGGCGCGGGGTGACGATGCGGCCCGGCGAGAGCATGTTGAACCGAACGCCCTCCGGCCCGAGCGTGGTGGCAAGCTCGCGCATCAGAGCGTTGACGCCGGGACGGATAACGTTGGAGAGCGTGAGGCCCGGCACGGCTTGCCTGATGCTGGAGGAGCCGATGGCCACCACCGCACCGCCTCCCGCTTCACGCAGGTGCGGCAGGGCCAACCTTACGGTGCGGACCACGCTCATCAGCGTGAGTTCGAAGGCCGCTAACCAGTCGTCGTCGGTCAGTTCCTCGAAGCCGCCGGCCTTGGGGCCGCCGGCGTTGATCAGCAGCAGGTCCAGCCCGCCCAGCTCTTCCACGGCGCCTGCCACGAGCTTCTCGAGCTCGGCTACCTGGGTCACGTCGCCACCGAGCCCCCTCACGAAGGCGGCCGGGTCGCCGGTGGCCCGCGCCACCTCCTCGGCCACGCTGCGGGCGCGCTCGTCCTCCCTGCCGTTCAGCACCACCTTGGCGCCGCTATCAGCCAAGGCCTGGGCGGTGGCGCGGCCCAAGCCGCTCGTGCCTGCTAACACCAATGCGCGCTTCCCCTGCAGTCCAAGATCCATTCGCGGTCTCCTTCTCCGTGCGCTACGGACAGTGTGCTGCACCCAAGCTAGCAGGCGCCGGGGACGGGCGGGAGGAAAGCCTACCGGATGTATCGGTGTATGAAATGGACGGCGTAAGTACGGGCCGGTTTCATGCCGTTGCGGTACCTTGGGCCCCTGGTACTATGCCTTTGGAACCTACGGTGAGCGATTCTACGGGTTAGACTGAATTAGCAAGCCGCAAGGTGCAGCGCACCTAACCTCGATTGGAGTTCCCCCATGGCACTTACTGAAGTTCTGGTTCTGATCCCCGAAGAGCGCGTAGGCGACTTCTACCGCGTCGTCGGAGCGTGGATGACCGGTGGTTCGTTGGTGGAAGAAGGCAGCACGGGCCGCGGCAGGCGCCGCGCGGCCGGAGGCGCCATGCCCACGCTCTCCGCCAGCAGCCGTTACGCACCGCTACACAAGCATCTTGCGGGCCTTCCCAAGGACCGCAAGGAGTACGAGATGAGCTTCGACGAGATCAGCACGGTGATGGGCGCCGACCTGCCCAAGTCCGCGCGCGACCACCGCGCCTGGTGGGCCAACACCGAGTCGCATTCGCAGGCGCTGGCCTGGATCTCGGCCGGCTGGAAGGTCGACGGCGTGGACCTCGACAACGAGCTCATCCACTTCACCCGCGCCGAGCGCAACTGAAGCAACAAGCAACCGAAACCTTACAAGAACCTGAAAGTATCCGGCCTGGCCCCGCGGTTCGGGGGCCAGGCCGGCTGGTCGTGAAGCGGGCTGGTGCTCGGCTTCAGGTCAGGCGCCCGCGGGCGCGCGCTTCAGCTGGCCCAGGTACTGCTTGCGGAACTTGGACACCTTGGGCGCGATGACCGCCGCGCAGTAAGGCTGGTTGGGGTTACGCGCGAAGTAATCGTCGTGCTGGATCTCGGCTGGGTACAGGTCCGTCAGCGGCTCGAGTTCCGTCACGAGGGGCGCGTCGTACAGCTTCTGCTGCTCGACCTCCCGCATCACCTCTTCCGCCGCGGCGCGCTGCTCCTCGTTCTCGTAGAAGATGGCGGAGCGGTACTGCGTGCCCACGTCATGACCCTGCCGGTCCTTGGTGGTCGGGTCGTGGATGGTGAAGAACACGCGCAGCAGATCGCGGTAGCTCACCCTGTCCGGGTCGTAGGTGAGGGTCACGACCTCGGCGTGCCCCGTGGTGCCGGTGCACACCTGCTCGTAGGTCGGGTCGGGCGTGTGCCCCCCTGCGTAGCCGTTCTTCACGGCGGTGACGCCCTCGAGTTCGTCGTAGACCGCCTCCAGGCACCAGAAGCAGCCGCCCGCCAGGGTGGCGGTGGCCGTGCGAGTTTCTTGCTCTTGGCTCATCGTCTACTCCTTACCATCTACGTCCAATGTAGTCCCGCCGGGGCCGGAACGCGGTAGCCCTGCTTGCCCCGGCCGGGCGAGCTTCCCGGGCAGGCGCCCAGCCGGGGGAGGCTGGCACCCACCCCTCCGCGGCTCAGGCCCAGTCCCTGAGGAACTCCAGGAAGAGCCGGACGCCGTAGCCGGTGGCCCCGTGGCTGAGGTAGGGGCGCTCCTTGACGGAGTCGGTCATGGCCATGCCCGCCATGTCCACGTGCGCCCAGGGGTAATCGGTGAACGGCTCCAGGAAGACGGCCGACGTGCCCACCCCTCCCTGAGCGCCGCCGGTGTTCTTGAGGTCCGCCACCTTGGACTCGATGGTCTTGCGGTACTCGTCGAACAGCGGCATGTGCCACACCTTCTCGTCGGTGGCCTTGGCCGCGGTCTCGAGCCGGGCGCGCAGTGCCGCGTCGTTGGCGAAGAGCGAGGCCGCCACGCCGGCACCGATGGCCACCACACTGGCGCCCGTGAGGGTGGCGATGTCGATCACGGCGGCGGGCTGGAAGCGCTGCACGTACCAGAGAGCCTCGGCCAGCGCCAGGCGCCCCTCCGCGTCGGTGCTCAGCACCTCGATCGAGTGCCCGCTGCCGGCCACCAGCACGTCGGACGGCCTGTAGGCGGCGCCGTCCGGCATGTTCTCCACGCAGGCGCACACGGCTAGCACGCGCACGGGCAGGTCGAGCTCGGCCACGGCCTGCATGACGCCGAGCACGGCGGCGGCGCCCGCCATGTCGCTCTTCATGGGGATCATGCCGTCGCGGGTCTTGAGGCTCAGGCCGCCCGTATCGAACGTCACACCCTTGCCCACGAGGGCCACGAGCGGCAGGTCGGTGCGGCCTGCGTTGTGCTCCAGTTGCACGAAGGCGGGTTCGTTGCGGCTGCCCCGGGCCACGGCGAGGAAGGCGCCCATGCCCTCTTCTTCCGCCCAGGCGCGGTCGCCAACGAAGAGCTCGAGGTCCGTGGAGTCGGCCATGCCTTCGGCCGTTCCAACCAGGTACTGCGGATCCACCACGTTGGCGGGCAGGTTCACTAGGTCGCGGGCCAGCGCCACGCCGCGCGCCACCGCCCGGGCGGCCCTCGCCCCCGCCTGCACGTCGGCCAGTTTGTCCTCGGCCATCTCGGCCACCGTGATGCGCGTCAGGCCGTTGCCCTCTTCCGCACCCTGCCGCCAACCCCCGAAGCGGTAACTGGCCAGCAGGGCGCCCTCGAGGGTGGCCTGGGCCGCCTCGGCGGCGGGGAAGCCCCCTATGCCGGCGCCGTGCACGATGGTAGCCATCTCCTTGGCACCCAGTTCGCGCGCTTTCGCCACGGCGTGAGCCGAGGCGCGGCGGGCGGACTCCATGTCGAACTCGGGCTGCTCTCCGAGCCCGACGATGAGGACGCGCCGCGCCCGCACCTTGCCGCCGCTGTAGAGCACGCCGACTTCGCCCAGCTTGCCCGAGATGTCGCCACCAGCTATAAGTTCGGTTATGGCGCCTCCCAGCGCCTCGTCCACGGCGCCCGTGGCGCCACCAGGCGCGGTCACGCCGCGGAAGAGGTTCACGACGATGGTGTCGGCCTCCACCTCCGTGATGTTCGCGTTCACGACCGGGCTCTCCGGAAGGCCGGGGAGGCCCCTTAGAGGTGCGCGGTCCCTGTCTCGTGCGTCCGTCATCGATCACTCCTATGCGGGAAGGCCCGAAGCGGTTGCCGCCCTTTCGGATGGGCGGTTCCAAGGCGGGGCCCACCCGCGCTGAGCCATGCTACCGCCGCTTCACAGCGGGCAAAGGTCCACGCCGAGCGGGGCCGGGAGCTGAGATCTGCCGCACCCGGCGTCTCCCTATCTGATATATTGCCATTTACCTATATTGATTGCCACTGATGATGGTGGCGATCGAGGAACGGCCCAAGACCTCGAGGGGTACGCGCCGGAGCCACTTCAGGAGGGTGCAATGTCCACTAACCAGTACGTCATCAAATCGGCTCAGCGGACCCTTGAGGTGCTGCTGGAGTTCGCCAACGCGCCCCACAAGTTCGGGCTCGCGGAGCTGCAGGTGAGCACCGGACTGGAGAAGAACCAACTCTACCGCTCGCTCAAGACGCTGGAGGCGGCGGGCTACCTCCAGCCCGACGGTGCGGGTCGCTACAGCCTCACGGAACTTGTGGCCGGCCTGGCGCCGGGCCTACCGGGCGCGAGCAGGGCCGGCAGCCTGCGCTCCAAGCGCTCCCGGCGGTCGCGCGACAGCGCCATGAAGGCCATGGCCACGGACTGATCCACCCGGAGCGTCGCTGCCTCGGACCCACGAGTAGCGTTCACCTATCTGTCCGTTAGCGCGGTCAGGCGCGGCTATCCAGCAGGTCGCGCAAGCCGTCGGACAGGAACTGGAACGATAACGAGGCCGCCGCCAGGAAGATGCCCGGCCCCACGGCCGCCCAGGGCTGGCGCGTGAGGTAGCTGCGCGCGTCCTGTAGCACGTTGCCCCAGCTAGGGGTCGGCAGCGGCACTCCCAGACCCAGGTACGACAACGACGCCTCCACCAGGAGGAACGTAGCGGCCGTGCTGGCCGCCTGCACGGCGAGGCTGCCCAGGAAGTTGGGCGCCGCGTGCCGCCACAGCTGGCGCGTGCGGCTGGCGCCCAGCGCGCGCGCCGCCGTCACGTACTCCGAGCGCAGCTCGCTGCGGGTGAACGACCGCGAGAGCCGGAAGTAGATGGGGGAGCCCGCCACGCCCATGGCCAGCACGGTCTGGGCGCTCCCGCCACCCAGGATGGCGACCGCCAGCAGGATCAGCAGGAAGCCGGGGAACGCCAGCAGGGCGTCGAAGAGTCGCGAAAGCACCGTGTCGGTCAGGCCGCCAGCCCCGGCGGCCAGCACCCCGAGCAGTGCGCCGAGCGCCACGGTCAGCGCGGTGGCGGCCAAAGCGATGGTGAGCGACACCCGCCCGCCTGCCAGAGCGCGCGAGAGCACGTCGCGCCCCAGCCCGTCCGTTCCCAGCGGGTGCGCCCCGCTGGCCGCGGCGTAGCGGTTGCGGTAATCCGGTTCGATGGGGTCGTAGGGCGACAGCCAGGCCGAGAGCCAGGCGGAGCCGCCCACCAGCAGGAGCAGCAGCAGTCCCAGGCGGGCGCGCCTCACGCCGGGGTCCTCAGGCGCGGATCGGCGGCCAGCTGCAGGAGGTCGGCAAGCCAGTTGACCAGTACGTAAACGGTGACGGCCAGGATGGTCACACCCTGTACCACCGGGTAGTCGCGCGCCGAGATGCCGCCCAGGATGGTCTGGCCCAGGCCCGGCAGGCCGAAAACCTGTTCCACCACGATGGTGCCGGTGAGCAGGCCGCCGAGCTCCAGCGCCAGCAGGGGGAGAACCCCCGGAAGCGCGTTGCTGGCGATGTGTCTGCCAACCGCGGTGGGCAGGAGGCCCTTGCCGCGGGCGGTGCGCACGTAATCGGAGCCCCGCTCCTCCAGCACCCGGGCACGCGTCAGGCGTGCCAGCTGGGCCGCGCGCGGGATGGCCAGCGTGAGGGCCGGCAGGATCAGGTTCCAGCTCGAGGCCAGCGTGAGCCCCTCGGGCGGCAGGCCGAGCACGGGGAACCAGCCCAGGTTCACGGCGAAGAGCAGGATAAGCAGGAAGCCGAACCAGAACTCGGGGATGGCCAGCGCCACGGTGGTGAAGAGCAGCGTGCCCCTGTCCACCATGCCGCCTGGCCGCAACCCCGCCAGAACGCCCGCAGCTAGCCCGATCAGCAGCGAGAGCACGAACGCCATGCCCGCCAGCGTTAGCGTGACGGGCAGGCGTTCTACCAGCACGTTCGTCACGGGGCGCCGTTCCCTCAGCGAGTGGCCCAGGTCCGCCTGCAGCAGGCCGCCGAAGTAGGCGGCGTACTGAGCGGGCAGCGAGCGCGTTAGACCCACGCGCTCGCGGAGAGTCTCCACCTGCTGCTCCGTGGCGTCCAGGCCGCCCATGATGGTGGCGGCGTCGCCCGGCAGCGCCCGCACCGCGAAGAAGACGAGGGTCAGAACGGCCCACAGGGTCACCACGAAAGAGACGCTCTGGGTCAACAGGTAGCGCGGCAAGCTGCCTTATCTCCTCCTAGGCCCGGGGGGTCAGTCGATCGTGGCTTCGCGGAAGTCGAAGCTGTCCAGCAGCGGCGTCATCCAGAAGCCCTCCACCGACGTCTGCTGCGCGTACACGCGGTCGGGCGTGCCGAAGAAGATGAACGGCGCCTGCTCGTGGAGGCGCACGAGGGCCTCCTCGTAGAGCTCCTCACGCTCCTCCTGGACCGGCGTGACGTTGGCGGTGGCTATGAGCTCGGCGAGTTCGGGGTCGTCGAGGCCCGTGTAGTTCCCGCTCGGGTTGCCGAGGCCGGTCAGGCGGCCGGAGGGGTCGAGCTTGCCCGTGTGGCCCACCACCGTGATGTCGAAGTTGCGGGGGCCGCCGTAGGTGTCGGATAGCCACACGCCCCACTCCACGATGCGGATCTGCGCGTCTATGCCGAGGTCCTTCAGGTAGTCCTGCACCACCTGGCCGGCCACGATGTGCTCTTCGTACGGCTGCGGCAGGACGAGGTCCAGGGTCAGCCCCTGCGGAACGCCGGCTTCTTCGAGCAGGGCGCGGGCGGCTTCGGGATCGTAGGGGAAGGGCTCCACCGACTCGGGGTACCAGGGGCTGCCCGCCTCCATGAAGGTGCCCACCTGCGTACCGCCCGCGTAGGCCACCTCCATGACCGTGGCGGTGTCCACACCCAGGTTGAGGGCCCGGCGCACGCGCGCGTCCGAGAGGTAGTCGCGCCTGGTGTTCAGGCCGGCTACCAGCACCAGGCCCGAAGGCTCACGCACCAGCGTCAGGCCCGGGTTCGATTCCACGGCGGGCCTGTCGGCGGCCGCCACCGTGTCTATGACGTCGAACTCGCCCGTGAGCAGACCCTGCAGCTGCACGGCGCTGTCAGTTACGAAGCGGATGACCACGCGCTCCAGCTGCGGGGCGCCCTGGTAGTAGTCGGGGTTGGCGTCGAGCGTGAGGGCATTGTCGCGCGTCCAGCCGACGAAGCGGAACGGGCCCGTGCCGACGGGCGCGTTACCGAAGTCGTGACCTTCGGCGAGCTTCTCGTTAGGCAGCATGGCGCCCCAGCCGGAAGCGAGGCTGGCGAGCAGGGCCGGTTGCGGCTCGGAGAGGGTCAGCTTCACGGCGCTCTCGCCCTGCGGCTCGACGGAGACGATGGCCGCGAACTCGTTGCCCTTGGGCGAGGCGGTCTCCTCCGCGCGGATGCGGTCGAGCGTGGCCACCACGTCGTCGGGCCCGAAGGTGGTGCCGTCGTGGAAGGTGGCCTCGGCCAGCTGGAAGGTGTACGTGAGGCCGTCATCGCTGACCTCGTAGGAGGTGGCCAGCGCCGGCAC
The DNA here is from genome assembly GCA_964590475.1 of uncultured bacterium. Lineage (GTDB taxonomy): Bacteria > Deinococcota > Deinococci > Deinococcales > Trueperaceae > JAAYYF01. Next base: position 3,343 of record CAZPWN010000016.1, on the reverse strand, counting down.
GAGGTTGCCATCCCGGTCGACCTCGAGGAGCGTGTCGTAGATGGACTTGCTCACCTGGAACGCTGCCGTCGCGGCGGTGACCTGGGGGTCCAGGGTGTCCGGCTGCGCGCTCATGGCCAGCGTCAGAGTCTGCGCCAGCGCGCCGCCGCCCAGAAGGGGAAGTAGGGAGATGGTTGCGTAGAGTGCGAGCTTCGTGAGGTTGCGCCTACGGTTCATGTTGCCTCCAACTCGGGCCCTTGCCCCGGGATGCCCCCTATGACGCTCGGTACCGAAGCGTTGCACGGAACCTCGCGCTGTCTGGTCGCCCCGGTCGTTGCCGCCAATGCTACCTGCAGTGGGGGGCGGGGACCCGCGTTGTATGTAATGTCACACGCTTACGTAAGAGTCTTGTCACGAACCGCGGATTACCATCGCGGCATTATGAGTTCTTGGGCAAGGCGTATGACGCCACTGCTGCTCTGGTTCGGCTTCCTGGCCGGCTACCCCCACCTTTACGAGTGGGTCGGAGCGTTCGCCCCCTTGATCGGGCTGTTCCCGGTGGCGGTCACGGGCTGGGCTTGGGGAGCCTGGGCTGGCCTACTGGGCGGCCTCATCGGCTACGTGCTGATGCAGCTGCGAGCCTTCGGCATCGGCGTGGCGCCGTGGGACGGCGATACCAACGGCAGCGTGAACCACGCCTTCGCCTTGCTCACCTACGCCGGCGTCGGCAGCGTGGTGGGCTGGCTGCAGTACCTCTCGAGGAACCTGCGGCACGAACGCTCCATCTCGCAGCGGGCCCAGATCGACCCGCTGACGGGCGCGCTGACGAGAGCCACCTTCGAGGAGCGGCTGAAGGACGAGCTGGAGGCGGCGCAGGAGAACGCCTCCGGCCTGGCGCTGCTGTTCGTGGACCTGGACCGGTTCAAGTTCGTCAACGACACGTTCGGGCACGACATCGGCGACAAGCTCCTGCGGGAGGTCGGCCGGGTGCTCAGGAGCAACGTGCGCGCCAACGACATCGTGGGCCGCGTGGGCGGCGACGAGTTCATGGTCGCCCTGCTCGGCGTAACGGACGAGGACTCGGCCGGACAGGTGGCCCGCAGCCTTGTGCGCGAGCTAGGCGCGCCGATCGCCGTGGAGGAGCGGGAGCTGCAGGTCTCGGCCAGCATCGGCATCAGCCTCTACCCGCGGGACGGCGCCAACGCCGAGGAGCTGCTCCACAGCGCGGACGCGGCCATGTACCAGGTGAAGGAGGGCGGCAAGAACGCCTACCACTTCTCCACCCTGGAGGTGCGCACGCGCCTCAGCCGCCGCCTCGAGCTCGAGCGGATGCTCCGGCGCGCGCTGGCCGACAACCAGTTCGAGATCGCCTATCAGCCGCAGGTGCGGCTGGACGACAGCTCGCTCATCGGCTTCGAGGCGCTGCTGCGCTGGCGCAGCCCCGAGCTCGGCATGGTCTCGCCCTCCGAGTTCATCCCCGTGGCGGAGGAGGCCGGCCTCATCGGGCCCATCGGCCACTGGACGCTGCGCGAGAGCGCCTTGCAGCTGCAGGCGTGGCAGCGCCAGGGTCTCATGCCCATCCGCATGTCGGTCAACGTCTCCACCCTGCAGTTCCACCAGGCCACCTTCGTCGAGACGGTGCGGGGCGCGCTGAACGATTCCGGCATCGACCCGAGCCTGCTCGAGATCGAGGTGACGGAGAGCGTGCTCGTCCGCGACCACAACCTCGCCGTTCGCACGCTGTTCCGCCTCGAGCGCCTGGGGGTCCGCACCGCGCTGGACGACTTCGGCACCGGCTACTCCTCGCTCGCCTACCTGCAGCGGCTGCCCATCAACACGCTCAAGATCGACCGCTCTTTCGTCAAGGGCCTGATACCCCACGCCAACCATGCCTCCGCTCTGAGCACCGGGGGGTCCACCGGCCTGCGCACTTCGTCGGGCCGCCGCTACGCGGAAGGTGGGCCGCAGCGCGACGCCGTAATCAGCGCGGTCAACGACGACCTCAACGGCACCTGGCCCATCGTGGAGGCCATCTGCGCCATGGCGCACAAGCTCAACAAGCAGGTGATCGCGGAAGGGGTGGAGACCGCGTACCAGCGCGATTACCTCAGGCGCCTCGGCGTCGACTGCGCCCAGGGCTACTTCTTCGCACGGCCGATGGGGCCGCTGCAGGCCGAGGAGCTGCTCAGGCGCGTCACCACCGAATTGCGCGAGTCCGAGAAGCTCGAAGTGGTGAGCCGAGCACGCGACGTCGTGGAGCCGAGTCCGCAGAAGATGCTGGACCGTGGGCGCCAGCCGGCGCCGTCCGGGCCCCGCACGCGGCCCGAGAAGCTCACACCGCAGCAGCGCCACGTGGTCATGCCGCAGAACGTGCCGGTGCCGGCCGAGAGTGGCGAGAAGTCCGCCCTGGACGACCTGCTCCTTTGGGAGCGCTGAGGGGCTCCGGCCCTTCGGCCTGAGCTCAACCTGCGCATATCCTTACTGCACGCGCTACTGACCACCCCGCTTTCACGTGATACACTTCTTTTTCGCAGGCTGTAGGGGTGGGCGCGTTGTGTCAGCCGGCAGGTGACCGGCCGGAAACCGCCGGTAACCAGGCCACCCCGGCGCCCGAGTCAAGCGAGTAGGTGACCGACGTTCAGATGTCGCGAACATCCAGGAGACCACAGGCGGCAGGCAACTGACCGCTGGTCGTTTCGTTTCTATCCATCCGCATCAAAGCAGCGCAGCAGGAGAGTCTCAGCGTACGGGGCGAGCTCAGGAGGTAAGCGTGGCCGAAGCCAAGAAGAACGAGATCAAGAAGGCACCAGCCAAGAAGGCGGCTGCCAGCAAGGCGAAGGCCGAGCCGGTCAAGAAGGCAGCCGTCAAGTCCACGAAGTCCACTACCAAGGCGGCGACCAAGACCGCGGCCAAGGCGGCGGAGAAGCCCGCTACCAAGTCCGCGGCGAAGAAGCCCGCCGCCAAGACGGCGGCTACGTCCACGGCGAAGTCCACGGCTAAGTCGACGACCAAGACCGCGGCCAAGGCCGCCACCAAGCCGGCCACGAAGTCCACCACCAAGGCCGCGAGCAAGAACGGCGCGAAGGCAGGCACCAAGACGACCGCGGCCAAGAGCAGCAAGACCGCCGCCAAGAGCGCCACGGCTGACACCACCAAGGCCAGCACCACGAAGGCCAGCACCAAGAAGGCCGGCACGAAGAAGGCGGATGCCAAGAAGGCGCCGGCCAAGAAGACGGCCGCCAAGGACGCCGGCGCCGCCGGCGACGCAGCTAGCGAGGCGCTCGCGGCGCACCCCTGGCTCGGTTCCGCGACCATCAGCAGCCTGGTCTCGCGCGGTCAGGAGGCGGGCGGGCAGCTTGACACG
>CAZPWN010000015.1:0-25327 GCA_964590475.1 uncultured bacterium | reverse complement strand
TCTACGGCGGCACCTACTTCCCGCCCGACGACCGGCACGGCGTGCCCTCGTTCACCCGGGTGCTCGGCGCCTTGGCCGAGGCGTGGGAAGCGCGCCGGCCGGAGGTCGAGCAGTCCGCCCGCGAGCTGACGGACGCCCTGAAGAGCATGGAGCGCTCCCTGCCCAGCGAGGGAGTGGCGGTGGAGGGGCTGGCGCAGCAGGTGCTGGAGCGCCTGGAGTCCGGCGAGGACAAGGTCAACGCCGGCTTCGGGGACGCCCCCAAGTTCCCACCGCACGAGACGCTCAGGCTGCTCCTCGCTCACCCGGATGAGGGGAACCCCGACATGGCGGCCAGGACGCTCGAGGCCATGGCCAAGGGCGGGCTTCGCGACCAGCTGGGCGGCGGCTTCGCCCGTTACTCCGTGGACGCCGCGTGGCGCGTGCCCCACTTCGAGATGATGCTCTACGACAACGCCGCCATGCTCCGCAACTACGCCGCCGCCTACCGCTACAACCAGGGCCTGGGCTTCCGTGACGTGGCCTACGAGGTAGCCGGCTGGCTCATGCGCGAACTGGCGTTCGACCCGGCCGCACCGGGCCGCTCGCTCGGGTTCGCCGCGCCGGCGCGAGATGCCGAGGGGACGGAACTGCCCGGCGAGATCGGCTTCTTCAGCGCGCTGGACGCGGATCAGGACGGCGAGGAGGGCGCGTACTACGTCTGGACGGAGGCCGAGTTCCGCAGCGCGGCCGGCGAGGACGCCGACCTGGCGGCCGCCCGCTACGGCGTCCTTCCGGAGGGACCGTTCGAGGGCAACAACGTGCTGTCGCTGGCCGCCACGCTCCCCGAGCTGGCCAGCCGCTTCGGGCTGGAGGAGCACGAGGTCCGGTCGAGGCTAGAAGCGGTGCGCGGAAGGCTACTGGCGGCGCGCGCCGAGAGGCCGGCGCCGCGGGTGGACGACAAGTCCCTGGCGTCGTGGAACGGACTGACGTTGGGAGCGCTCGCCAGCGCCGGCCGGCAGCTCGCCGAGCCCGAGCTCCTGGACATCGCCCGCGCCAACGCGCGCTTCCTGCGTACCCGCCACTGGGACGGCGGCAGGCTGTGGCACATGTGGCGCCAGGACCAGCGCAGCGTCGAGGGCCTGGTCGAGGACTACGCCTACGTGGGGCTCGGCTTACTGGACCTCTACCGCGCCACGCTGGAAGGCGAGTACCTCGCCTGGGCGCTGGAGCTGGCCCGCCAGGTTGCGGAGCGGTTCCACGATCAGGGGGGCGGCTACTTCAGCACCGCCGCGGACATGCAGCGCCTGGTGGTGCGGCCCAAGGGCTACGTGGACGCCGCCACCCCCAGCGAGAACGCCGCCGCGGCCGAGCTGGTGTGGTGGGCGGCACGCTACCTGGACGACGGCGAGCTGGCCGAGCAGGCACGGGGGGCGCTTGCGGGCATCGAACCCGCAGTGCTGCAGGCGCCGCAGGCGTTCTCCTCCAGCCTCCGCGTGCTGCTGCAGCAGGAGGGACCGCAGCGCGAGGTGGTGTTCGCTGGCGTGCCCGGTTCACCCGAACTCGACGAACTGCTGGCGCGCTGGCGGCGCTACGACGACGGCTCCGCGCTGGTGCTGCTCGTTGGCTCGGCGGGAGAGTGGCCGGCGGAGTTGCCGCTGGCGCAAGGGCGGACCCTGCCGGACGGGGCCGCTGCCGCGAAGGCTGCGGCCGCCGCCTACGTGTGCGAGGGCGGCGCCTGCCGCCTGCCGGCTTCCGATCCGGTTGCCTTCGAGGAGGCGCTCCTCCAGGCCGGGTTCCGTCCGCTCCTGCCCCATTGACACGGTCAGCGCAAAGCGGTGATGCTGACTGGTGCATCGGTGTCCGCCCGGGCCGGCCTGGGTGGCCCCTACCTGGAACCTGGCGGAGCTCCCACACGCGGAGCTTCAGCCCCTGGTAGGCGGGCGGACGGAGATTTCGGAGGAACCTCATGTACGACTTCATGCTCGACCTGCACAACGTTCTGCGTTGGGTCGTCGTCCTGCTCGCAGCCGTCGCCATCTTCATGGCGTGGGCTGGCGTCTTCAACCGCTCCGCCTGGACCCAACCCAACGCAAACGTGGGTCGTCTCTTCGTCATAGCCTTCGACCTGCAGGTGCTGGTCGGCATACTGCTCTACGCCTGGCTGAGCCCCATCACCACCGGCGCCTTCCAGAACATGGGCGGCGCCATGAGCAACTCCGTGCAGCGCTTCTTCCTGGTGGAGCACTCGCTGATCATGGTGGTGGCCGCCGTGCTCGTGCACATCGGCGTGGCCCGTGGCCGCAAGACCAACGCCACGCTGCAGCCCGCCATCTTCTACACGCTCGCTCTGGTGGCGGTGCTGGCCGCCATCCCGTGGGACCGCGCCCTCCTGCCTGGAATGTGAGTTCGGCCGCCTGAGGGCGCGCCCGTCACGACCCGTCACCTACGGCATCTTCCGGGCCTGAGCGCTCGTATGATGCCGTGATGGGCTGGAACCTCAACGCTTCACCGCCCGGCTCGGGCCGCACCACCAGGATGGTGGAGGCGGCCCGAGCCGCCTGTTCCGCGGGCCAGCGGGTCTGGTGGATCGGGCTCCCCGCCCAGCGCGCCTTCGTCCTGCAGAGCATGACGGAGGGCGGTTACACGGCGCTGGGCCTAGAGTTCATGAGTTCCCAGCAGATGTTCTACCGCCTGCTCACGCGGGCCAACCGCATACAGCCCATGCTGGTGGGCAGCGCGGCGCTGGTGCGCGTGGCCGAGGCCATGCAGCGGGTCGGCGGCGCCCTGCCCAACCCAGGCGAGGCCTACCTGTTCGGCCGCGCCATCGCCGAAGCCAAGCGCTACGGCGTGACGGCGAACGAGTACAAGAAGCTGGCGGTCGACGAGGAGCAGCGCCGCCTGGCCGCGGTGTTCAGCGCCTACGAGGAGCACAAGGGCGCCTGGGACTACGACGACGTGCGCCTCGCCGCCGTGGCCCTCGCCGCGCACGGGGAGCTCGACTGCGAAGCCGATCTGGTGATCGTGGACGGGCTCAGGGAGGTGGGGCCGCTCGAGCTCATACTCTTCAAGGCGCTGTCGCTCCAGGTCGAGGTGCACGTGAACGTGGACCGCGCACCACCGGGCGCGGAACCCACCAGCGCGCCGCTCACACCGTGGCCCGTGACCACCGAGCGCTACGTGGCGCCCAACCCGGTGAGCGAGGCCCGCTGGGTCATGCGGAGCCTCAAGCGCGACCTCACGGTGGGGAACCACCGACCCTTGGACCTCGCCATCATCGCGCCGCCCGCGCGGGCACGTGCGCTGGTGGCGCTGGCTGACGAGTACGGCGTGCCCCTGATGGACGAGTCACCGCTCGCGCTGGTGGACGAGCCGCTGGGCCAGAGGCTCGTTGACCTGCTCGAACTGACCGAACACCCCACCGCGGCGCGCCTCCTGGCCGTGGCCGAGCTGCGGCCCCTGGCGGCGCTCGCGCTGGAGCACGGGGTAGCCGGGGTGGAGGCCGTGCACCGCTTGGCGGCGGATCACGGCCTCGGGGCCACCTGGCGTAGGTGGCTGGCGCGGCTGGAGGTGTCCGGCGACCCCGTGGAGTGGGCGCGCCGGCTCATGCGCGAGGTGCTGGCGGCGGGCGCCCCCCTGCCCCTCGAGTTCGAGGAGCGCGCGCTGGAGAAGGCCCAGGAGGCGGCCAGGCTCGTGACCGATGGCCCGGGCTTCAGAGCGTGGTGGGCCGCCCTCCTGCAGGACAGCCGCACCGCCCGGGAGGAGCCGGCCGGCGTCGCCCTGGTGACGGCCGCGCTGGCCACCGGCCGGCGCTGGCGCAAGGCGTACCTCCTGGGAGCCGTGGAAGGCGCCTTCGCCGCCCGCGAATCCGAGGACTACTTCCTGCCCGAGGAGCAGCGCCTGCCGCTGCCGGAGGCGTACCTCCTGGAGGGGCTGCCCCGCCGCTTCCAGGGCAGAGGTGAGCAGCTGGCGGCCGACCTGCTGACGCGGGCCGATCACCTGGTGATCACGGCGCCGCTCGCCAGCCAGGAGGGTCCGCTGGTGCCGGACGAGGCGTTCCTGGGCCAGGAGCCGCAGCCGCTGCCGCTCCTGCCCGCCGCCAGCCCGCTCGAGCTGGAGCCAGGCGCCCAGTACCTGGCACCCCTGGGGCCGGCGGCGCTGGGGCCGCCTACGGCGGAGCGCCTGCGCCGCTACCGGCAGTGCTCATTCCGCCTCTGGGGCGAGGACACCATGCGCCGGGGACCGGAGTGGGAGGAGGACCTGCCGGCCTGGCGGAGCCTGGTGAGCGACTTGCTGGGCGAGCGCAACAGCCGGCTGACGCCCGCGCGGCTGGCGGCCATCGGCTCGCGCTACCCCGAGGCGGCCCGCTGGCTGCTGGAGCACCGCGACGAGCTGCAGCAGCTCACCTTCAACGTGCGGATGTTCGGCGGCGAGGGCCGCGCGGCGGCGTTCGTGCACGCCGCCAGGCGCGAACCGTCGTCGCCGGGCCGGGAGGCCGCACAGCGCGCCACCGGCGCCGCGCTAGTCTCGGAGTCCCAGCGGGCGGTGCTCTACCGCTTCGTGGCCCCCGGCACCGTGAGCAGCCCCAGCGAGGCGCGCGACTACCTGCGTGACCGCTGGACCGAGTACTACGCCGCCTACGGGCTGGTGAACCAGAGGGGCCACAACGTCGAGCGCGTGGACGTGGTGGTGTGGCCCGTGCTCGGCGAGCCCATCTCCGCTCACGGTCAGGGGGTGGGGCGTAACTTCACCCTCGGCAGCCAGCGGCGCGACTGGATGAACGAGGAGCTGCCCGGCTACCTGGAGGGCGTGGTGGCGCCGCGGCCCGGCTACCACTGCCGCGACTGCCCCGTGTTCGATCTCTGCCGCGAGGGGGTCCGCCGATGACTAGCCCGGACCCTCGCCCCGTGCCCACCGTGCGCGTGGCGTCCGCCGGCACGGGCAAGACCACCAGCCTCGTGCTGCGCTACCTGGAGCTGATCGACGGCGGTGAGGCGCTCCGCCGCGTGGCTGGCGTGACCTTCACGCGGGCGGCCGCCCACGAACTCCGCCAGCGCGTGGGTGAGGCCATCCACGCGGTGCGGCGGGACGGCACCTACCTGAACGGCGGCTTCCGGGCCTCGCCGGGGAGCGAGGAGCGCTTCGCCACCGCCGCCTTCGAACTCGAGGGCGCCCTGCTGTCCACCATCCACGGCTTCATGATCGCCGGGCTCAGGCTCAACGCCCCGCAGCTGGGCCTCGACCCCAACTTCGGCATCCTCGCCGAGTGGGAGGCTCAGGCGCAGTTCGAGGTGGAGCTGTCGAGCCTGCTGCTCCTCGCCCGGGACGAGAACCATCACCTGCACGGCGCCGCCCGCTACCTGGGCAGCGAGGCCATGCCCAAGGCCATGCGGCTCTTCCACAAGCGCTCGCTGGCGGAGAAGCTGACGTTCGGTGACGGCCCGGAGGACGCGGCGCTGGGCCGGCTGTACCGCGCGGCGCTTAGCGCCTTCGACCGGCGCCTGGGCGCCACGAGTCTGGCACCCGGCGAGGTGGAGCGCAGGGCGTTGATGATGCTCGACGTGAGGCAGGCGCGCGAGAGGCTGGCGCGGCGCTACCCGCGGGTGCTGGTGGACGAGTACCAGGACGTCAACCCGCTGCAGGGGCGCTTCTTCGAACGCCTGGCCGAGGTGGGCGTGGAGCTGGAACTGGTGGGTGATCCCAAGCAGTCGATCTACGGCTTCCGCAACGCGGACGTCACCGTCTTCAGGCGTGCTCTGAGCCTCGCCCGTTCGGCCGGTTCGGTGCTGCCGCCACTCGACCGCAGCCGGCGGCACTCGCGCGCGGTGCTGGGGTTCCTCAACCGCCTCACCGACCATCTGGCGGAGGAGCTCAAGGGCTTCGAGCGCTCCGAGGCGCCGCCCGTGGCGGGCGCGGGCGCCCAGGCCGAAGCCGGGGGCACGGTCGAGCTGCAGGTGGTCAGTGACGAGCGGCCCCTCGCGGAGCTGCGGTTGCGGGAGGCCGAGCTGCTGGGCGAGCGGCTCAGGGCCCACCATTCAGCCGGCGTGCCGTACGACGACATGGCCGTCCTGGCCCGCAGCTACACGGGGCTGGCGCTCGTGCAGCGCGCCCTGACCATGCAGGGCGTGCCCAACGTGCTGGGGCAGGGCCGGGGTTACTACGAGCGCACGGAGATAAGGGACGTGCACCATGCGCTGTCCGTCGGGGTGGACCCAGCGGGCCCGAGCCTGGCGCCCTTCCTGCGGGGGCCGTTCGCGGCCCTGGAACTGTCCGACGTGGCGGGCGTGTGGGCGCAGCCGCCGGAGGAGCGCGGCGCCTACCTGGCGCGCGCCTTCCCAGCCGTGGCCGAGAGGATCGAGTGGTTGGGCGAGACGGCCGCCCTCAGGCCGCTGCCCGCGATCAAGAGGGTCCTCAGGGCGCCTCTGTTAGGCGGCAGGAGCTACCTGGAGCTGCTGGGCAGCCGGGCGCGCGAGAACGTGGACGCCCTCCTCTTCGACGTGGCCGCACGGCCACCAGCCGACCTCTCCCTGCTGCTGGACAGGCTCGACATGCTGGCGCGGCAGGCGGACGCGGGCGACGTGCCCCAGTCCGGCACCGGCGTGCGGCTCCTCACGGTCCACGCCTCCAAGGGCCTCGAGTTCCCGCTCACGGCCATCTTCGATGCCGGCGCCTGGCCCAGCTCGCACGTGGAGCCGGTGCTGGTCGAGCCGGCCACGGGCGCGGTGCACCTCATGGGCGGGGAGGGCTTCCTGGAGGCGGCGGAGGCGGAGCGGCGCCGGCAGCGGGAGGAGAGCTACCGCCTGCTGTACGTGGCCGCCAGCCGCGCGCGGGACGTCCTGGTGGTGACCGGCTCGGCCGGGAGCGCGGGCGCCCGCGGCTGGCTGGCGGAGCTGCTGAAGCTGCGCTTCACGGGCGCCGAGGCCCTGGAGGGCGTGACCGTTCAGTACCACGAGTACGAGGAGCCCCGGTCCCTGCCCGACGTGGAGCCGCGGCAGCGCGCCAGGCTCAAGCCCGCTCCGTACTTACGGGAGCGGGTGGAGGCAGGCAGGTTCACGCCCGTCACCAGCCCCAGCCGGTTGGCCCTGGGGGACGAGGACGAGCCGCTGCCGGCCGCGGTGCTCACCTCCGCCGAACGGGAGCTCGAGCGGGGCCGGGTCGGCTGGGGCAGCGCCAGGGGCACGTTGGTGCACTACGCCATCGGCCAAAACTGGACGGTGGACGACGAGGCCATCGTGGCCACCCTCCGGTCGCAGGAGGTGCTCTTCGCATTCAGCGACGCGCAGAAGGACGAGCTGGTGGCCGAGGTGCTGGCGCTGCTGGCCGACTATCAGGCCATGCTGGGCAACGAGCTGCCGGCGCTGGCCGCCAGGAGCGTGGACCGGGCGGAGTTGCCGCTCGCCGTGCGCCGCGGCGAGCTGGTGTGGGAGGGCGTGGTCGACAGGCTGTACCGGGTGGACGGCGAGTGGCTGCTGGACGATTACAAGACCGACGTGCAGGTGGTCCCGGAGCGCTACCACCTGCAGCTGGGCCTCTACCTGGAAGCGCTGGAGGGCGCGCTCGGCTCGCGGCCGCGGGGGCGCCTCGTCTTCCTGCGCGAGCGGCGCATCATCGAGCCGGCGGGAGAGGACCTGGGGCGCGCCGTCAGCCAGGCGTTCGAGGGGGGTCCGCCGTGACGGCGGTCAGTTCGTAGAGGTAGGCGTTGCCCACCTTGCCCACCCGCTCGGCGAGTTCCAGCGCGGCCAGGCAGTAGGCGGCCTGCTGCGCCAGGCGGCGGGGCCAGCGGCCGCGCGCCGCCACGTCCGCGGTGGTGAAGGGCGAGGGCAGGCCGGCCGGCAGCAAGGCCAGGAGGTCCTCGGGCGACTTCAGAAGCCGCCGCTCCTTCACGCTGACGAGCGCCCGCCCGGTGACCACCCAGCCGCGCCTGCGCCACGCCTTGCCCGGCACGTGCCGGCGGTGCTCCTCCTCCTCGATGAGCGCGAGTTCTATCTCCAGGTTGGGGTGAGCGAAGAGCTCGGGGCCGTACACGAGCTCCGCGAAGAGCTGCTCCACGCCGCCCGAGCGGGGCGAGCGTCGCCTCTGTAAGCGCCCGTCGTCGTGGTGCTTCACCAGCCAGCGCGTGGCGGCCACGGGCAGCACGAGCCTGACGCGGTGCTCGGGGAGGAGCGCCGCCAGCTTGGTGCGCATGGCGCCGAAGTTGCGCGTCTGCACCTCTATGAGCAGATCCTCGTGTAGTGCGTCGATGACGTAGCCGCCCAGCTCGACCTCGAAGCGGCTGCCCGGTGGGGCCGAGGCCAGCTTAAGGGCGGCGTGCAGCTGCGACTCGTTGAGCGAGCCTATGACGTTCACGCGCTCAGCGCGCCCGAGGGCGCACTCCGGCCTAGAGGGAGTAGGCACGAGCCTATCCGCCGCCACGCTGCCGCACGGTTCTGGTGCATCCTCATGCCATGGACCCAGCTTCAGGCAGAGCCACCATCGCCGGTGCTGCGGGCACGTTCGTGGCCGAGGAGCAGGGGGGCGCCGTCTGGGAGGTGCGCGTCAGTCCGGAGCGGCTGGCGCAGATCCTCGCGGTGTGCAGCGAGGGGCGCTCGCTGGAGGTCAGTACGGCGGGCGGCTCGTACCGGGCCCTGGCGCGCCGCTGGTGGGTGCTGTCGGCGGGGTCCGAGTTCCTCGTGCGCATAGCGCTCGAGAAGAGCGCGTCGGCGTGAGGGGCGGGGGGCGTGCCGTCCATGCGCCTACTGTTACACGCCGCGTGTCGGCCATGTCTTGCCAGGTGGTACGCGGAAGCCCTACACTTCTTTCGACTCATCAGGCTGGCGGAGTACCTCCACCCGGATGAGCGCGTGAGGCGCTCTAAGAGAGCGGTCACGCAAGTTTATGCGCGCTCCCGGTCACCAAGGCCGGGACGGTTGGGATGGAAATGGCAACAGGCAAGGTCAAGTGGTTCAGCGGCGAGAAGGGCTTCGGCTTCATCGCACAGGACGACGGAGGCGCCGACGTCTTCGTCCACTTCTCGGCCATCAAGGCCGACGGTTTCAGGACGCTGAACGAAGGCGACGAAGTGACGTTCGACGTGGAGCAGGGTCCCAAGGGCCCTCAGGCTCAGAACGTCGTGGTCACGCACTCCGCGGCGCCGAGCGGCGCTGCCGCACGGCAGCCGTTCGGCGAGCGTGGCGCCCGGCCCCAGGGTCGCGGCCCCACCAGCTTCGGAGGCGACCGCCCCTCCGGAGATCGCCACGGCGCGGATAGAGGCGGCAAGCGCGGCGAGCGCGGTTTCGGCTTCGACCGCGAAAGCGGCCCGGCGGACCGCGGTGACCGCTCGCTCGGCCCTGACGGGCGCCGCAAAGGAGATAGGCGCGGTGGCGGCCGCGGAGGGCGCTACTGATCTAGAGCGAGAGCGCTTACTTCACGCACGCTGCTAGGCCCACATAGTCAACTTGAGCGAGGCGGGCCCGGTACTCTCCGGGCCCGCCTCGGGCTTGTCAGGGTTCTCGCTGGCGGTTCTCGTTCGGAGTTCGGTTCGGCCTCAGGCCACCGTGGAGGTCGGCTGCTCCGCGTTCCTCGTACCGTCCTCGAACTCTCCTCTGGGCGCCCCGAGGAGCGGGAGGATCCAGCGGTCGAGGCCGTACCAGCCGGCGACGCGCCAGGCGAGCACGAGCCAGGTGGCCAGCACGAACAGCAGGGGATTGGTGGAGAGCGTGCCGGCGAAGAGGAACGCCACGTTCATGAGGCCGCCGAAGAACGCGGCTGCACCCGTGAGGAAGCCGAGGATGAGGGCCACCCCGATGAGCAGTTCACCGAAGGCCACCATGTAGGACATGAGCGGCGCGGCCGGCAGGAAGAGGTTCTCGATCATCCAGGCGTACCAGCCGGCGACGCTGGGGGAGTCGCCCTGCGAGAGCGAGACCGCCCTGTTCAGGAAGCCGCGCACCGCCGTGCCGGCCTCGGCCCCGACCCAGGCCGGGTTGTTGACCTTGCCCCAGCCCGCCGTGAGCCAGGCCCAGCCAACGTAGACCCTGATGATCAGGTAGACGGGCGCCATCCACTTGGAGGCGTAGAGGAACTTGGTGATCTTCGGTTCCGGGTAGTAAGCCATATTGCGGTCCATGCTCGAACCCCTTTCGCTTCTCAGTATCGACGTATCGGCGGGCGGCGGGTAGGGATATTCCGCCCACGACGGACGACTGACGGAGGTCCTGGGAGCATACCCGCTTACGTTCACGGGCTCATTGCTGGCACGGGCCCGCGGCTCGCGCTGGCGATGCCGTCCTCGCACGCCCGCGGCTACCCTTTCCGAGTCACCTTTAGAACTGGCTCGCGAGTCAGCCCTCGAGCGCTTCCTCCACCAGCCGCTGCACCAGCTGCGGGTCCGCGCGTCCTCCGGTGGCGCGCATGACCTGGCCCACGAAGAACCCCTTGAGACCCAGCTTGCCGGCGCGGTACGCGGCCACCTCGTCCTCGTGAGCGGCTAGCGCGCTCTGCACTTGGCGCGCCACCTCCTCGCGGTCATCCAGCCGCTCCAGGCCCCGCTCCTTCACGAGAGCCCTGGGGTCGGCGCCCTCCAGCAGATCGGGCAGCAGCTCCTTGGCCACGCGCGTGGTGATGGTGTCAGAATCCACCAGGTCGATCAGCTGGGCCAGCGCCGCGGGGGAGAGCCGGAAGTCGGGCTTCTCCACGTGGCTCGCCAGGTCGTTGGAGACCCAGTTGGCCGCGCTCACGGGTGGCGCCCCCGCCTCGACGGCGGCCTGGAAGTACTCGCGCAGAGCGTCACGCGTGGCGAGCAGCGCGGCGTCGGTCTCCGGCAGGCCGTACTCGCCTGCTAGCCGCTCCACCTGCGCCTGCTGCTCGGCCGTCAACTCCTGCTTGGCGTCGGCGGGTTCGCTGGGGGCACTCCTGGGCTGGGCGCCGCGCTTCTCCGCACGGGCCCGGGCCGAGTGCTCGCCCTGCTGGCTGCCTGCACCGCGCTCCTGCTGTTCGGCGGCCGCCCGCCTGCCCCAGGCGTCGCGCAGCGGCACTATGCGGTTGAACACGAGCGGCGCGCCCTGGGAGCTTCCGACTTCCAGGTCGAGCGGACCGCGGCCGTCCACCGGGTCGCGCCAGAAGTAGCCGGTGCGCTCGAACTGGTAGCGCGTATCCGGCTCGTCCTGCGCCACGCTCGGCTCTATGAGGCCGGTAACCTCGCGCAGGGCGTGGGGGTTGACGTGATCCAGCAGGTCGCCCTCCGCGGAGTCCGGGTCGCGCACGGTGAAGAGCGGCTCGTAGAGCCGTGCCGTGAACGGCAGACCCGCCGTGGCCGACACCCAGTGCAGCGCCGCCCAGACCTTCACCCCTTCGGGGTTCTGGCTGCCGCTCTCCCTGAAGGCGTGGCACTTGAGCTCCACCACGTTGCCGGCGTCGTCCTTGACCACCTCGTCGCAGCGGATCACGAAGGCGTGCCGCAGCCTGACGGCGCGGCCGGGAGCCAGGCGCTTGAAGCCCGCCGGCGGCTCGAGTTCGAAGTCGCTGCGCTCGATGACTATCTCGCGCGACAGCGGCACGGCTCGGCTGCCCTCACGCGGCACGTCGTGCGGCCAGTACGGCGCGGTGACCTCCATGTGCTCGCCCGGGTCCACGTTGGTGAGGGTCACCTTGAGCGGCTCCAGCACCGCCATGACGCGCGGTGCCTTGGTGTTGAGGTCGTCGCGGATGGCGGAGTCGAGGAGGGCCGGGTCGGTGCGGCTGTTGGCCTTGGCCACGCCCACGCGGTTGGCGAACTCGCGGATGGCCCCTGGCGTCACGCCCTTGCGCCTGAGCGCGGAGATGGTGGGCATGCGCGGGTCGTCCCAGCCGTTGACCACGCCCTCCCTCACCAGTCTGAGCAGCTTGCGCTTGCTCACGACCGTGTAATCGAGCTGCAAGCGCGCGAACTCGTACTGGTGGGGGTGATCCTCCGGCGCCGGCACGAGCCGCTCGACCAGCCAGTCGTACACGGCGCGGTTGTTCTCGAACTCGAGGGTGCAGAGCGAGTGCGTGATGCCCTCGATGGCGTCCGAGAGCGGGTGCGCGAAGTCGTACATGGGGTAGATGGGCCATTCGCTGCCGGTGCGGTAATGCTCGGCGTCCACCACCCGGTAGAGGATTGGGTCGCGCATCTTCATGTTGGGGTCGGCCATGTCGATCTTGGCCCTCAGCACCACCTCGCCCGGGCCGAACTCGCCGTCGCGCATGCGGGCGAACAGGTCCAGGTTCTCGTCCACGGAGCGGTCGCGGTACGGGCTGTTGGTGCCGGGCTCCGTCACGGTGCCGCGCTGCTCGCGGATCTCTTCTTCGCTGGAGGAGTCCACGTAGGCGTCGCCCATCTTGATGAGCTCTACGGCCATGTCGTAGAGCCGCCCGAAGTAGTCGGAGGCGTGACGCACTTCCTTCCACTCGAAGCCGAGCCAGCGGACGTCCTCCTTGATGGCCTCCACGTACTCGGGATCCTCGGTCACCGGGTTCGTGTCGTCGAAGCGCAGGTAGGTCTCGCCGCCGTAATCCTGCGCCACCCCGAAGGAGAGGCAGATTGCCTTGGCGTGACCGATGTGCAGGTAGCCGTTGGGCTCCGGCGGGAAGCGCGTGACGACCTCGTCGACGCGGCCCTTCTGGAGGTCCTCGTCGATGATGTCGGTGATGAAGTTGGAACTCACCTGCCGCTCGTCGTCGGCTGGGGGAGTGGGGGTGGTGGACGTCGTGGCCTTCACTGCGCGTGTTCTCCTATTCCATCCGGGTGCGTGCTCGCTGCACGGAGCGTCACCGAGTGTAGCGCAACCTGGACGGCGTTTGGCGTGTGGGCCGTCTAGCGCAGGATCACGAGCGTGAAGAAGAAGTAGGTGACCGGGATGGCCACCAGGGCGCTGTCTATCCGGTCGAGCACGCCCCCGTGCCCGGGCAGGAAGACGCCCGTGTCCTTCACCCCCGCCCAGCGCTTGAGGAGCGATTCGAAGAGGTCGCCCAGTTGCGCCGCGCTGGACACGAGCAGGCTGAAGAGCAGCGCGTCGTAGACGGGCACCATCAGGTTGGCCAGCCGTTCCAGCAGGAAGAGCGCGGCGAAGACCACCACGGCCGCCAACAGCAGCCCCCCGAGCGAGCCCTCGACCGTCTTGTTGGGGCTCAGTCTGGGCGCCAGCTTGCGCCGGCCGAAGAGGTTGCCGAAGATGTAGGCGCCCGCGTCCGTGGCGATGACGGCCAGCAGCGGCAGGGTGAGGTACCAGAAGCCGAGCACTCCGTCCGGCGTGTAGCGCAGGGTGATGATGAAGCCGAAGAGCCAGGGGATGTAGAGGTAGCCGAACAGCGTGAAGACCACGGCGTTCAGAGAGTTGCGGTTCGGGTTGGCTATCTCGAGGCCCATGAGGTACACGACGAACAGCCCGATGAGGGCCTCCCGCCAGCTCACGCCCGCTATGAGCGGCTGCATGCCGGGGTAGGAAACGGGCAGTGAAGCGGGCAGCGTCAGAACGGCCGCCACGTACAGGCTGCGCGTGCGGATGGGGATGCCGCGCAGGTTCATCATGTAGGTGTACTCGCGGATGGCTACCAGCGTGAGCGCCACGTAGGCGGGCGCCAGGAGGGGTAGGCCCACCCACAGCGCCACCAGGGCGATCCCCAGAGCGACGAGCGCCGAGACGACGCGCTGGAGGTGGCGACCCTTCTTGGGCGGTTCCTGGGTGTGGGGCTGCCCGGCCGCCCCACCGGCGGAGCGTGCCGCGGGCCCGCTGGGCGGGCCGGCGTTCACACCGCCAGGATGTCTGTCTCTTTGGACTTGATGCGTTCGTCTATGCGCGCCACGAAGTCGTCGGTGAGCTTCTGAACGTCGGCCTCGGCCCGCCTGAGCTCGTCCTCGCTCATCTCGCCCTCTTTCTGCAGGTCCTTGAGGTCGCTGATGGCGTCGCGCCTGATGTTGCGCACCCCCACCTTGGACTCCTCGGCCATGCCGTGGGCGGCCCTCACCAGGTCGCGGCGGCGTTCGTCGTTCAAGGCCGGCACGGAGACGAAGATGCTGTCGCCCTGGTTGTTGGGGTTGAAGCCCAGGTCGGCTTCCTGGATGGCGCGCTCTATGCCGGAAGCGGCGCTCTTGTCGAACGGGGTGATCAGCAGCGTGCGCGCGTCGGGCGTGGAGATGTTGGCCAGTTGCGGCAGCGGCGTGGAGGCGCCGTAGTATTCCACCATCACCCGGCTGAGGATCGCCGGGTTGGCGCGGCCGGTGCGCACGGTCGCCAGGTTGGTCTCTAGGGCGTCCAGCGTCTTCTGCATGCGCGCCTTGGCGTCGTCGATAACGATTTTCATGCCCTTACCTCCGGATTAGTGGCGGCTACAACGCAGTTTAGCGCGTTGCGGGGGCGAGGCCGGGAGCCTCGGAGTCGAGGAGCGACCTCAGTCGAAGTACGTGGTCTGGAGCCCGGGGCCGATGAGGGTGCCCACCTGCTCGCCCGCGAACAGCCTACCGAGGTTGCCTTCTGCGAACATGTCGAACACCGTGACCGGCATCTCGCGCTGCATGCAGAGTGAGACGGCCGTGGCGTCCATGACCGCCAGGCCCTTGTTCAGCACGTCCAGGTAGGAGAGCGTGCGGAAGCGCCGCGCGGCGGGGTTGCGGTTGGGGTCGTCGTCGTAGACGCCGTCCACCTTGTTCTTGGCCATGAGGACCATGTCGGCGTCTATCTCGAGTGCGCGGAGGGCGGCCGTGGTGTCGGTGGTGAAGAAGGGGTTGCCGATGCCGCCGCCGAAGATAACCACGCGGCCCTTCTCCAGGTGCCTGAGCGCGCGCCGCCTGATGTACGGTTCGGCCACCTCCTGCATGGTGATGGCCGTCTGCACGCGGGTGTCGATGCTCTTGTGCTCGAGCGCGTCCTGCAGGGCGATGGCGTTCATGACGGTGCCCAGCATGCCGACGTAGTCGGCGGTGGCCGGGTCCATGTGCTTGCCGTGCTGGTGGCCGCGCCAGAAGTTGCCGCCGCCCACCACTATGGCTAGTTGAACGCCGCGGCTCTGGGCCGCGGCGATCTCTCCAGCCAAAGCTTCTGTGGCTTCGGGTGAAACCCCGAAACCATCCGGTCCGGCTAGGAACTCTCCGGATAGCTTCAGCAGGACTCGGTTCATGCTGTTACTCGCCGATGGCGATGCGCGAGAAGCGACCGATCTGGATGTTCTCACCCAGGGTGGCCGTGGCCTCCTTGACCAGCTGATCGATGGTCTTCTTGTCGTCCTTCACGTAAGGCTGCTCCAGCAGGACGATCTCCGAGAACCACTTCTGGATGCGGCCGTCGGCGATCTTGTCGGCCACGTTCTCGGGCTTGCCTTCCTCCTGCGCCTGGCGGAGGAGGGCGGCGCGTTCGGCCTCCACGGCGTCGGCGGGGACGTCCTCGACGCGCGTGTAGGTGGGCGCGGCCATGGCGATGTGCATGGCGATGTTGCGGGTCAGCTCCTGGAAGCTGGCCTCGCGCGCCACGAAGTCGGTCTCGCAGTTGACCTCCACCAGCACGGCGATCTTGCCGTTGTGGTGGATGTAGGAGCCGATGAGGCCCTCTTTCGCCTCGCGGTCGGCCTTCTTGTCGGCCTTGGCGATGCCGCGCTCGCGCAGGAGCTCCGCGGCCTTGTCGATGTTGCCGTCGGTGTCGTCCAGCGCGCGCTTGACGTCCATCATGCCCGCGCCGGTCATCGCGCGGAGTTTCTTGACCATTTCCGTTGTAACTGCCATTCGCCTATTTCCCTTCAGGCCCAGGGGGCCGTACTCACTCGCTCAGGTACTGCTGGTGCTAACTGTCCGTTGGAGCCTTACTCGTTGCCGGCCTCGGCGGCGGCTTCGGACTCCTCGGTGGCCTCGGGCTCGACGGCGTCCTCGGACTCCGCCACTTCCGCGACTTCCGTAGCCTGTGCGGCTTCCGTGGGTTCACCGGTTTCCATGGGCTGAGCTACCGGATCGGCGCTGTCCTCGGACTCCGCGGCGGCCGCAGCTTCCTGGATGGCGCGCTCGGGGCCCGACATCGGCATCTCGAGGGTCTCGGTGGCGGGCGCGGCTTCGGCCGGCTGCGCTCCTTCGACCTTCTCGTCGGAACCGCCGCGCACCTCGATGATCACGTCCGCCAGGCGGGCGGTGACCAGCTGGATGGAGCGGATGGCGTCGTCGTTACCGGGGACGATGTAATCGAGCACGTCCGGGTCGGAGTCCGTGTCGGCCAGGGCTACGACGGGGATGTCGAGCTTGTTGGCCTCCTTGACCGCGATGGCTTCCTTGGCGGGGTCGATGATGAAGAGGGCGTCCGGCAGACGGTTGAGGTCGCGGATGCCGCCCAGGTAGCGCTGCAGGCGGTTCAGTTCCTTGCCGAGGTCGATCTGCTCCTTCTTGCTGAAGCGCAGGATGGACTCGTCCTCGAACATGGCTTCCAGTTCACGCAGGCGCTCGACGCGCGTGCGGATGGTCTTGAA
This sequence comes from uncultured bacterium, assembly GCA_964590475.1. Taxonomy (GTDB): domain Bacteria; phylum Deinococcota; class Deinococci; order Deinococcales; family Trueperaceae; genus JAAYYF01. The sequence goes on along the minus strand of CAZPWN010000015.1, from coordinate 8,914 downwards.
GTTGGTGAGCAGCCCGCCGAGCCAGCGCTCGTTGATGTACGGCATGCCGCAGCGCTTGGCTTCAGCGGCCAGGATCTCCTGGGCCTGCTTCTTGGCGCCCACGAAGAGGATGGTGCCTCCGCGGCCGGCTACGTCCTTGAGGAAGTCGAAAGCCTTCTCGCTCTCGACCAGGGTCTTCTGAAGATCGATGATGAAGATGCCGTTGCGCTCGGCGAAGATGTAACGCTTCATCTTCGGGTTGGCGCGCTTGGTCTCGTGACCGAAGTGCACGCCGGCTTCTAGCAGCTGCTTCATTCCCAGGTACGACATTCTGTTCCTCCGTGGCGGGATGTTGAGGTTGGATTCGGTGCCGGTTCCGCGCCACTTGGGGCGGGGAGCCTGGTCACCCGAACACGTTCGCCACTCGACGGACATCCCGCTGCCGTCAGGCAAACCTACCGAGTATAGCCGGAAAAGCCCCGCCGAGTAAAGCTCGGCGGGGCCAGGATCACGGTCATCGGGGTACGTCTACTGGCCGAGAGCCTCCCGCGCGGGGGCGTAGTTGGCGTCGAGCTCTAGGGCTCGGCGGTACGCCTGGGTGGCGTTCTGCTCGTCGGACTGACCGCCGCGCTGCTGGTAGGCGCGCCCCAGCCAGTAGTAGGCGTCGGCGCTCTCCGGATCGGAGAGGAGCGCGCCCTGCTGGGCCACGAACACGGCGTCGTCCACGCGGCCGACCTCGAGGTAGGCGCGCGCCAGGTAGGTGAAGAGCGGGGGCAGGAAGACCGCTCCCGGCATCTTGGTGGCGGCCTCGAGGCGCGGCACGCTGGCGGCCACCTCACCGCACTCGAACAGGGAGATGCCAAGCTGCGACGCCGCCGAGAGGGAGTTGGGGTCCAGGCTGACCGCCTGGGAGAGCTCGTACTCGGCCGTCTCGCAGTCGCCCAGCCGGAACGCCACGTTGCCCAGGTTGTTGTGGGCGGTGGCGCTGGAGGGGTCGAGGACCACCGCGCGGCGGAACGCCTGCAGCGCCAGCTCGAGTTCCTCCATGTCGCGGTAGGCGCGGCCCAGGTTGACCTGCACGGTGCTCTTCTCGGTGTTGCTCAGCCCCGAGTTCTCGCTGGTGGCGAGGTTCACGGCTCGCTCCAGCGTGGTGCGGGCCTGCTGCAGGTCGCCGAGCTGGTAGAGGATGATGCCCTTGGTGTTCTGCACGCGGGCGTCGTCCGCGTTGATGCGCTCGGCGCGCTGGATGACGTCGAGCGCGTCGGCCAGGCGGCCCTGGTAGGCCGTGGGGTCGTTCTGGTACTGGTTCTGGTACGAGATGGCCAGGTGGACCAGCGCTTCGAGGTGGTTGGCGTCGATGGCCAGCGCGGCCTGGTAGGCCTCGATGGCGGCCGGGTAGGCGCCCTGGCAGGCCAGCGCGCGGCCCTTGCCCACGTGCGCGTCCACGTTGTTGGGCTCGACCCTGAGCGCGTCCTGGAAGTAGAACTGCGCCAAGGCGCACCCGCCGGACTGCAGGTAGAAGTGGCCATCTTCCATCAGCGCTGCTGCGCTCTCGGGCTCCGCTTGCGCCCCTTCGGTGTCCTGGGCGAACGAAACCGACAGGGTTCCGAAGAGTAGAAGCGCGGCGAGAAGATGCCCCATAAGCGAGGGTTTCTGGTGTCTGGACGTGATCAACGTATCCTCCGAAGACCGATTGTGTGACGAGTCTAACATCCGCGCTCCCGGCCCCTATTCGAGCCGCGACTCGGGTGAACTAAGGTGGGAACGGCTTCCCCAATCATGGCCACGCTGTGTGAGAGCGCCGTGTGCCTTGGGCGAAGGTTTGCTGCACCAGGCACAGGTTAGCGCGGGCGGTGCTGCGTCCATGCGGGCGCCGTGACTTGCGCGTACTTTGATAGCATGCGGCAGCAAGGCGGGTGCGTTCCTCGGGTGGAACAGGCGCCTGCCACCTCCGCAACCAAGGCCGACCTGCGCTTCTTGAAGAGGCGCGGGGCTCGCGGGTAGCAGGCGGGGAGATACGGGAACGGGTAAGTGAAACGATTATCCATCCATACTCTGGCCCTCACGGCCCTGGTGGCCAACGTGGTGGTCATCCTGCAGGGCGCCGTGGTGCGCGCCACCGGTTCCGGCGCGGGGTGCGGCAGCCACTGGCCGACCTGCAACGGCACCATCGTGCCGCTGGACCCCACGCTCGAGACCGGCATCGAGTTCAGCCACAGGCTCCTCTCGCTGGTGGTGCTCGCGCTGGGAGCCTGGCTCCTCGTACGCGCCCGCAGGGTGCGCGCCGAGCGGCCGGGCCTCGCCACGTTCGCCACCATCTCGTTCGCCTTCCTCGTGGTGGAGGCGCTCATCGGAGGAGCTACCGTGATCCTCGGCATGACGGGGGAGAACACCTCCGTGGCCCGCGGCATCTGGGTGGCGTCGCACCTCGTCAACTCGCTGCTCCTGATCGGCGCGCTGGCCTGCACCGTGGCGTATGCCCGCAAGGAGCCGCCCGCCTGGCCGCTCCGTATAGGGCAGCAGGGCGCGGTGTCGGCCCTCTGGATCGTGGGCATGATCGGCATGCTGGTGCTTAGCTTCACCGGCGGCATCGCGGCCATGGGCAACACCATCTTCCCGGCCGAGTCGCTTGCCGAGGGGCTCCGCGCCGACTTCGATGCCAACTCCCACCCGCTCATCAGGCTGCGCGCCCTGCACCCGCTCATCGCGGTGAGCGTGGGCGTGTACCTCTTCGTCTCGCTGGCGTTCGCCTGGAGCCTCAAGCCCGTCGCCGCGGCCAAGCGGCTGGCGCAGGCGCTGCTCGGCGTCTACGTCCTGCAGGTGCTCATCGGCGTGGTCAACCTGGCGTTCCTCGCGCCCATCCCCCTGCAACTGCTACATCTCGGAGTGGCCGTAGCGTCGTTCGCGCTCCTCAGCGCGCTCGGCGTGACGCTGCTCGGCGGTACGGCCGCGGCCCGGGAGCGCACGCCGCAAGCCACCGAACCTCAAGCTGGCGCCCAACTGGAGAAGATCTGAACGTGACAGAGCCCGTTAGCAGCCCCGTGTCCGCGGCCGAAGCCGCGACCCTCACCCCGCCCAGGGCGGCCACCTGGCGCGATTACCTGGTGCTCACCAAGCCGAAGGTCATCTCGCTCCTGCTGGTCACCACCGTCGGCGCCATGTTCGTGGCGGCCAGCGGCATGCCGGACCTGGTGGTGCTGCTGGGCACGATCCTGGGCGGCTACATGTCCGCCGGCGCCGCGGGCGTGTACAACATGATCTACGACCGCGACATCGACGTCTTCATGAAGCGCACCGCCAAGCGGCCCATGGTCACGCAGGTGGTATCCACCACCAACGCCGTCATCTTCGCCGTGGCGCTCACGGTGCTGTCGTTCGTGGTCATCTGGGCCACCAGCAACCTGCTGGCGGCGCTCCTCTCGTGGGCGGGCATCGCGTTCTACGTGCTGATCTACACCATGTGGCTCAAGCGCAGCACCTGGCAGAACATCGTGATAGGCGGCGCCGCCGGCAGCATCCCGCCGCTCGTCGGTTGGGCGGCCGTCACCGGCGAGCTGAGCGTGCTGGCCTGGATCCTGTTCGGGGTCATCTTCATGTGGACGCCGGTGCACTTCTGGGCGCTCGCGCTGATGGTGAAGAACCAGTACGCCAGCGTCAACGTGCCCATGGCGCCTTCCGTCATCGGCGAGAAGGCCACGGTCATGCAGATGGTCATGTACACCTTCCTGACCATCTTCCTCACGATCCTGCCCTTCTTCCTCAACGAGTTCTCGTTCGTCTACTTCGTGGCGGTGCTGCTCCTCAACCTGGTGCTGGGCATGCGGATGTGGCGCATCTACAAGCTGGCGCGCGAGGGCGAGGACATCGACCGCGTGGCCGCGCTACCGCTCTACAAGTACTCCATGAGCTACCTGGCGCTGCTGTTCCTCGTCATGTCGCTCGACCGGGCGTTCTTCTGACGCTCGGCGGACGCGTTCCAGCATGAAGGCCAGGACGCCGCTGCTGACTCCCAAGTGGCTAGCGGGTCACCTGCTGGCGCTGGCCCTTGTGGTGGCGTTCGTCAACTTCGGCTTCTGGCAGCTGCGGCGCCTGGACCAGGCGAAGGAGCGCAACGAGGTCATCGAGGCGCGCAGCGCCATGCCGCAGCAGAGCGTGGCGGAAGCGCTGGCGCTGGGCGAGGAGATGCAGTACGTGCCCGTCGCCGCCAGCGGCGTCTACTCCCCCGAGGACGAGGTGCTGCTCAGGGGCCGCAGTACCGGCGGCGGCCCCGGCTTCCACGTGCTCACGCCCCTGGTGCTGGACGAGAGCGCCGGTGAGTTGGCCGGCCAGGCCATCCTAGTAGAGCGCGGCTGGGTGCCCTACGACATGGACGAGGTGCCCGTGGAGGCGGCGCTGCCGCCCTCCGGCCCCGTGCGGGTGGAGGGCGAGGCCCACCCGCCGCAGGTGCCGCCGAGCGGGGCGCTGGCGGGTCTCGCGGCGCGCGATCCCGCCGAGGGCGCGCTCACGCAGTCGTTCTACGTGGACGTGGCGCGCCTGCAGCCGCAGATGCCCTTCGAACTGGTGCCCGCCTACCTGAAGCTGCGGGCGCAGACGCCGGAGACCGCGGGGACGCTGCCCACGCCGCTCCCTCCCGAGGAGCACGACATCGGGCCGCACCTCGGCTACGCCATCCAGTGGTTCTCCTTCGCCATCATCGGGGTGGCGGGCTACTTCTTCCTTATCAGGTCCGTTATCCGGCCTCGCCAAGCGCCTCGTTGAGCGTACCCATGAGGCTGCGGAAGGGCGTGATGAACTTCTCCACGCCCTCCTCCTCCAGGCGCGCCACCACGTCGTCAAGGTCCACCCCCACGCCGCTGAGTGCGCCTAACAGTGCCGGGGCGTCGTCAGCGCCTTCGAGTACCGTGTCCGCGGCGGGCTGGCCGTGGTCGCGGTACGCGTCCAGCGTTTCCATGGGCAGGGTGTTGATGGTGTCCTGGCCGATGAGCGGCTCGACGTACTTGAGGTCCGAGTAGCTGGGGTCCTTGGTGCCGGTGGACGCCCACAGCAGCCGCTGCGGCTTGGCGCCCGCCGCGGCCAGCGCCGCGAAGCGCTCGCCCTTCACGAACTCCTCCAGATAGATCTGGTAGGCGCACTTGGCGCTGGACACCGCGGCCGTGCCGCGCAGCTGCGCCGCGCCACTGGCTTGCGGGCCGCCGTTCTCCGCCACGCGGTCCAGCAGCGGATCCACCATCACGTCGATGCGGCTCAGGAAGAAGCTGGCCACGGAGGCCACCTTGCTCACGTCCGCCCCCGTCTTGAAGCGCTCCTCCAGGCCGGTGAGGTAGGCGTCGACCACCTGGCGGTAGCGGTCCAGGCCGAACAGGAGCGTCACGTTGACGTTCACGCCCTCGCCGATGAGGCGCCGGATGGCCGGCACGCCCGCGTCCGTGGCGGGCACCTTGATGAACACGTTGGGCCGAGCCAGCCGCTGCCAGAGGTGCATGCCCTCCGCGAACGTGGCCTCCTCGTCGTGCGCCAGCTCGGGCGAGACTTCGAGGGAGACGTAGCCGTGCTCGCCATCAGAAGCGTCGTACATGGGCCGGAACAGGTCGGCGGCGTCCTGGATGTCCGTCACTACCAGCGTCTCGTAGGTGGCGTGGGCGTCGTGCCCCTGGCCCGCGCCTTCGCGGATGGCCGCGTCGTAGTCGTTACTGTTGGCGATGGCCTTCTGGAAGATCGCCGGGTTGGAGGTCACGCCGCGCAGGCCGTCATCGTCGATGAGCTTCTGCAGCCGACCCTCGTGGATCCAGGAGCGCCTGATCTCGTCTAGGTAGATGGACTGACCGTACTTGTGGAGCTCGGTTAGGGGGTTCATGCTTGTCTCCTAGGTAACTGAGGGTTTCAGGCGCGGCTGCGCTCGAGCCCGGTGGCGAAGAGTTGGCCGCCGCGCGCCTCGAGGCGCACGCGCGGAAGCGGGATCACGGCCGGGCCGCTGACGGCGCGGCCGCCGAGCTGCGGATCGAAGACGCTCAGGTGGCAGGCGCAGGTCAGCGCCGGGCTGCGCGTCTGGTAGTTGAACCCTATGTTGATGGCACCTACGTCGGTGTTGAGGCTCACGGTGCACTGCTGGTGCGTGCAGATCCGGCTGAAGGCGGCGAGGTAGGCGCTCGCCACGTTGAGACCCGTGTCGAGCGCTATGCCGCCGGGTATGGGGCCCGGCAGCCTCAGCGCCACCGCGGGCACGGGCGCCTCCTCCGGATCCGCCGCCGGCAGCTCGAAGTTCACGGAGTCCCAGACCTCGGTGAAGGCCGTCAGTTCGCTCACCAACTTGTCCGGCCGCGTCTCGAACTCGGGGTCGTCAGCCACGCCTTCCTTGTTGAAGTGAACGCGGATGGCCTCGTAGAGCCCGTAGCCGCCACCAGCAGCGGCGGCGATGACGGGCACGCGCCAGAGCCACTGCACCAGCCTGCGGCGCCCCTCGTCGACTTCACCGCGCCCTGGCGCCGTCTCCGCGCTGCTCACCGGCGTCTCCTTCTGCGGGCCTTCGGGTCCGTTAGCCATCGACCTCGATCATAAGAGAGCGCATCACCGCTAGCGCGGCGCGAGGACCTGGGTCACGTAGGCCACCACGGCCTCTATCTGCGCCGGGTCCAGCTCCGCCTGGAACGCGGGCATGAAGCCGCGGCCGAAGCGCACGGCGTCGGCCACGTTGGCCTCGTTCTCCGCGCGGGAGTTGCCGGCCAGACGCGTGCCCATGCCGCCCTCGCCCGCGGGACCGTGGCACTCCGCACAGGTGGCCGCGAAGACCTGCTGACCGGTCAACTGGTCGATGGCGTCGCTGCCGCTCTCCTGGCCGGACGCCTCGCCGCTGCTGCGCGCGTTGGCCGCGTCCATCAGTTCCACGGCGTCGGCCGCGTTCTCCGCCCCAACCATCTCGATGAACGCGGCGTAGGTGGCGGCGGCGCCTTCCCAGGCGCCGAGCTGCAGGTACGAGTCCGCCAGGGCGCGGACGCTGGCGGGCTCGAGCATCTGCAGCCCACCGGCGGAGACGGCGGCGCGCTCCAAGGTGCCCACCGCGTCCTCGGGCCTGCCCGCCTGGAAGAGGAGCTGCCCCGTGCGCGAGAGCGCCACCGGGTCCGTGGGGTCGAAGTCGGTGAGGACCACGAAGTAGCTCTCCACGGCGCGCTGCTGCTCGCCGGCGCCCCAGTAGAGCTCGGCCAGCTCGAGCAGCCCTTCCTTGCTGGGCGCCTCCTGGAGGCTTCGGCTCAGGGGCAGGGCCTCGTTCAGCAGCGCCAGACGCTCCTCCACGTAGGGCTCCGGCACGTCGGCCAGGGCCAGGAAGTCGGTGTAGGCGTCGTGGGCGGTGGGGAGGTCGTTGATGGCCCAGGACACCTCTCCCAGCAGGAAGAGGGTGTCGATGTCGTTGGGGTCGGAGGTCCGGGCGAGGTCGAGCCACCGCTGCGCCTCCACCAGGTCTCGCTGCAGGTAGATGACCGCCAGGCGCTGGTAGAGGCCCGCCGGCGCCGGTTCGTCCGAGTTGACGGCGCGCATGAAGGTGGCCTCGGCCTCCTCCATCATCTGCAGGCCCAGGTAGGTGTCGCCCAGCGCGAGCAGGTTGGTGACGCTCGGGTCGGCGTCCACCGCCTGCTGCTGCTGCCTCAGGCGCGTGGCCGCCTCCATGTCCGTGGTGGTGATGGTGGCTTCCTCGCCTATGCGGGGCAGTACGAAGCCCGGCACCACGGCGCCGATGCCGATGAGGAGCGCCAGCACGAGGACGGCGCCGTACGGTATGCGCTTCCTCCGGGCGCTCTCGCCATCCGCCTTGGCCGCTGCCCGGGCGGTGCGGCGGCCCTGCAGTTCGTTCTCGCGCTTCTCCAGCGCCACCAGCACCTTGGCCGCCTTGGCTTCGTACCGCTCGTGCAGCTGCTGCCGGCGCTCCAGGGGCAGGTCCTCGCGCGCGTCCAGCTCGCGGATGGCGCGGAAGAGGGCCTCCTTCTCCTCGGTAAGGTCCACGAGGACCGGGTCGCGGTCGTCGGGCAAGGGGTCCGCCTGGCCCGGCGCCAGTAGCGGCACGGCAACGTAAAGGAAGGCGATCAGCGCCAGGGCGCCGATCAGGATCCCGGTCAACATCAGTCGGTTCCACCTGTTCTGGGCTCGTCCACCTGGCTCCGGTTCAGGCCGAGCTCGCTCCTGACGCGCTCAAGTTCCTCCGGCGTGGCCTCCACCGGCTTGCGGGAGTTGGCCAGCCAGCGCCGCGCCAGCAGCACCACCACCGTCACCGCCACGATGCCGACGATGATGGGCAGCAGCCAGGCCACGAGGTGGATGCCGCGCTTGGGCGGGTCCAGCAGGATCCAGTCGCCGTAGCGGGTCTGGAAGTAGGCGAGGATCTCGGCCTCGGAGCGGCCCTGCACCAGCTGGTCCTGGATTATCTCGCGCATCTGCTGCGCGATGGGTGCGCTGGAGTCGGAGACGCTCTCCGAGACGCAGGTCGGGCAGCGGAGCTGCCGCGCGATCTCGAACACGCGCGTCTCCAGCTGCACCTCCTGCGCCGCGGCCCAGGTGCCGAGCAGGGCCAGCACCGCGGCCGCCGCGAACGCCAGGAGGGCGGGCGCCCTCACTCTCCGCGCCAGGGTCACTGGAGCATCGCCTTCAGCTGCTGGTCCATGAGTTCGGCCGTGACGGGCCCTATGTGCTTGAGGATCACGCGGCCGTCCGCGTCCACGAAGAACGTCTCAGGCACGCCGTAGAGGCCCCAGTCGATGCTTATCTCGCTGTTGGGGTCGAAGCCGTTGGGGAAGGTGAGCCCGAACTGCGAGAGGAAGGCGCGGCCGTCCGCGTAATGATCGCGGTTCTGCGTGTGGATGCCGACGAACAGCACCCCTGAGTCCTCGTACTGCCGCCAGTACTCCTGCAGCACGGGCGCCTCCTGGTAGCAGGGCAGGCACCACGAGGC
>CAZPWN010000014.1:19522-25554 GCA_964590475.1 uncultured bacterium | reverse complement strand
TACTGCTACCTCCTAACGTGCACCGTGTCCACCAGTGCCGCGCGCTCTGGGCGGGTGCTACCAGGTTGCGCCATGCTAGCCCGCCACCAGCGGGCCACCCATGTACTTGGGCCGCATCCGTACAGCGCTGTGCCCCCTGCCCCTGGCGTAACCTGACGGCCAGCATGCTTCACGTGAAACGACTGGCCGTGGGGATAGGTCCGCGCGGCTCCACCACCGCCCAGGAGCGCGCCGCCTCCGAGTACGTGGCGGGCGTGTTCGAGTCCGCGGGGCTCGAGACCGTCACCGAACCGTTCACCTCCACCGTCTCCGGCTGGCGGCCCTTCGCAGTGGCCGCGCTGGTGGCGCTTACCACCACGCTCGCTTTCGTGTTCGCCCCGCGCTGGCTCTCCGCGCTGCTGGCGGTGCTCATGCTGGCGGCCACCGTATCGGTGTTCCTGGAGATGTACTTCAGACCCAACCTGCTGAGGCCCTTCATCGGCAAGGGGCGGAGCCAGAACGTGCTGGCGCGCGCGCCGGCCGCTCGGGGCCAACGGGCGGCTCAGCCGGTACGCCGGGTGGTGCTCGCGGCTCACGTGGACACCCACCGCACGCCCTGGGTGTTCACGAGCCCCGGTCGGCTGGCGTTCTTCAAGACCATGACCACGCTGGGAGTGGTGGCGTTCGTACTGAGCGCCGCGCTGTTCACCGCGTTCGCCTTCACTGGAGCCCCGTGGCTGCGCTACGTGGCGCTGGCGCTCACGCCCGTGCACCTCGTGGTGTTCGCCCTCACGTGGCAGCCCGACACCACGCCTCACACGGCGGGCGCCAACGACAACGCCAGCGGGGTGGGCGTGCTGCTGAACCTGGGGCAGAGGCTCGCTCAGGAGCCCCTCGCCAACACGGAGGTGTGGCTGCTGGCCACGGGGTGCGAGGAGGTGGGCTCCGTGGGCGCGCAGGCCTTCGTTAAGCGCCACCGAAGCGAGCTGAAGGGCGCATACGCCGTGAGCATCGACAACGTGGGCGGCCCGGGCGCCGGCGTGTGCTACACGAGCGTGGAGGGCATGGTCATCCCCCTCAGGCCCGCGCCCGAGCTATTCGCGCTGGCCGAGGAGCTGCGCGTGGAGCACCCCGAGCTGAACGCCTACTCGCTGCCCTACACCACGCTGCATACGGACGCCACCTGCTTCATGGCCAACGGCGTCCCTTCGTTGTCGTTCGTGGGCCTCACGCCGGAGGGCCGCATCCCCAACTGGCACGTGGCCAGCGACGTGTACGGGAACGTGGACGAGGACACCATGCGCAAGACCGAGGAGTTCGTGTGGCGCCTGCTGGCGAAGCTGGACGAGCGGCAGCCTACCTAGGGCCGACCCCGGCCTTCCCCTCCTCCTCGCCCTCCATCCCGCGCGGCACGGGCAGCTTGAGCCGGAGCAGCCGGCTGCCGAACCTCACCGCCAGCGTCACGACCACCGAGGCCGCCAGCGCCCAGGCGGGATCCAAGGGAGTGAGCCTCAGCAGGTAGTAGGTGAGCGCGCCGAGCGCCGCCGCGGAGGCGTAGAAGTCGCCGAAGCGGTAGAAGATGCCCGGCACCTTGGCGGAGAGCACGTCGCGCAGCACTCCGCCGCCCACGCCCGAAACGGCGCCCGCGAACAGCGTGCCCCACATCCCCAGGCCGTACTTCACGCCCTGCTCCGCTCCGAGGGCGGCGAAGATCGCCAGGCCCGCCGTGTCCAGCACGTAGAGGAGCCTGCTCTCCTCCTTTATCCGGTTCGGGAGCAGGAACACGGCGAGGCCCGTGCCGGCCACCACCCACAGGAGCGCCTCGTCGGTGAAGTTGGTGGGCGGCAGCACGCCCACGATGACGTCGCGGATGGAGCCCCCGCCGATGGCGGTGACCGAGGCGAGCACCAGCACGCCGATGAGGTCGAAGCCCTTGCGCACGGCGATGAGCGCGCCCGTGGCGGCGAAGGTGAGGGTGCCGATCCACACGAGCAGGTCTACTAGCGTCACCACGCAAGCATAGTTGAAGCGCGCGCCAAGGCCCCGCCACGCCGGTGCCGTCTCGCCTGGTGGTACGCGCACGGAGCGCGTGCCAGACGGATATACTTACCACCACAGGAAAACATGGAAGGTGGAAGGTATGAGAATGGTGCCTATTCGCAAGCACGTCCACTGGTTCACGTCGTGTCTGATCGTCGTCGCCTTCGCCGTGCTGGGCGTAGCTTCCGGGCAGGCAGCTGACGGCCTGGAGATAACCGTGGCCTCGAGCCCGGCCGAGTACGTGTCGGGCGGCGACGCCCGGCTGCTGATAGACCTGCCGGACGGGGTGAAGTGGTCGCAGGTGAGCGTGTGGGCCGGCACCCGCAACGTCACCCGCGCGTTCAGCGCCAACGCCGCCGGCGATCAGCTGCGGGGCGTCGTGAAGGACCTCCCGCTCGGCGACACCGTCATCACGGTCCTCGCCGGCATGCACAAGGAGCAGCTCACCCTCACGAACCACCCCATCACGGGACCGATGTTCGCCGGACCCAAGCAGGAAGTGTTCCTCTGCTCCACCGACTCGCACCGCGGCAACGCCATGCTGGGCGAGGTCCTGGACGACGACTGCAGCGTGGAGCGCCAGGTGAGCTTCGTGTACCTCTCCGAGGAGGGCGGCTTCCAGCCGTACGATCCGGCGGGCGAGCGGCCGGACGACATGAGCACCGTCACGCTGGCCAACGGCGCCACGGTGGACTTCATCGTGCGCTGGGAGCGGGGCACCATCAACCGCTTCATCTACTCCATCGCCATGCTCTCGCCCCGCAGCCAGGCGGAGGAACGACCCGATCTGAGCGGCTGGAACAAGCGCCTCGTGTACCAGTTCCAGGGCGGCGTGGGCGTGGGCCACTACCAGGGCAACCCCAGCCGCAGCAGCATGCTGAACCCCGAGCTGCTGGGCCGCGGCTACGCGGTGGCGTACTCCACGGCCAACAAGACCGGTGAGCACTACGACCTGATCCTGGGGGGCGAGACGGCCCTGATGGTGAAGGACCGCTTCGTAACGGCGTACGGCGTGCCCGACTACACCGTGGGCGTGGGCGGCTCCGGCGGCGGCATCCAGCAGTACGTGTACGCCCAGAACCACCCCGCCCTGCTCGACGCCGCCATCCCGCAGTACTCCTACCCGGACATGGCCACGCAGACCATCCACGTGGGCGACTGCGAACTGCTCGAGCGCTGGTTCGACGCCAAGGTGGCCGAGGATCCGAACTCGCGCTGGGCGGACTGGGAGCAGCGGACCCTCATCGAGGGCATGGCCGCCTGGAACGACATCCCCAACCCCTACGCCGGCGGCGCCGAGGGCCTCTCGGAATGCATAAACGGCTGGCGCGGCCTCTCGCCCCTGGCCCTCAACCCGCACTTCGGCACCGCGCCCGGCGTGAGTGGTGAGCAGCAGGTGGGCACCCACTGGACCCACTTCGAGGACGCGGTCAACGTGTACGGCCGCCGCGCCGACGGCTACGCCCGCAGCACCTGGGACAACGTGGGCGTGCAGTACGGCCTCGGCGCCCTGGTGAGCGGCGACCTCTCGCCCGAGGAGTTCCTCGACCTGAACGCGTTCGCGGGCGGCTGGAAGGACCAGGCCGACATGGTGCAGGAGGGCTGCCCCTTCGTCGAGCAGCTGTGCGAGGACCCCTCGCAGTTCGACCCCTGGAGCTCGCGCAACATGCTGCTGAGCCCGGACGGCGAGACTCCGGCGCCGCGCACGGAGGCCGACGAGGGCGCCATAGAGGCGGTCATGAACTCGGGCCTCTACTACACGGGCGAGCTGAACATCCCCACCATCGACTGGCGCAACTACCGCGAGCGCGAGCTCGACATGCACAACACGGTGCAGTCGTTCGCCACGCGCGCCCGCATGCGCGAGGCCGGCTCGCCCGCAGGCAACATGGTCATCTGGTTCACGGACATCGTGCCGTTCGAGTACCGCCACGACCAGACCCTGTTGGCCTTCGAGGTCATCGACGAGTGGATGGCCAACCTCGAGAAGCACCCAGGCATGAGCGTGGTGGCGGCCCGCCCGTCCCGCGCGGTAGATAGCTGCTTCGACGCCGAGGGTGAGCTCATCTACGCCGGCGCCGACGCCTGGTGGGGCGTCATGGACGACCGTCCCGCCGGCCCCTGCACCGAGCGCTTCGAGATCTACTCCACCAGCCGCATGGTGGCGGGCGGACCCCTAACCGGCGACGTCTACAAGTGCGAGCTGCAGAGCGTGGACCAAGCCATAGAGAAGGGCCTTTACGGCGACTGGCAGCCCAGCGCTGCCGAGCGCGCCCGCCTGCTGGAGATCTTCCCCACGGGCGTCTGCGATTACGAGCAGCCCGGCGTGATGTTCTGAGAGCCGGACCGAGTTAGGCGGCGACGAGCCGCCGAGAAGGTGCCGAGCCACTGTGGTTGATGAGGGGCGCCCCGACCGGGAGCGCCCCTCTCCGTTGTCTATTGACTTACGCAGCGGCGCCCACATACGCTCGATATGGACTTTTGAAAGAGGCTTGGAGAAGTGGTGCAGCTGCTGGTCACAACGTCACATGGGTCGCCCCAGGGCGGCCATGGCTGCGCCCGCACCGTGACCTACGGGCGGTCCCGCACCCAGATCACGGCGCCGTCCGGCTGATGCTCGCGCGCCTGCGGGCGGCCAGGCGCCGCCTGTTCCTCCGCTCGCTGCTGCGTGCCCTGGCGGGCGCGCTGGCGCTGCTGGCGTGGGGCGCCGCCCTGCTGACGGCAGCCGCCCGGCTATGGCCCGGAACGTACCTTGGCCGGTGGCCGGACCCTTGGCTTGGGGTGGCCGCGCTGGCTATCGCCGTGACCACCGCGGTAGCGCTGGCCGTACGGCGCACCCCCGACCTGGCTGGCGTGGCGCGCCGCGCCGACCGCCACTTCGGACTGGACGAACGCCTGAGTACCAGCCTCGAGTCGAGGGGCAGGCAGGGCGCCCTTGCCTCAGCCCTCCACGCCGACGCAGAAACTGCCGCGCAACGGGTGGATCCCCGAGGCCTGGCGCCGCTACGGCCGGGGCCCGTGATGGCCGCAGCTCTTCTCACCGGCCTGCTGGCTGCCGTGGGCGCGGCCTGGTTGCCGGAGCGGACCGCGGGGTCCGCGCCCGCTGCAGCGGCGCTGGAGGGGAAGGGCGGAACAGCCGCCGCCGGCGGCGCCTTCATCCAGGAACTGCTGGACCTGCACGCCCCCGAGTCCGCAACCGCCCCCGCCGGAACGGAGCCGTCGAACACCGCCTCGCGCGAAGCGGCCGGTGCCGGCGCCACGGAGCGGGCCCCCGGCGCGGCGCCCGGGCAGCGGGCGAGCGTGGGTAGCGCCCCTGCAACCTCCCAGGCGGCGCTGGTCGAGCGCACCACGGACGCGTCCGGCGCCGCCATGGACGCCCCCGCAGCCGGACGCACCGCGGACGCCACGCCACCCGCCGACGAGCCGCCCCGCGCGCAGGTGCGGAACGACGGCAGCACCAACCCCTCCTACGCGGCGGCCAACAGCCGCGATCAGGAGCTGCGCGAGTACGCCCGCCGCCGCCAGGCCGGCTCCGACCCGGGCGGTGGCGGGGGCGGCGACCAGGTGGCCATGGCCGACGCGGCCGTGGCCGGCAGCGCCAGCGCCGGCTTCGGCGGTGAGGGCGAGGCGCCGGCGCTGGCAACCGCAGGCAGAAGCGCCGCCGCCCTTGAACTGCCCGGCGTGACGGACGTGTCGGGCAGGCGGGTGACGCTCGACCGCCTGCCGGACGAGGTGGCTGCCGTCGTCTCCGCCAACGCTCCGAGCGGCCTGAGCTGGCCCCGGCTGGAGGAGCCGCCCGTGCGCCGCCCAGCCCTGAGCCCCGAGGACCTGGACCTGCTGCGCTGCTACCACCGGCCCGAGGGGCTCCCGTGACCCTGCAGGCACCCGCCTGGCTGGCGCTCGTCCTTCTGGCCGGGCCGATAGTCCTTCTGCACATGCGTCGCCGGCGGCGCCAGACGGTCCCCAGCCTGCTGCTCTGGGCAGCGGTGAGCGGCGAGCGCCGTCCTAGCGTG
>CAZPWN010000014.1:1365-19422 GCA_964590475.1 uncultured bacterium | reverse complement strand
GGTCCCCAGCCTGCTGCTCTGGGCAGCGGTGAGCGGCGAGCGCCGTCCTAGCGTGTCGCTTGAACGTCCGCCGCTGTCGCTCGCGCTGGTACTGCAACTCCTCGTGCTGCTCCTAGTCAGCCTCCTCCTGGCGCGTCCCGCGCTGAACGCCAGCCAAGGCAGCGATCACCTCCTGATCCTCGTGGACGTCGGCTGGCAGCAACGCGACGCCCAGCGCCGAGCGGCAGCGTTAGAGGAGGTGCGCGGTGCGCTGGAGTGGCAGGGGCGCAGGGCAGGCGCCCTCGTATCGGTAGTGGCCGTGGGGGAGAGGCCCCGGCCCGTGGCGGCCCGCTGGCTGGCGGAGGATGCCGCGCCGGACGACGTACTTCCCGAACTCTGGACCGCCGACGCCGCACCGGACTGGGAGGCCGCCGCGAGAACCGCGCGGCAGCTGCTGGCCCCGGACGAGAGCAGCCGCATCCTGCTCGTCGGGGCGGAGGCGGACGCCAGGAACACGGTGGCCGCCGTACTCGCGGCCGCAGAGTGGGGAGGGGAGCGCCTCACCACCGAGGCCGTGCCTCTCAGCGCGGGCCCCGCGCTCACCATCACCTCGGCGCGCGCCGCTCCGGGTGCGAACCCGGGCGAGTGGCGCCTCACCGGCCGGGTGGCGGCCGCCGATCACCCCGGCAGCACGGCGCGGCTGCAGCTCGGCTTCCTCACCGACGAGCCGGGGGCGGAGCGCCGCGCCGCGCTCGACGTGAGCCTGGCCCCAGGGCCGGACGGGTTACTGCAGGGCGAGTTCGAGGCGCAGGTACTGCTGGAGGCGCCGGGCGTGCTCACCCTCACGCCGGAACACGCGAGCCCCCCGGCCAGCTTCGTGCTGCAGCCCACCGACCAGCACTTCTCGGTGCTGTACGTGGGCCCCGGCAACACGGCGCTGGAGCGGGCGTTCGGTGCTCTGGGCTTCGTCGAGTACCGCTCGCTGACCGTGCCGGCCGGCGCCGCTCCCCTTCAGATGCCGGAAGGAGCGGAGGATCACGACCTGGTGGTGGTCGACCGTGTGAGGCTCCAGGCCGCTCCGGCGACCAGCACACTGTGGCTCGGGGGCGCGGCGCCGGGCGACCCTGCCGGAAGGCCGCTGGACGGCGTGGCCATCACTACCTGGGACGCCGAGCACCCGCTGAGCGCACGCACCGACTGGGGCGCCATGCCCCCGCTGGCGGCCTGGGAAGCGCCCCTCCTGCCGGGGGCGAGGACGCTCCTGGCCGGGCAGGGCACCCCTCTCCTGCAGGTACGCCGGCTACGGCACGGACTCGAAGTGCTCCTCTCCTTCGATCCGGTCGCCAGCGGCTGGAGCGCCACTTCCGCCTACCCCCTCTTCGTGCGGGAGCTGGTGGGCCTCGTGGCGCCGGCCGCGGGCGCGCGCGTGGCGGCCGCCTGTCATGTTGGGCTCGACTGCGCCCTTCCCGCGGGCGTCACGGAACTCAGAGACCCGCAGGGCCAGCCGGTGCCGCTGCCCACCGCTAGCTACGACGACGTGAACGTGACCACCGGCTCCTTCGCGCCCAGCCTGGCCGGCGCCTTCCGGTACGCGGCCGGTGGGCGCCACGGTTGGATAGCCGTCAACTCCTTCCAGCAGCCGGCGCCCGGTGGGAGCGCCGCCGAGCGGGTGGCTGCGCGGCCAGCCGGGCCGAGCCCCAGGCTCCTCCTGCTGGTCGCCGTGGCGCTCGTGCTGGCGCTCGAAGCGTGGCTCTCGCGTCGCCGTTATCGGCCGCCGTTCCGCGGAGGGCAGTGGCTGCTGCGCGGGGCGGCGCTGGCGCTGGTGGTGGCAGCGGCGTTCGGTCCACGCCTGCCCCTCCCCGCTAACGGGGGTCGACTGCTGGTGGTGGCGCCCGCAACGCCGTGGAGTAGCGGCGACGTGGTGGGCTGGCAGGAGATGGCGGAGGGCCTCGCGCAGCTGCGCGAGGCCGACGACGCCTCCGTGATCACCTACGCGGAAGCCGACCTGCAGGGCGCCGCCGAGCTGGCCTTGGCCCATGCGCGGCCCGGCGAGCCCGCTCGCCTGCTCCTCGTCGGCGACGGCGCGCAGGCGCGCGGGGACCTCGGCGCGGCGCTCGCCCGCAGCCCAGGGCGTGCCGGCGGCGTGAACGCGTCCATGAGCGCCCTGACGCTCGCACGCGCCCCAGCGGGCGAGGCAACGCTGCGCTCCCTCACGGCGCCTGCGCGGATAGCAGCAGGCGACCGCTTCCCCTTGCAGCTGGAGGTGCACGCCAGTAGCGCCGCCACGGCCACGCTGCATACCTTCCGGGAGGGCGAGCGGGTAGATGAACGACAAGTGGAGCTGGCGCCCGGCAGCAACCGCTTCGAGGTGGTGGTGCACGAACCGGGGCCCGGCGCTGCGCTCTACCGCTCCGAGCTGGAACTAGCGGGCGACACGTTCACCGAGAACAACGCGGCGCAAGCCAACCTGACCGTGCTGTCAGCCAGCCGCGTGCTGCTGGTGGCGGCCGACTCCGCCTGGGGTGCGGTCAGCGCTGCCGCGTTGGCGGGCCAGGGCATCGACACGGTCTTCGCGGAGCCCGCCGCCCTCCCCACGGAAGAGGACCTTCTGGCCTTCGACGCCGTGGTACTGGCCAACGCGCCGGCCACGGCGTTCTCGGGCGCGCAGTTGGCGTGGCTCGAGGCTGCCGTGCGGGACCATGGCCGGGCGCTCCTGCTGCTCGGCGGCGAGCGTTCCTTCGGTCCGGGCGGTTACCTGGAGACGCCGCTCGAGCGCCTCTCCCCGGCCTCCAGCCTGGTGCCGCGCGAGGCGCCCGAGATGGCGTTGGCGTTCGTCATCGACCGCTCCAACAGCATGCGGCAGTACGCCGGCGACGAGGTACGCCTGGAGATCGCCAAGGTGGCGGTGCTGCGGGCGTTCGAGCTGCTGCCCGAAGGGGCGCGCGCGGCGCTGATAGCCTTCGACTCCATAGCCCGGACGCTGGTGCCGCTCGTGAGCGTGGACGAGTCCGAGCTGTTCGGCGAGGCGGTGGCCGCGCTGGAGCCGCGCGGCGGCACCGCCATCTACCCGGGCCTCGTGGAGGCTCACGCGCAGCTGGCCGGCAGCGGCGCCGCGGCCAAGCACGTGATCGTGATGAGCGACGGCCTCTCGCAGCCGGGCGATTTCGCCGGCATCCTGGCGGAGCTGGCTGCGGCGGGCGTCACCGTGTCGACCATCGGCATCGGCCCTGAAGCCGACGCGGAGCAGCTGCGCGAGATCGCCACGCTGGGCGGTGGCAGCTTCCACTTCAGCGCGGACTTCGCCGCTCTGCCCGGGATCATGGCGCACGAGGTGCTGCTGCAGAGCGGCGAGCTGACGGAGGAGGGGGCCACGACACCGACGTGGCACGACCGCGCCGCGCCGTTCCTGAGTGCGTGGCCCACGGAGCTGCCGCCGGTGGCTGGCTTCGTGCCCACCTCGCTCAAGCCGGGCGCGCGCTTGCACTTAGCCGTTACAGATAAGGAGGGGCGCGAGGTGCCGCTGCTGGCGAGCTGGCGCTACGGGGCCGGCGAGGTGGTGGCGTTCACCGCCCACGCCGCGGGGCCGTGGACGCTCGATTGGCTGCAGCTAGCGGAGTACCCGCTGCTCTGGAGCCACCTGCTGCGGCAGCTGGCGGCGCCCCCGGTGAGCGATAGCCCCGGGCTCGGCGGCGCTTTCCTGGGCGACATGCTGTGCCTGGAGTGGCGAGCGCCGGAAGGCAGCCAGGCCCCGGAGCTGCTGGTCGAGCGGCCGGACGGTGGCGCGGTTACCGTGCTACCGGTCGAGGTGGGTGCGGGGCGGTACCTGGCGGAGGTGGCAGCCGCCGCAGCCGGCACCTACAGCGTGACGGCGAGCGGAGAGAACGGCGAGAACACCTTCGCCACCGGCGCAGCGGCCGGGCCGGCCCACTTCCACCGTTCCTACCCAGCCGCCCTCGACTTCGGCCTGGCGGACCCCGAGGGTCTAGCCGCCACCGTCCGCGGCGCCGGCGGCACCGTGCTCACCAGCCTGCAAGAAGCCGCCGCTAAGGCCGGCCTCTACTGGCGCCCCGCGCCGGCCTGGCCCTGGCTCGCCACCGCCGCCCTGGCGCTCATGCTCCTGGAGCTGACCCTGCGCTACGCCCCCGAGCTCCTCCTCGCACGACGGAAGGGATGACCACCGTGCCCAAGCAGATACCCGAGATGCCCGAATCCCAGAAGAACCCGGCGCCCCAGAACCCTGAGGCCGCCAGCGACGGAACCCGCAGCGGCCCACGGGACGCTGCCGAGCTGCAGCGCGCCGTTGCCGGCCTGCTGGAACTGCGCGCCGAGATCGGCCGCGTGGTGCTAGGCCAAGACGACGTGATCGACGAGCTACTCATAGGCCTCGTCTCCGGCGGCCACGTGCTGCTGGAGGGCGCGCCGGGCCTGGGGAAGACGCTCCTGGTGCGCACCGCGGCCACGGCAGCGGGCATGCAGTTCGCGCGCGTGCAGTTCACGCCCGACCTGATGCCCGCCGACGTGACGGGCACCACGATGCTCCTGCGCGACGACCAGGGCGGCGGGCGTCTGGAGTTCCAGCCGGGGCCCATCTTCACGCAGCTCCTGCTGGCGGACGAGATCAACCGCGCCACCCCCAAGACGCAGTCCGCGCTCCTCGAGGCCATGCAGGAGCACACCGTCACGGCGGCCGGGCGCTCCATGCCGCTGCCGGAGCCGTTCTTCGTGCTGGCCACCCAGAACCCCATCGAGCTCGAGGGCACCTACGTGCTGCCCGAGGCGCAGCTCGACCGGTTCCTCGTCAAGGTGCTGCTGCCGTACCCGGGCGAGGAGGTGCTCGACAACATCCTCGAGCAGACCACCGGCGCGGGGCTGGCGGAGCCACGCCAGGTGATCACCCCGGAGGACGTGCTGGTCCTGCAGCGCCTGGTGCGGGAGGTGCCGGTAGCGGCGCACGTGCGCCGCGCCGTGGCCCGCTTCCTGCTGACCACCCACCCCGAGGGCGCGGGCGCGGACGAGGACGTGCGGCGCTTCGTGCGCTTCGGCGTCAGCCCCCGCGGCGGCCAGGCGCTGCTGCTGGCCGCCAAGGCCCACGCGCTCCTGCAGGGCCGCTACAACGTGGCTTACGCGGACTTGCGTAGGGTGCTGCTCCCCACGCTTAGGCACCGCTTCCAGCTCAACTACGAGGGCGAGGCCAACCCGGACGTGAACGCCGAGGAGCTGCTGGCGCGACTCTTCGCCCGCGTGGCGGCGGCCGACTGACGTGAGTCCCGCCCCCAAGATCGAGGTCCCGCCTCGGCTGCTCCAGCGCCTGGCGCGCCGGCGTCTCTCGGTGCCCGCCGCTTTCACGGCGGGCGGGGTGGGGGAGCACACCTCCGTGGCGCGGGGCCTTGGCCTCGAGTTCGCCGAGCACCGTGCCTATCAGCCGGGCGACGACCTCAGGCGCATCGACCCCCACGTGGAGGCGCGCTCGGGCGAGCTGTTCGTGCGCGAGTTCGACGTGCAGGAGCGCCTGGCCGTGACGGTGGTGGTGGACCTGAGCGCCTCGATGGGGTTGGGCGAACCCTCCAAGGCCGAGTTCGCGCGGCAGCTGGCGGCGGCGCTGGCGTACGTGGGCCTGGCGGGCTCCGACCGCGTGAGGGTGGCGGCCTTCACCGGGCGCGGGCTCACGTGGGGTCCGCGCGCCGAGAACGTGCGCGCTGCCGGCCGGCTCTTCGAGTGGCTGGCGCGCCAGGACACGCAAGGGGCGGTGGAGCTCGGCTCCGTGACGCGGGAGCTGGGGGCGCGCCTGCCGCGACCGGGCCTCCTGCTGCTGGTGAGCGACTGGCTGTTCGCGGAGCCGCAGGCGGCCCTGACGCTCCTGCGCGCCGCCCAGCAGCGGGTGGTGGGGGTGCAGGTGCTGGCGCCGAGCGAGCTGGACCCCGCCGCGCTGGGGAGCGGCGCCCTCACGCTGGAGGACGCCGAGACCGGCGGCGAACTGGAGGTGCGCCTGGACGAGGGCACGGTGGCGCGCTATCAGGCGCGGCTCGAGGAGTGGCGGGCGGGGTTGGAAAGCAGCTTCCTGAGGAATGGCGGCGGTTGGCTGACCACGCGCTCGGACGCCGACCTGGAGCGGCTCTTGCTGGTCGAGTGGGCGGGTGCCGGCCTGATCCGTTGAGGCGCCTCGGCATCGCTGGCCGCCTGAGAGTTGTGTACTCGTTCCGGGCTCGGCAGGGGCCGGGGGCGGCAGCGCTGGCTTAGATTACTTATCGTAACGTGTTTATAAAGAGTCTTTATAAATAACTCATCGGAACCGCCGCCGGACGGCCACCGCGCCGCACGTGCTGGGCGGAGGAAGAGAGCCACGGAGGTGAGGAACAGGGAGTAGCCAGGTCGGTTCGGAAGCCGCGATGAAGACCCGGAGTCGGCCGGGCCACGCGGACAACACCGTTCAGAGCAAGTGCGATATGGAGGCACTACTTTCGATGCGAGCAAAGCCTAAGAGTCATACCCCGGTCCTGAGGACGCTGGCGACGCTGCTGCTAGCGGTCCTAGTGGGCGTAACGGCGGCGCAGAGCCGCACCGACGCCCGCGTCGTCGAGCAGGAGAGCCAGCGCGGCATCGTCGAGCTGTACGAAGCGCTCACGCCGCTCCAGTCCGTAGCCAGCTTCATGACCGTCGGTGCCCACCCCGACGACGAGCGCTCCAGCCAGATCGCGCTCCTCTCGCGCGGCATGGGCGTGCGCAGCATCACCGTCACCGCCAACCGCGGTGAGGGCGGCCAGAACTCCATCGGCACCGAGTACCGCCAGGCGCTCGGCGTGCTCCGCAGCCGCGAGATGGAAGAGTCCAGCAAGGCGTTCAACGTGGAGCTCTTCTTCCTCAGCGAGAACTTCGACGACCCCATCTTCGACTTCCGCTTCTCCAAGTCCGCCGTGGAGACCCTCGGCATCTGGGGTGAAGACGTCATGATGGAGAAGCTCGTTCGCGCCATCCGCGAGAGCCGCCCCGACGTCCTCTTCACTAACTTCCAGAACGTCTTCGGGCAGCACGGCCACCACCGCGCCATGGCCCACGCCGCCGAGCAGGCCTACGAGCTGGCCGGCGACCCCACCGCCTTCCCCGAGCACTTCGAGGCCGGCCTCGAGCCGTGGCAGCCCGCCAAGTTCTACCTCCCCGCGGGCCGCGGCAGCGGTCAGGCCGAGGTCGAGCTCGAAACGACCCTGCAGCTCGACACCGGCGCCTTCAACCAGTTCTTCGGCGCCACCTACGAGCAGCTCGGTCAGCAGTCCCGCGCCTACCACCGCAGCCAGGACATGGGCAGCTGGCGTGAGGAAGGTCCGGGCACCTCGAACCTCTACCTCGCCGGCTCGCACGTGACCACCCCCGAGACGGACACCGACCTCTTCGCTGGGCTGCCGTTCACCGTGGCCGACCTGGCGGAAGGCCTGGCCGACGAGACCCTCGCCGCGCAGCTCGTGGAAGTGCAGGACGGCATCGACGCCGCCCTTGCCGCCTTCCCCGACTTCGTGGCCGTGCAGGACCACCTCGGCAACACCCTCGCCAAGGTCCGTGAAGCGCGCGCCACGCTCGCCGGCGCCAGCGACCTGGACGCCGAAACCGCCGACGACATCGACTTCCGCCTGGCTCAGAAGGAGCTGGAGCTCCAGGTGGCCAGCCGCAGCGCCCTCTCGCTCGTCAGCCGCGTCAGCGCCGCCAACCCGGAACTCGTCCGCGGTGGCAGCACCGAGGTGACCGTCAGCGCCTACCTCGGCGGTGAAGTGGACATCGAGAAGGTCAACTTCGGCCTCGCCGTGCCTTCGGGCTGGACCGCGGAGCCCACCGGTGACCTGGTCGCCGACGCCTCGCTCACCCAGGGCCAGACCCTCAAGCAGACCTTCCTCGTCACCGTCCCCGAGGACGCGCCCTACTACAACCCCTACCGCCGCAACATGAACCCGTTCCGCGCCTACGGCGACGTCTACGGCGTGGTCAGCTACGAGGTCGACGGTCAGCCGTTCGAGTTCAGCGTCGACTCGCGCGAGATCATCGGCGTGCTGCCCGACGTGTCGCTCCGCGTGACGCCCGAGAACCTCGTCCTCAACACGCTGCAGCCCGACGACCTCGAGCTGAGCGTGGCCGCCGTCAACTACGTCGACGGCCCCACCGAGACCAGCATCAGCCTCACGGCTCCCGAAGGCTGGACCGTGGAGCCCGAAGCCATCACCCTCAGCTTCAACCGCAAGGGCGATGCGCGCGGCGCCACCTTCACCCTCACGCCGGCTGCGGACCTCAGCGAAGGCTCATACGACTTCGATGTCACCGCCACCGGCGGCGCCGAGAGCACCGACTACATCCGCATCATCAACTACGAGCACGTGGGCACGACCTACCTCGTGACCCCCGCCCGCGCCAACGTGCAGGCCCTCGAGGTCGCCTTCGACCCCGACCTGCGCATCGGCTACGTGGCCGGTGGCTCCGACCTCGTCTACGAAGGCCTGCGCCAGATCGGCATGAACGTCGACCTCCTCACCGAGGACGACCTCACCACCGGCGACCTGAGCCGCTACGACTCCATCGCCGTGGGCATCTACACCTACCGCCTGCGCCCCGACCTGCTGGCCGCCAACGAGCGCCTGATGGAGTGGGTGCGTAACGGTGGCAACCTGCTCGTGCAGTACCACCGTCCCGTGGACGCGTGGGACCCCGAGTCCGTCCCGCCGTTCCCCATCGAACTCGGCCGCGTCTCGCTGCTCTCGCGCGTGACCGCCGCCGACGGCGAGGTCGAGATCCTCGAGCCCGAGAACCCGATCATGACCACGCCCAACCAGATCACTAGCGCCGACTTCGACAACTGGGTCAAGGAGCGCGGTCTCTACTTCGCCCAGGAGTGGGCCGAGCAGTACACCCCGCTCTTCTCGGTGACGGACGCCCAGTGGCCCGACACCTGGGACGAGCTGCCGTTCCTCGGCTCCATGCTCACCACCGACCTCGGCGAGGGCCGCTACACCTACACGAGCCTCGTGCTGCACACGCAGATCGAGAACAACGTGCCGGGCGCCTACCGCCTGTACGCCAACCTGCTCACCCCGCCCGCAGCGGAGTAAGCACGAAGTAAGCACCCGTAGAGCGGCGTAACTGCCGCTCTACCGAGTCACGGGCGCGGCCACCGGCCGGCCCCAGAGACTCCTCGCCAAGTACGACCAAGGGCCGCCGACCTCACCGAAGGGTCGGCGGCCCGCTTCTTGCGGTCGGCCGTGCGTTAGGCCGAGCTGACGCCACCTGAGTCAAAGCGGCGCAGCCCCGCCGGTGACATGCTGACCAGCGTGGACGTAACCTTAGGGCAAGAGCTCACCAGCAAGCACGACCTGAACGCGGCCTTCGCGCCCCAGGCCGACGCCAAACCCGCCCTCCTCTTCAAGGGTGGCGGCATGACGACCCTCTACCTCAACCTGCCGCCCGGCAAGGGCATGCCCGTGCACGACCACCTCGGCTGCCAGGTCACCGTGGTGTGCATGAAGGGCGAGGTGAACGTGGTGCTGGAGGGCGCGCCGAACCCGCTCCTCGAAGGGGAGCTACTCACCTTCTCCGGCGAGCTTCAGGTGGAGCCCCGCAACGACGGTGCGGAGCCCAGCGGCCTGCTCATCCTGCTGGCCCGGACCGGTGGCTGAGAAGAGGCCGCTAAGCCAGGACGCCTAGCGCCGTTCGCCCCCCTCGAAACGCCGGCCCATGGGCCACAGCATGGTGGCCACGATGCTGACGGTCATGATGCCGCTCACCGTCACGCCTATGCCGGACACCAGCCGGATGACGAACAGCTCCGTGCCGCTGACGATGTCCGACAGGGGCGCGAGGAGCAGCAGTGAGGAGCCCAGCAGCAGGCCCGCCAGCGAGATGCTGAGGACCATGCGCCGGAAACCGCGCTCGAAGCTGCTCTGCACGTCGTCGACGCGCCGGTTCACGGCGCCGACGTCCAGCTGGAAAGCCGTGCGGCCGTGCTCGAAGTCGTCCAGCAGCGCCGTCATGGCAGACACGATGTTCGGCACGCGGCCCACGGCCTCCCGCGCCAGCGGCAGCAGCGATTCGCTGCTGAAGCGCAGCGGCCCCAGACGCTTCAGCAGCATGTTGCGGATGGTGCGGAACGCGATGTCCACTATCGTGCGGGGCTGCTCGTCGCCCATCAGCTTGCGCATGAGCGCCTCGCCCTGACCGATGCTCTTGAACGCCATGGTGAACTCCGGCCTGAGCAGCAGGCCGTGCCTCACCAGCAGCGCCACGAGCTCGGCGAACAGCTCGGAGAGGCCGTCTACCTCGTCCTCCAGCACCAGGTGCCGGTTGATGAGGCGCTCCACGTCGCGTCGCAAGCGGTTCATGTTGACGGGCTCCCTGGGGCGTTCGCAGAGAGCCAGCACCACCTGCGCGGCGGGCGCGGCGGCGCGGTCGTGCAGCGACCAGATGAGCTGCCCCAGGCGCAGCCTGTCGCTGCGGCTGAGCTGGCCCACCGCGCCCATGTCCAGGAACACCAGCCGCTGCGCCTCCAGGTCGTACCAGACGTTGCCCGCGTGCAGGTCCGCGTGGAAGAAGCCGTCGAACAGCACCTGCTTGATGAGCGTCCGGAAGAACTTGAGGGCCAGGTCGCGCCGGTCCACCCCGGCGGCGTCCAGCGCCGCCACGTCCGTGATCTTCACGCCGGACACGCGCTGCATGGTTAGCACCCGCCGCGTGGAGTAGCCCGCGTGAACGGCCGGCACCTCCACGAACTCGAACTCGGCCAGGTTGTGCGCCAGCATGCGCGCCTGGTACGCCTCCGTCTCGTAATCGAGCTCGCCCACGAGGCTCTCCGCGAACTCGTCGAAGAGCGGCAGCAGGCCCAGCTTGCGGAAGCGCCGGAAGCGCGTCTCCAGCATGAGGAGCAGGTCGCGCAGGATGTTGAGGTCCGCCCGCGTGATGACCAGCACGTTGGGGCGCTGCACCTTCACCACCACGGGCGTGCCGTCCAGCAGCGTGGCCGCGTGCACCTGCCCCATGGAGGCGGAGGCCAGAGGCTCCGGCTCGAACTCGAGGTAAAGGCGCGCCAGCGGGGCGTCCAGCTCGCTCTCCACCACCCGCTTGGCCTCGCTGAACGGGAAGGCGCGCACCTTGTCCTGCAGCAGCTCGAGCTGCGTGCGCCAGTTGGGTGGCAGCACCTCCACGCGGCTGGCCACCAGCTGCCCGAACTTCACGAACGTGGGCCCCAGCTCCTGCAGCATCAGCCTGAGGATCACCGCCGGGTCGTCCTCGTCCAAGCGGGGCCTCAGCCGGTAGAGCAGGCGCTTGAAGAAGCGCCGCACCGGTGCGAGCACCGTGTAGCTGGTGAGGATCTCGAGCACGTAGGCGCGGACGATGCCCACCAGCTGCACCATCCGCAGGCCCTCGACCGCGCGGTTGCGGTTGCCGGGGAAGTAGGAGAGCCAGCGCCAGTAGCGCGGCGTGGTGCGCGTCTCCGTGTCGCGCCGCGGCGAATCTAGGCCCGTGACCATCTCGAGGAACGTGGCCACGAACCCCATGAGCAGCGTGCCGAAGGCCGCCGAGAAGATCTCGCCGCCCGGCATGTCGATGGGCGTGGGGCTCAGGTAGGCCAGCGCCAGGAAGAGGAGGCCGTTCACCGCCACGGACACTATGCCCAGCGACCAGATGTAGAGCCTGCCGGCGAAGAAGAGTAGCAGCGGCCGCGCGATGGCCTGCAGCGCGCCGTAGACCACCCCGATGAGCAGGTACGACACGAGCAGCCCGTAGGGCTCCGCCACGAACGGCGCCGGTGGCGGCTTGAGGCCCGGCACGACCCGCAGCACCGCCCAGACGGCCAACGTGTAGACCAGGACGCGAACGACGAAGTAGATCATGGGGCGGCTCCTCGGGAACATATTGTCACGCCCCCACGAGGGGCCGGGGGAACCGCGCACGCCGGCACCCCGGCTTCAGGGGGAGGACCGCCTCATACCTAAGACGGATGTGCCACGCCGTGTGTGCGCTTTACCCTATCGTCAGTGGGGCAGACCTGCCCTCCTGAACCCAAGACCATCACTAGCCAAGGCTAGGTAGGCGAGAGAAGGGGTAGCTCGGATGAACGAAGAGCAGAGAACCACCAACCAGGCGCAGGGCGCCAAGCAGCAGGCGGGCCGTACCGTGACGGAGGAGTTCCGCGTCTCCGGCGAAGCGGTCGTAGGTAAGGTCAAGGAGCTGGTGCGCGAGGGCAACGTCCGCCGCATCACCATCAAGAACGACGAGGGCAAGGTCCTCATCGAGATCCCCCTCACGATCGGCGTGGTGGGCGCGGTGCTCCTGCCCGTGTGGGCCGCCATCAGCGCCATCGCGGCGCTCGTGGCCAACCTCACCATCAGCGTGGAGAAGGTGGCCGACACCACCACCCAGCCCACGAACCCGGCCCCTAGCACCACGCAGGCCTCGACCACCACCGGCAACGGCACCAACGCCGACGGCTCCGGCAGCGACATCATCCTCCCGTAAGATCCCGCCCTGAGGCCGCACCGGCCCGGCACACCCAACCTGGCTGCGCCCCTCACTGATACAGTCGGACCTTAGAGTGAGCGCGCAGCCAGCAACTTCCCGAGCAGCACCAGCCACCAGCGAAGACGGCGCCCCGCCCATCCGGACCGAAGAGCTCCGGGTGAGCCTGGGCGGCGTCAACATCGTGGAGGACGTGACGTTCACGCTGGAGCGCTCCGAACTGGCGCTGCTGACCGGACCTAACGGCGCGGGCAAGAGCACGCTCTTGCGCGCCCTGGTCGGTCTCCTGCCTAGCCGCGGCGACATCGAGCTCTTCGGCCGGCCCAACGGCGGGCTCAGCGCCCGCGAGCAGTTCGTGTTCGTGCCCGACGAGCCCGCCCTCTACGAGGACCTGACCCTGCGCGAGCACGCCCGCTTCAACGCGCTCGTGTACCGGGAAAGCGCGGCGGACGAGCGCGCCATCCTTTGGCTCGAGCGCTTCGGCCTGGGCGAGAAGCTGGACGAGTTCCCCGGCACGCACTCGCGCGGCATGCGCCAGAAGCTCTCGCTGTCGTTGGCGCTGGGCCTGGAGCGACCGCTGACCCTGCTGGACGAGCCCTTCAACGGCTTGGACCTCGGCTCGCAGGAGCTGCTCGCCGACGCCCTCGGGGAGCGCGCCGCCGCCGGAGGCGCCGTGCTGCTCACGGGCCACCAGCAGGAGTTGGCCGAGCGCCTGAGTCCCCGCCTCCTCGAACTCGAGGACGGGCTCCTCCACGTATGAGCCCTTACGTATGACCTCTCCCGCGGCCCGGGGCGCCGGCAGCGGCGCCGTGCCGTACCTGCGCCGCCGCACCGTGGGACGCGCGGCCGAGTCGTACCGCCGCTGGGTGGGGCGCGCGGTCGGCTGGTGGACCCTCCTTTACCTCGCCTTCTGGCTCGTGGTGTTCGTCATCGCCGGCGTGGAGACGCTGGCGCCCCTCCCCACCTTCCTGCCCTCGCCCGCGGGCGTCATAGCCGCAGCGGGCGCGCTTGTGCTGCTGTTCACGCTGCTGGGCGGCCGCGCTCCGCCCCTCACGCTCGACAGGCGCGACCTCTACCGCCTGGCCCTGGCGCCCGAGAGGCCGTGGGACGTGCTGCGCTGGCGCTACCGCGTCAAGCAGGCGGGGGCCGCCTTCGCGGCCGCGCTCCTCGGGGCGGTCTGGTCGCTCCTCACCCCTTCGCTGTTCGGTTTCAGCGCTTGGTACGCCGCGCCGGCGCTGGCCATCCTGGCGCTGGTGCTGCTGGACCTGCGCTGGCTGCGCTACGTGAGCCACGCGCACCACGGGCCGCACGCTGCCAGGGGGCCCGCTAACCGCGTGTCGCTGCTGGTGGGCGGCGCCCTGGCCCTGATCCTGGCCGCGATGGCCGCCCTTCACTTCCTCGACGTGACCGGGGGCATGACTTCCGAGTTCGGGCCGCTGGCGGGCCTCACCGTCACCTCGCCCTGGGTATTGCTGCTGCCGCTCGTGGCACTGCTGAACACGCAGCTGGCCGTGGTGAATTCGCTCAGGGCCGAGTGGCCACCCCGCTTCGGGCCGCAGAGCCTCGTGCTCGGCCAGCTGCAGGCCCTGCGCACCTCGCAGATGATGGCCCTGATGGCGGGCGTGAGCGGCGGCTTCGGTGGCGGCATGGGCCTGGGCGGACTCGGTGACGATGGCCAGCGCCGCCGCCTGCTCGACGCGCTGCACGACAGGCCGGGCGCCACCAAGCCGCGGCGCTCGCTGCCGCTGCCGGCGCCGGACGCCCCACAGTGGCTGGGGCTGGCCTGGCGCTCCGCCTCCGCCCTCTACCGGCGTCCGCTGCTGCGCCTTGGCTTCTCGCTGCTGCTGGCCCTCCTGGCGGTGGTGGCCGTGCTGGCGGCCAGCGGCGTGGGGCCGGCACTGGCGCAGGGCGCACCGGAGGGAGCCGCCAGCACCAGCGGCGTGCTGGGCGGCGCCCTCGGCGTGCTGCTCGCCGCTTTCCTCCTGGCCCGCGTGGTCAGCGGCTTGCTGGGGCCCTACTTCGACATCGGCACGAAGCCGGTGGATCCGCTCACGCGCTCGTTCGGGCGCGCGCTGCCGGCCGCGGCGCTCCTGGCCGTGCTGCTCGTGCCGGCGACCGTGCTGCTGGTCGTGCTGGAGTCGGCGGGGGCTGGCGCCGCGCCGGCCCTGGACGCCCTGCTGCCCGGCCTCATCGGCGCGGCCACCCTCATCGGGCTCGTGGTCCTGGCCCTCGAGAAATACTCCAGCTGGAGCGGCGCCGCGCCCTCGCGCATAGAACCGCAGATAGTGGCTGCCATGCTGGCTGCGCTGCCGGCGCTGCTGCTGGGCGCGTTCGGGGTGGGCGACTGGACGCTCATCACGCAGTTCCTGCTGCTCGGCCTGGTGGCGCTCATCCCTGTGTGAGAAGAGGGTCAGAGGGCCGAGTGTAAACTGCGCCACCATGGAGCGCCTACCAACCGACGATCTGACCGGCGCCTACCAGAGGGGCAGTCTCACCCACCTGCTCGAGGAGCTCGCGGAGGAACACGGTCGGACCGGCGCGCACTACGCGCTGGCCATGATCGACGTGGACCACCTGAAGACACTGAACGACGTCTACGGCCACGCCACCGGCGACGCCGCCCTGCGGGCCGTGGCCGAGCGCGCCAGCCGCGTGCTGCGCGCGGAAGACATGCTGTTCCGCTACGGCGGTGACGAGTTCCTGCTGGTGCTGCCGGGCACCACGCACGAGGTGGCCGAGGCGGTTGCGCGCCGGGTGCGCGACTCCGTGGTGGCCAACCCCGTCCAGGCGGCCGTGTGGGTCAACGTCAACGTCAGCGTGGGGGTGGCCGCCAGCGACGAGCCGGGCTCCAGCGGCCTCGGTCAGGAGCTCTTCGAGCGGGCGGACGAGCGCCTCTACCTGGCCAAGCGGGTGGGGCGGAACACCGTCGTGGCCGCCGACACTCCCTTCAGGAGCGCGGAGGGCCCCCTGCGTCAGACGCGCCTGGTGGGCCGCGAGGACGCCCTGGCGCAGGTGGACGCCTTCATGGCGGCGGGCGTGGCCACGGTCGAGGAGCGTGTGCTGCGCGTGGCGGGTCCCGCTGGCGTGGGCTTCACGCGCTTCCTCAACGAGGTGGAGGTGCGCGCCGCCATAGCTGGCCGCGTGGTGCGCCGCGTGCAGGCGGTGGCGGCCGATACGGGCGTCTACCTCAGGGCCCTGGCGCAGCCGTACGGCGAGCTGCTGCCGCCCGACCCCACCGAGGAGGAGGTGCGGGAGAGGCTGGCCAACGACGCCGCCGCCCACGGGCTGGTGGTTCTCGTAGAGGGTGGCCGCTGGCTCGACGCCGGCAGCCGGATACTCCTCTCCAACAGGCTGAGGCGGGGCGGTGCGAAGGTGGTGGAGGTGGTGGAGGACGGGGCGCCCGGCGCCTTCCACCCCGGCAGCACCGTCACGCTGGCGCCGCTGGGCGTGAAGCAGGTAGGCGAGTGGCTCTCCGCCGCCGTCGGCACGGCCGTTAGCGCCCCCACGCGGGAGGCGTTGACGCAGGCCAGCGGTGGGCTGCCCGCGCGCGTCGTCCGGCTGGTCGACCGCCTGGTGCGCGAGCTGAGCGCGGACGGCGCCGTCAGCGCCGAACAGCTTGCGAGCGCCAGCGCCGACCTGGTGCACCGCCTGGCGAGCGCGGAGCGGGCATCCGCCCACGACATCGACCTGCCGCAGTGGGACTCGCCGCTCCTGGGACGCGGACAGTGGATAAAGACGACCTTGGGCACGCTGCGGGCCGCCCGTCTCGGTGTATTGGTAGGTCCCGGCGGGATCGGCAAGACACGCCTGGCCGCGCAGTTGGCACAGGAGCTGGCACCGGACGCGCCGGGCGGCACGCACTGGATAGACCTGCGGGCCGTGCGCGACGCGGCGCTGGTGCCGGGGCTCATAGCCGAGCGCCTGGGCCTGGAAGGGTGCGAGAGCGTGGCGGACGTGGCGGCCCAGCTCATGCCCGAGCCCACGCTGCTGGTCTTCGACGAGCTGGACGGGGTGGCCGACCAGGCGGGCTGGGTCGAGGCCCTGCTAGAGGCGGCGCCGCAGCTGCGGGTACTGGCCACCTCCCGCATGCCCCTCAGGCTGGTGGGCGAGCTGGACGTCAACGTGCCCGAGCTCAGCTCCTCCGCGGCGGCCGAGCTGTTCCGGGGGCGCATGCACCGCGTGGACGAAGACGAGGGCGAACGGGCCGAAGAGGACGAGCAGATCCAGGGCCTCATAACCAGGATCGGCCCCACCCCGTTGGCGGTGGAGCTGGCGTCGGCCTGGACGCGGGCCCTCAGCGTCGCAGAACTGAACGAGCGCCTGGAGCAGAAGCCGGAGCTCCTGACGGACGCGCCCGGCCTCGCGCCCCTCACCGCCCGCTTCATCGACGTCACCCGCGGCCTGATGAGTGGGGGCGAGCGGGAGGCGCTGGGCACGCTGGCCACGGTGCCCGCGGGCTTCACGGCCGACATAGCTCGCAGCGCCGCCGACGCGTCGCCCTTCTTCCTCCTGGCACTCCTGGAGCGCTCGCTCATCCGCCGCGAAGGCGAGCGCTACACCGTGCACGCCGCCATCGCCGAGCGCTACAAGGGCGGCCTGGTCGACCCCCAAGGCGCGCGTCTGCGGGTGGCGCGCGCGTTCTCCGAAGCTGCGGCCCGCATAGAGGAGATGAGCGGCCAGGAGCGCAGCACCCACGGGTACCGCCAGATGGACGTGGAGCGCGCCAACCTCTTCTTCGCGCTGCGGGAACTAGCCGAGGCGGGCGAGGAGGAGAGGGTCTGGCCGCTCGTGCGCACACTGCGCGGCTACCTGGACGTGAGGGGCAGGTGGCGCGAGGGCGCCCAGCTCTTCCAGGAGGTGCTCTACTCACTGCCGGAAGCAACAGGGCGGGAGCTACTCGGCTGGGTAGGGGAGTCGGTGGCGCTGTTCAAGCTCCACTTAGGGGAGAGGCAGGAGGCTCTCGAGCGCATGCGCGCCGTGCTGGACGGGTTGGCGCCGCTAGGCCCCACGCGGACGGCCGCCATGGCGTTGAACACCTTGGGCATGATCCAGGGCAACCTGGACGACCCCAACGGGGCGCTGAGGAGCTTCGAGGCCTCTGCCAGCATGCGGGCCGACCTGGGAGACACCGTGGGAGAGGCACAGGCGCGGGGCAACATGGCGATCGTGCTGCTGCAGATGGACAGGCCCGAGCAGGCGCTGGCGGCGCTGCAGGCCGCCGCCGCCAAGTTCCGGGAGGTGCGGCACGCCAGCGGGGTGGCGGTGACGCTCGTGCACCTGGCGCGCCTGGGCCGCGAGAGCGGCCTCCTCTCGGTGGAGGAGCGCAACGAGCACGCCAGGGAGGCGCTCGAGACCGCCGAGGGCATGGGTTTCACCACGGCCGCGCAGGAAGCCGCCGGTGAGCTGGCCGGCTGCCTGGAGGAGGCGGGTCTGCTGGCCGACGCCGAGTCCGCGCTGGAACGCGGCCTGGAGTGGGCGCGCGTGAGCGACTCCCAGCAGGTGGAGGCCGATTACCGGAAGCGCCTGCAGCAAGTTAGGCACCGCCGCGAGGAGCACGCGCGGCTGACGGCCGTACGGACGGCCGAGGCGAAGGGG
>CAZPWN010000014.1:0-1265 GCA_964590475.1 uncultured bacterium | reverse complement strand
CCTGGTTCAGTCCGCCTGGTTCAGTCCGCCCTGCCGGCCGCCTGCCTCACGCGGGCCGCCGCTTCGGCTGCCTGGAGCACGTCCGCCACCAGGTCCTCAGCCGCTTCGATGCCCACCGAGAGCCGCACCAGGCCCTCGGTCACGCCTTCCGCGTCGAGCATCTCCTTGGGCAGCAGCTGGTGGGTGGTGGAGGCGGGGTGGCACGCCAGCGAGGCCACGTCGCCCAGCGAGACGGCGTGATCGAACAGCTTGAGCGATTCCAGGAACGCCGCGGCTGCGGGCCGGCCGCCCTCGAACTCCACGGAGACCATGCCCCCGAAATCGTCCATCTGACGCGCGGCCACGTCGTGGCCCGCATGCTGCTCCGAGCCGGGGTAGTACACGGCCTTCACACCCGGTTGGCCCTCAAGGGACGCGGCCACCTCACGGGCGTTGGCGCAGTGAGCCGCCATGCGCAAGTGCAGAGTCTTCATGCCGCGCAGCAACAGGAACGCCACGTGCGGGTCCATGGTGGCGCCCAGGTGCCGCAGGCCCTCCATGCGCACGGGCTCGAGCAGGTCGGCGGGCCCCGCCACCAGGCCGCCCAGCAGGTCGCCGTGCCCGCCTAAGTACTTGGTGGCCGAGTGCAGCGCGATGTGGATACCGTGCTCCAGCGGCCTCGTGAGGAACGGGGTGGCGAAGGTGCTGTCCGCCACGCTGATGATGCCGTGGTCGCGCGCCACGCGCCCCACCAGGGCCAGGTCGTGGATGGTTAGGTTCGGGTTGGTGGGGCTCTCCACGTAGATCATGGCGGTGTTCGGACCGACGGCGGACTCCAGCTCCTCGTCGGTCACGGCGCGGGAGGTGACCCCGAAGCGCGGGAGCATCTCTTCCAGGAGCCCGCGGGTGCCACCGTATAGGGGGCCCAGGATGAGCACCTCGTCGCCGCTCTTCAGGAGGCTCAGCAGCACGGCGGAGGTGGCGCCCATGCCCGAGGCGAACGCCACCGCGCTCTCCGCGCCCTCCAGGTCGGCGATCTTCTGCTCCACCGCCGCCACCGTCGGGTTGCCGATGCGGCTGTAGAGGTTGCCGCTCTCCTCGCCGGCGAAGAGCGCGGCGCCACGTTCGACGTCGCCGAGGATGAACGTACTGGTCTGGTATATGGGCGTGGCGTGCGCACCGGTCCTGGGGTCATGACTCTGACCGGCGTGCACGGCGCGCGTTGCGAGCGAGCGCCCGCGCATGTGCTTTTCCATGCCCCATGTAAGCACGGAGTCGGGGGCGCG
>CAZPWN010000013.1:0-26360 GCA_964590475.1 uncultured bacterium | reverse complement strand
CCCCAGGCGCCCGAACCCTTGGCGTGCATGCGCCGCTCGGGGATGACCTCGCGGTGGAAGTGCGCGAGCTTCTCGAGGAACCAGACGTCCTCCAGCAGCATCGGCCCGCGCGGGCCCGCGGTCTTGGCGTTGTCGTTCTCCGGAATAGGGGCTCCGGCGGCAGTAGTCAGTGGCTTCTTGTTGTCGTAGGAAATGGTCATACTCCTTTGCTGGTTAATCGGTTTTCTGTGCTGTGGCTGGGTGTTGCCGTGCGGGCTCCGCGCACGGGCCCGCCTCCTACCCTGATTATGCCATCCGGTTGGCGGGGCGCATGTCCCCCGAAGTCGGAACGCTTACGAGTTCGCTCCAACTCCGGTCCTAGCCGGACGGCGTCAGCCCGGCCGGCGCTGATCCAGGAAGCGTTGCAGCACCCGCATGGCGTGGAGGGCACGTGGGAAGCCCACGAAGATCGCCGTTTGGATCAGCGTTTCGCGCAGTTCCTGTTCCGTGGCGCCCACCAGGAGGGCGCCCCTCAGGTGGGTGGTGAGCTCGTCTTCAACGCCCAGGCTGGTGAGGACCGCCACGCTTATCAACTCCCGCGTGCGCAAGTCGAGTCCGGGGCGGGCCAGCATCTCGTCGTAGACCACGCGTGTGATCAGGTCCGCCAGGTCGGGGTCGGCCGCCGCCAGGGAGTCCTTTATGCGCTCGGCTTGGGAGCCCCAGATGGCCTCCCTGGGCGCCTGCGTTGAGGTGTCGTGCTCCACCAGCAGCGCCACCGTGCCGGCCTCCACCTGGATGCCGATCGCGGCTCGTCCGCCCGGCTCGCCCATAACGCGGTTGGAGAGGCCCAGGCCGGCGCCGAAGGGCAGGCTCGTTGCGGTAAGTGGGAACGCGAGGCCGGTGCTGGAGAGCACGGCGCCTTCGCTGAGTGCCAGGAGGCTCACGGTGGTGCCGGCCGGCAGTTCCAGGCTCAGGTCGTGGCCCGGAAGCACGACGTGCGCCTCGTGATGTGCGCCGTGCAGCGACATCGGTATCGGCGCCATCGGGACGCCGCGGCCCGGGTTGCCGCGTAGGTCCGCGCCCCTTTCGGCGTGGCGCGCCGCGATGAAGAGGGCCGCCAGGCTCTGGTCGAGGCGGCTGCCGAACGCTCCGAGCACGCGGATCCGCGTGGCGCCACGCTGCAGTGCGGCGTCGATGGCCAGCTCCAGATCGAGCTCGTCCTTGTCCGCCGCGTGCGTCTGGCGCGGCACGTGAGGGAAGGCGGCGAGCGTGCTCTCGCTGACGCTGTCCATGTCCCCGACCACCAGGTCCGGCTTCAGCTTGAGGGTGCGCGCCAGCTCCAGGCCGCCGTCGGCCGCTATCACTACGTCCACGCCCTGCAGGAGCGGCGGGATGAGCCGGGGGAGAGGCATGGTACCGGCCGCCAGGACGAGGGCGGTACCACCGTTAGGGACGTCGTTACCGTTCATCTTCGGTTCGCTCCTTACGCCGTTCATGCATGGCCCCGGGCGGCGTTCGCTGCTGCCGATAGGGTAGCGCTCTCCGCTCCCCCTTCCTCGCCGGGGAGCAGCCGCCACGCCTCCGCCGGAGCGGTCAACAGTAGCGCCGGGCCGCTGGCACCACCGGCGCCTTCCGGGCCGGCAGCGCCTAGGGGCACACCGAGTTCGCGGTCGAACCCGCGCCACACCACGCTGACGCCCCATCCCGGCACGTCCAGCGTGGCTTTCCAACCTAGGCCCTCGCGCACCGCCGCCACCACCCGCGCCTCCACACGGTAGGCCACGTCGGGCGGAACGCCCGGGCCACGCTCGCCCTCCAACGGGTGCAGAGAAGCTAAATCGGCACGGAACAGGGCCTCTCGGTCGTGGGCTCCAGTTAAGCCGCGCTCCACGGGCAGGTCCGGGTTGGCCTCCAGGTCGTACACGTTCTCGTGCCCCAGGAACCTGGCGGCCCAGCCGCTGACGGGCCGCTCGAGCAGCTCCTCGCTCGGGCCCACCTGAACGATGCGACCCGCGCGCATGAGGGCCACGCGGTCCGCCAGGGCGAACGCTTCCGCCTGATCGTGGGTCACGTAGAGCGCGCGCTTGCCGAGGGCGCCGAGCAGCTGCGCCAGCTCGCCCTTGAGCGATTGCCGCAGCTGCTCGTCCAGGTTGGAGAGGGGCTCGTCCAGCAGCAGCAGGTCGGGGTCCGGCGCGAGCGCCCGGGCCAGCGCCACGCGCTGCTGTTGCCCGCCGGATAGGCGGTCCACGCGCCGCGCGCCCAGGCCAGTAAGGCCCACGAGCTCGAGAAGCTCCCCCACCCGCTGCTCCCGCTGAGCCGCCGGCACGCCGTCCTCCACCAGGCCGAACGCCACGTTGCCCGCCACGTCCAGGTGCGGGAAGAGTGCGAACGACTGGAAGACCATGCCGACGTCGCGCCGCTGCGGGGGCGTGCGCGTGACGTCTCGCCCGCCCAGCAGCAGACGGCCAGCGTCCGGTCTCTCCAGCCCCGCTACCAGCCGCAGCAGCGTGCTCTTGCCGCAGCCGCTCGGTCCCAGCAGGGCCACGGTCTCGTTCTCCTCGAGCGTGAGGGACACGTCGTCCACCGCCACCACACTGCCGAAGCGCTTGGTCAGCCCGTCCAGCTGCAGGCTCACGGGCGCCCGCCCTTTCCGAACCGCTGGCCGTGCTCAGGTCCGCTCGTCACTCAGAACTCGCTCCGTCCACGTCTCTGCAGGATAAGCATCACCAGCGCCGTCAGTAGCATCAGCACGGCAGACAACGCCAGAGCCTGACCGTAGTTGACGGCGCCGGGGCGCCCCAGCCGGTCGTAGATGGCCACGGGCAGGGTGGCGTACTCGGGGCGCACCAGCAGCAGGGAGGCGCCGAACTCCCCCATGGAGATGGCGAAGGCGAACGCCGCCGCCGTGAGCAGCGCCGTGCGCAAGAGCGGCAGCTCCACGCGCCACAGCGCCCGCCAAGGGCCCGCCCCCAGCAGCGCCGCCGCCTCCAGCTGCTGCGCGGGTAAGGACCGGAGCGCCGGCAGCAGCGTGCGCGCCACGAAGGGGAACGCCAGCAGCGCGTGCGCCAGCGGGATGCCCCAGAAGGTTGTCACGAGCAGGGGGAAGGTGAGCAGGTAACCGAACGCCAGCGTGACGGGGCTGGTGGCCAGCGGCAGCAGACTGGCCTGGTCCAGCACACGCCAGCCGCCGCGCGCCACGGCATAAGCGAAGAGGAAGCCTACGAGCAGCGCCAGCGCGGTGCTCAGGGTGGCGAAGGTGAGGGAGTTGCCCAGCGCGCGCCATAGGCCCGGGAAGCCCAGGCTCGGCCGCGCGTCCAGCAGGCTGACGAAGTTGGCCAGGCTGGGGAAGGCGCCGCCGGGGCCGGTGAGGGCCTGGACCAGCAGCGCCACCAGCGGGGCGAGGATCAGGCCGCCGGCGAGGAGCAGGTCGGCGCCCAGGAGCAGGCGCGCACCGGCGGTGGGAGCACGTTCGGCGGACCCGGGCGCCACTGGCACCGCCAGGCGCGCCTGCAACCGCGTGTACACGTAGGAGGCCGCCATCACCAGCACCAGTTGCACCAGCACGAGCACCGCGGCGGCGTCGAGCTGCAGCAGGCGGGCGGTGAGGTTGTAGATCTCCACCTCCAGCGTGGCGAACCGCGCCGCCGGTGCCAGGATGAGGATCACGCCGAAGCTCGTGAAGCAGAAGATGAACGTGAGGACCGCCGCCGCCAAGGTGGCGGGCAGCGCCAGGGGCAGGGTCACGCGCCACAGGGTGCGCCAGCGTCCCGCGCCCAGGGTGGAGGCCGCCTCCTCCAGCTGCGGCGCCACCCGCTCCAGGAAGCTCGCCACCAGC
Source organism: uncultured bacterium (assembly GCA_964590475.1). Lineage (GTDB taxonomy): Bacteria > Deinococcota > Deinococci > Deinococcales > Trueperaceae > JAAYYF01. Next base: position 22,546 of record CAZPWN010000013.1, on the reverse strand, counting down.
CGCGCCACAACCGAGAAGTTGAAGAACACGTGGGCCAGCAGCACGATGGCCAGGCTGTTGCGCAGGTCCACGCCCAGAACCCCGCGCGGCCCCGCCAGCGCCATGAACCCGATGCCCGCCACCACCGTGGGCATGACGAACGGGATGGTGAACGCCGCCGTGAGAGCCCGCTTGCCGCGGAAGCGGTAGCGCGCTAGCAGTAGGGCGGTCGGCAGGCCCAGCGCCACGGTCAGGACGGTAGACAGCAGCGCCTGACCCAGGGTGAAGCCGATGCGGCCCAGGTAGTACGGGTCGGTCAAGGTGTCAATCAGCGCCGCTCCCAGCGGCGCGTCACCGGGTGCCAGGCCGCGCCCGAGGATCACCCCCAGCGGAACCAGGAGGAAGGCCGCCAGGAAGAGCGTGGCCACGCCCCCCGCCACATGGGCCAGGGGGTTGGTTCCGGGTCTCGAGCGCATCTCCTCAGTGTAGGACGGCTCGGCCGGAACGCGCTGGAGAGCCGACCGGACCGCACGCGGCGGGGTGAGGGTAGAGGCCGCAGGCGCGCGGCGGACGGAGACGCTTGACAGACGCGAGTCCCGGCGCTAAAGTCACTCCGGTCATGGCAGATAACCGCTCCCTCCACCTGAACCGTGTACGCCTCGGCGCGCCTACGGCGCCGCTCGGCACGGTCGCAGATGGGGAGAGGACTGCCTTCACGACTCACTGACCTCACAACGCTTACCCAAGCGCAGCGACCGTGGAGAGCTTCCCCAAGCAACCGCGGTCGCTTCTTCGTGCTCTCCCTGAAGTCGGACCGCCAGACACCGGCGAACTTCCTGAGAACCAGACAACCAACCGGGCACTAGCCCCGAAGCACGGAACGAAGGTCGTGAGATGACCAGTACCACCGCCCCCGGCGGCCTCAAGAGAAACCAGGAGAGACCGATGGGTCTCGTGAGCATCCTCGTGCGCTACCTCGCGCCGCAGAAGTGGATGGCGCTGCTGATGGCCCTCCTGCTGCTCGCGGCCACCGGCCTGCAGGTGCTCGTGCCGCAGCTCCTGCGCCGCTTCATCGACGGCGCCATGGCCTCGCTCCCCACGAGCGACCTGATAAACATCGCCCTGCTCTTCATAGCCGCGGCGCTGGTGACGCAGGTCCTCAACGCGGGCGCCACCTACGTGGCAGCCTCCGTGGGCTGGACGGCCACCAACTTCCTGCGCCAGGACCTCACCCGGCACACGTTGGGGCTCGACATGAGCTTCCATAACGCGCGCACTTCCGGCGAGATGATCGAGCGCATTGATGGCGACATAACCAGCCTCTCCAACTTCCTGTCGGTCTTCACCGTGCGGGTGGTGGGCGGGCTCCTGCTGGTGGTAGGCATCCTCATCGCGCTGTGGCTCGAGAACCCCCTCATCGGCGCCGCGCTGACGCTGTTCGCGGTGGTGGAGCTCGTGGTGCTCAGCTTCACGCGCAAGGCGGGCGTGCCCGCCTCCAACCTCGAGCGCGAGGCCAACGCGCAGCTCTTCGGCTTCATCGAGGAGCGCCTGCAGGGCCTGGATGACCTGCGCGGCAACGGCGCGGGCGCGTACACCATGCACCGCTTCGGCAGCGTCATGCGCACCGCCTACCACGACACCAGGCGCGCCTGGATGCTGCGCAGCGTGGTGTGGCTCTCCAGTTACGGGCTCTTCGTGGTGGGCATGGCCGTCACGGTGGGCAGCTCCATCTACCTGGTGGGCCAGGCCGCCATCACCGTGGGCGCCGCCTACATGACCTTCCAGTACCTGCTCATGCTCCACGAACCCATCGAGCAGATCACGCAGCAGCTGCAGGAGCTGCAGAAGGCGGCGGCGGGCATGGCGCGGGTGGGCGAGCTCTTCGCCACCGAGTCGGCCTTGCCGGAGGGCGGTGAGGGCCGCCTGCCGGGAGGCCCGCTGCGTGTTGAGTTCGACGACGTGAGCTTCCACTACCTGGACGCGGACGAGAGCCAGCTGATCCTCAGAGGGGTGAGCTTCGAACTCGCGCCCGGCGAGAGGCTGGGCCTGCTGGGCCGCACGGGTTCCGGCAAGACGACGCTCACGCGGCTGCTCTTCCGCCTCTACGACCCGACCAGCGGCGCCGTGCGGCTGTCCGGGGTGGACACGAAGGACGTGCCGCTGGAGGAGCTGCGCCCAGCCATCGGGCTCGTGACGCAGGACGTGCAGCTGTTCCGCGGCAGCGTGAGGGACAACCTGACGTTCTTCGACCCCAGCGTGCCGGACTCCCGCATCCAGCAGGTGGTGGAGGAGATGGGCCTGGGTGAGTGGCTCTCGCGGCAGCCGGAGGGCCTCGACACGATCATCGACTCGGGCGGGCGCAACCTCTCGGCGGGCGAGGCGCAGCTCATCGCCTTCGCGCGGGTGTTCCTAAAGGACCCCGGCCTGGTGGTGCTGGACGAGCCCTCCTCGCGGCTGGACCCCGCCAGCGAGCGCCTGCTCGAGGTGGCCGTGGAGCGGCTGCTCGAGGGCCGCACGGCCATCATCATCGCGCACCGCCTGGAGACGGTCGAGCGCGTGGACCGCATCCTCGTGATGGGGGAGGGCCGGATAGTGGAGTACGGCCACCGGGCCGCCCTCGCTGCCGATCCGGATTCGCGCTACGCCAGGCTGCGCCGCGCGGCGCTGGCGCTCGACATGAACGTGGCCGCCGGTGAGGCGCCGGACCTACTGGAGGAGTTGTCATGAACTTCGCGACCAACCCGCTGAAGCTCACCATGAAGCTGGTGCGGCAACGCAACTCGCTCTTCATCATCTCGAGCGTCTACTTCCTCCTCATCCACTCCCTGCCGGTGCTGACGGGCGTGTTCATGGGCGGGCTCTTCGACGTGCTCTCCGGCGCGGAGGGGGCGGGGCTCGGCCCCTGGACGTTCCTCGCGCTGGCGCTGGCCACGGACGTGAGCCGCATCTTCCTGCTCATCGGCGGCATCCGCACCTGGGTGAGCTACTACATGGAGCTCACCCTGCATCTGCGCAACTCCGTGCTTGGCTACCTGCTGACGGCGGCTGGCTCCAGGCGCCTGCCCGACTCGCCCAGTGAGTCCGTGACCCGCTTCCGCGACGACGTGAACGACATCGGCGAGTACGTGGAGAACTGGGTCGATTTCTGGGGTGCCGCCGCCTACGCGGTGGTGGCACTGAGCATCATGCTGTCGGTCAACGCCGTCATGACGCTGGTGGCGTGCGTGCCGCTGGTCGTCATGCTCCTGCTCTCGAACGTGCTTATGCCGCAGATCCGTGGCGCCCGGCGCCGCAGCCGGGAGGCCACCAGCCGGGTGACGGACTTCCTGGGCGAGACCTTCGGCAGCGTGCAGGCGGTGCAGGCGGCGGGGGCGGAACGCGCGGTTCTCCGCCACTTCGAGAGCCTCAACGTCACGCGCAAGAGCACGGCCCTCAGCGACACGCTGCTGACCGAGCTGTTCCGCTCCGTCAGCGGCAACATGGTCAACGTGGCCATGGGCATCGTGCTGCTGATGGGCGCCTCGGCGTTGCGGACCGGCAACTTCACGGTGGGCGACTTCGCCCTGTTCGTGACGCTGCTGCCGCGCCTCACGGGCACCATGTCGTTCATGGGCCTCATGTTCGTGCAGCACAAGCGCACCGGCGTGGCGTACGAGCGGCTGGGGCGGCTCATGGTCGACGCCCCCGTGGAGGAGCTCATCACGCCTCGCGAGCTGGCACTGGAGCGGCGGGAGACCGGCCGTTACCGCCACCGGCAGGTGGAACGCGTTCCGCTAAGGATGCTGGAGGTGGAGGGCCTGGCCTACGACCATCCCGACGCCTTGGGGGGCCTGCGCGACGTGAGCTTCCAGGTCAACCGCGGCGAGTTCGTGGTGGTGACGGGGCGGATCGGCTCCGGCAAGACCACCCTGCTGCGCGTGCTGCTCGGCATGCTGCCCAAGACGGCCGGCAGCGTGCGCTGGAACGACGTGGAGGTCACGGACCCGGCCGCGTTCTTCGTGCCGCCCATGACGGCCTACACCTCGCAGGTGCCGCGGCTCTTCTCCGACTCGCTGCGGGAGAACGTGGCGCTGGGGCGGGAGCTGACGGACGCCGACATCGGCAAGGCGCTCGAGCTGGCCGTTCTCGGTCCGGACGTGGCCGCCATGCGTGGGGGCCTCGAGACCGAGGTCGGCGCCCGGGGCGTGCGGCTGTCGGGCGGTCAGGTTCAGCGGGCGGCGGCAGCCCGCATGCTGCTCAGGGACGCCGAGCTGCTGGTGTTCGACGACATCTCCAGCGCGCTCGATGTAGACACCGAGCGCCGCCTGTGGGACGGCCTGTTCTCCTCCGGCGACGTGACCTGCCTGGTGGTCTCGCACCGCCGCGCCGCCCTGGAGCGCGCCGACCGCGTGATCGTGCTGGACGAGGGGCGGGTGGTGGCGCAGGGCTCACTGGAGGAGGTGCTGCCGGTGATGCCAGAACTCGGCAACGTAGAGCACAGGTCGTCGGAGCCCGAGGCGGTGGTGCGGGCGGGGGACTGAGCGCCGCCCGCCATCCTGCACGAAGTATCGCGCCGCGTGCTGGCTTGGCACGCGGCGCGTTCGTCATGTTGGGTCGTTCCGGCCCGCGGAGGCCTGGCTCAGCGCCTCACGGCGTCCGGCGAGCGGCCCTGCAGCACCACCGCCGTCCACTCGGACAGCCAGCGCTGCTGGTTGGCCTGGATGGCTTCGGCGGGTACCTGGGGCGCCGTGACGCCCGGGGTCACCTGGGCGAACTGCTCGAACTCGGCTGGCAGCTCGGCGCCGGCCAGCACGGGGTGCACGAACATCTCGAGGGGGATGGCCTCCTGCACGGACTTGCTCAGCATGAAGTCCACGAACTGCTCGGCCGCTTCACGCTGCTGCGTACCTTTCAGGATGCCGATGGCCTCGATCTGGCGGTAGGCGCAGCCCTCGCACTCCAGGTTGGCGGTGGGCGGGGTGGTGAGGGGCTCCTCGGCGAAGATGATCTCGGCGGCGGGGCTGGTGAGGTAGCTGACCACCACGGGGCGGTTGCCGCCGTAGCGGGAGAAGAGCGTGTAGTAAGCGTCCGTCCAACCGTCCGAGACCTCTACGCCTACGTCGCGCAGGTCCGCCCAGAAATCGAGCCAATCGCCGCCCTCGTAGGGCGCGCTGCCCTCTATGCCCGCGGCCTCGTCGCCGAAGCGGGCCACGGTGGCCAGCAGGAAGGCCAGGCCGGGGCTGGACGTGGCGGGGTTCTGCACCACGAGCAGGTCGGCGTACTCGGAGCGCGCCATGTCCTCCAGCGTCTCGGGCAGCGCCAGGTCGCGCTCCTCGAACCACTCCACGTCCACGTTGGGTATGACCCAGCCCACGTCCACCGGCGTCACCAGGTCATCTTCGGAGAAGCGGTACTCCTGGGGTACGTCCTCCATGGCCGGGCTCCTGTACGGCTCGAAGATGCCCTCATGGCGGGCGCGCTCGAGCAGGCTGTCGTCCACTCCGAAGAGCAGGTCGCCCACCGGGCGCGCCTTGGTGAGGATGGCGCGGTTCAGCGCCTCGCCCGCGTCGCCGGCCGGCAGGAACACGACCTCGATGCCGGTGGCGCTGGTGAACTCCTCTATGACCTCCGTGGGGAGCGAGAACGAGCTGTGGGTCAGCACGGTTATCCGCTGGGCGGCCGCCGTGCCCGCCAGCAGCGCCAGCGCGGCGAATAGCAGCGCGGCGAGCGCCTTCCTGACGGTTGCGTAGTTGATCTGGTTACGTGTGTAAGCCATCGCGTCCTCCTGTCCACCATGGACGCACTGGCCGCGGCACCGGCCGCGTGCGTCACTCTCCCTACGCCCGCATTACCGGGTTCAGGTTCTAGGGTGTGATCTCAGCCCCGCTCGTGGCGGGACACCCCTGGCGACATCTCGACCGTATCCGTTCCGGAGGAGCAGTGCAACAGGTGACGTCACCCTGCCACCGGCTTCTCGCCCGGCTTCGGCAGGCGCCAGGCGCCGAGGAGCGTGACGACGAGGAAGAGGACACCCGAGCCCAGGAACACGTAGCGGTACTCGGTGACGCCGGGCGTGCTCGTCAGCGTAACGATGGCGCCGGCCACCAGCGGAGCCAGGGCGCGGGAGGCGGAGCCGATGGAGGTGTCCAGCCCGTAGACGGTGCCGGCCTCGCTGGGGTCGGTACGCCGCGCCAGCATGGCGCTGATGGCCGGCAGCACCCCGCCCACCGACAGGCCGACCAGCGTGTTCAGCACGATGAGCTGCCAGACCTCGGTCACGAAGGTCATGGGCAGGTAGAAGATGGCGGTGGCCAGGGCGCTGTAGACGAGCACCGGCTTCTCGCCCACCCTGTCCGTCAGCCGGCCCAGCATCACACCGGAGAAGGTACCCGCCGCCGAAGCCAGCCCGATGGCCAGACCGGTGTAGATGCCGGCCAGTTCGGCCCGCACCGCGATGGCCGCCACGAAGAGCGGCAGGAACGGCACCAGCATGGTGCGCCCCAGCCAGGCCGTGAAGCGCAGCAGGTAGGCCAGCGGCACGCCGGGCACCCGGATCACCTGCCACCACGACCTGAACACACCCGTGAAGCCGCGCGGCACGCTCTCGGCGCGGGTGAACCGCTCGTCTACCCGCAGCAGCACCAGCACCCCGCCTATTGCCAGCAGCACGGCCGTGACCACGAAGGCTATGCGGTAGCCGAAGAAGAACTCCAGCACCCCGCCTATCATCGGGCCCACGGAAACGCCGGACCAGCTGGCGGTCTGCATGAGCCCCATGGCGTAGCCCAGGCGTTCGCGCGGAGTCACGGAGGCCACCAGGGAGGAGCTGGCCGAGACGACCCCGGTGATGAGCCCCTGGATCAGGCGCAGGAACGTTAGCTCCTCGGCGCTGCTGACGAACGCCATCAGGAGGATGACCACGGCGCCGCCGAAGAGCGAGCGCTGCACCATGAGCTTGCGGCCGTAGCGGTCCGCCATGGCGCCCCAGAAAGGCGCGGCGATCATCATGGCCACCGCCTGCACGCTGAAGACGGCGGAGACCCAGAACACGGTGGACCCGCCGGTGCGGACGCCGAGCGACTCCACGTAGTTGGGCAGGAAGGGGAAGATGGTGGAGAAGCCGAGGGACGCCAGGAACTGCGCGACGAACATCACGCTCAGCGTGCGTCGCCACCTGCGTTCGGGAGGTCGATCGGCGCTCTCTTCCAACTGCGGGTCATGCTACTACCGTTCCGGCGCGCTCCTGTGACGAGCTCCGGTTGGTTAGCCTTGGGCATGCAGTTCACCAACGCCGAAGTGCTCGCGCGCTGCCCCCTCTTCGCCGAGCTGGGTGCGTCCGACTTGGAGGCGCTGGCAGCAGTGGGCTACCGCCGCAAGCTAGGTGTCTCCGAGACCCTCTTCTACGCAGGGGAGGAGGCGCACGGCATGCACGTGGTGGTGAGCGGCAAGGTCAAGGTGTTCGTCGTCTCGCCTGCCAGCGGGCGCGAAGTCGTCCTCACCGTGGAGCACCCCTTCAACACCGTGGCGGAATTGGTGGCGCTCGACGGCGGCAACTACCCGGCCAGCGCGGAGGCTGCGGAGCCGACAGAGGTGCTGGTGCTCGATCAGGCGGGCTTCCAGAACGTACTGCGCAACGACCCCGAGATAGCCCTGCATCTGATGCGCATGCTCGGCCGCCGCCTACGGCGCCTGGTGGGGCTGGTGGAGGCCATCTCCTTCCAGGAGGTGGTGCACCGCCTGGCGCGCTACCTGCTGGACCAGGGCGCGGCGGGGCTGCCCTACGTGCTGGATACCAACGCCGCCATCGCCGCCCAGCTCGGCACCGTGCCCGAGCTGGTGAGCCGCAACCTATCGCGGCTTCACGCCGGCGGCGCCATCAGCATGAACGGCCGCAAGGTCACGGGCCTGGCCGTGGACCAGCTGGAGGAGATGGCCAACAGCGCGGGCCGCTGAGCGCTACCAGAAGCCCAGCGCGCTTTTGGCGGAGTCGCTCATGGCGTCCGGCGTCCAGGGCGGGTCCCACACCAGCTCCACTGAAACGTCGTCCACGCCGGGCACCTGGCCCAGCACGTGCTTGACGTCGGCTTCGATGCTGGCGTGCAGCGGGCAGCCGGGCGTGGTCAGCGTCATCTCGATGTTCACGCTGCCGCCCGCCACCGTGACCACGTACACCATGCCCAAGCTGACGATGTCGAGGCCCAGCTCCGGGTCGATGACCGCGCGCAGCGACTCCAGCACGTTGCGGGCTGGGAGTGCGGGAACTATCTCCGTGAGCGTCGTCTCCGTCATGGCGCCTCCTCAGCGCTGACCGCAGGCGTAGGCACGGGTGCAGCGGCGCGGCCCTGGCGTCGGCCGGCCAGCACGGTGATGCCCACCACGTGCACCACCTGTGCCACCTGGCTGGCGGCGCCCAAGAGCAGTAGAGCTGCGCTGGTGGTGGCGAGCAGCGGTTGGCCCGTCATGAACGTGGCGCAGAGGGCGAGCGCCCCGCCCGCCAGCGCCCAGGTGGTGAGCGGCTCCAGCTCGTCCCGCATCAGGTCGCGCAGCAGGGGGGCTCCGCCGGAGACCCCGCCGGAGCGGGCGTTGGCGAACACCGCCGTCCACACGAGGAACGAGCTGATCTTCACTAGCATGCCGCTCACGGCCAGGCCGACGAAACCCACCAGGAAGGCCGCGGCGGCCGCGGTGGGCTGATCCAGCAGCACGAGCAGACCGGCCAGCGGCATGAAGGCGTGCGCCAGCACATAGCGCCTTATGGGGGCCTCGAGCTTCTTGCGCAGCCGGCGCCTGTAGATTGCCGCCACTTCCAGCAGCTGCATGAGGGAGCCGCCGGCCAGTAGCAGCAGCGCCAGCGAACCGAGCGGAACGCGGGCGATCGCTTCGACGCTCTCCACCACCAGCGCCGCGGTTATAAGGAGCATGGCGGCCCGCACCCGCCACTGCGCGCCCCCCTTGGAGAGCGCGAACATCGACAGGAGCTTCTGGCCGGAACCCACGATGCCTAGCAGGAACGCCCCGAAGATGCCCAGGCTCAGGTGGAGGCGCACCGGGTAGCCCACCACCTGCGCCACCGCTGGCGTGGTGCGGGCGCTGGCGAGCAGGAAGCCCGCCACCACGGTGAAGGTGAGGAACAGCACCGCCAGGATCAGCGCCTGACTGCCGGCGTCCTTGGGCGGGCGCCTAAGGGCGGTGGCCAGCAGCTGGGCGAGCAGCAGGGCCCAACCCAGGCTGGTGACCACGGCGCCCACCTGCAGCCAGGTGGGGTGGAAACCGCTGGCGAAGCCGATGACCACCGCTGCGCTGCCGCTGAGCAGGGCGGGTGTGGTGACGTAGCCGAGCCACGGCCACGCCAGCTTGGTGACGAACATGACCGCCGGCAGCTGCTGCAGCGTGCCCGCGAAGATGAGACCCACGTAGCCGAGGGTGAACGTGTGCACCAGCGCCACCATGGTGGGGGAGTTGATGTGTCCGGTCAGGGCGCCGGCGTTCAGAAGGAGGGCCAGGGCGCCCGCTAGTAGCGCGAGCGCCCCCACCATGAGCGTGCCGATGGGCAGGGCGGGCGGGGCGCCGCCTTCGCCCAGGCGGGGCATCACGGCGTCACCCCCATGAGGAGATGACTACCCACGGGTGGTGCGGCGGTGGGTGGGCGCGCCGGCACGGCGCTAGGCACCCTTGGTTATGCGAACCTTGGCGCTGCCGTCGGCCTGCTCCTCCACCTGATAATCGGCGCCGGCGTCAGCCAGCTGCGGCAGCAGGTAGATGGGCACGCGGTCGTTGTGTATCACCAGCACCTCGCCAGGCGCCATGCCCTCCAGCGCCTCCAGCGTGCGGATCATCGGGTTGGGCGGCTCCAGGCCGCGGTTATCCAGGAACGTCTCAGGCATCTCAGGCATCTCATGCGTTTCAGACATCTCAGGTACCAGCTTCGCGCCGCGGCGTTGGCCACCGCGATGACCTGCGTCATGGTGCGCGGCCCCGCGCGCCTGACACGCTTGACTGCGTGGCAGAGAAGGGTACTCAACTAGGTTCGGTAGAAGCGGACGCGGCCGGCACGCCGGTAATGACCCTCGAGCTGGAGGAGCGGCGGCGGAGACTACTGGACATGCGCGTCTCCCGCATCCTCGACGCCCACGAGGACGCCCTGCAGCTACTTATCCGGGGCGGCTTCGAGCCGCTGGCCAACCCGGTGGCGCGGCTCGCCATGGCGCACACGGTGAACCTCGCCCAGGCCTTCCGCCTTCGGGGCCAGGACGAGGAGCAGCAGGAGTCGCTCATCGCCGCGCTGCTGGAGCTGGGCGTGGACGAGGGAGCGGCGTAGGGTGCCGCTGATCAAGCCGCTCGATCACGCGCGCTACTCCGAGCGCGGTCCGGTGCCCCGGCCGCTGAACATGGGGGAGGGCATGGTGGTCATGCTGCTCTGCCTGCAGAAGGGGCAGGAGCTGATCGCGCCGGAGAACGACCTGACCGAGACCGTGTTCACGGTGCTGGAGGGTTCCGGCTTCATCCAGGAGGACGGTGAGCGCCACGAGGTCAGCGCCGGCCACGTCGTGCATATCCTGCCGGGGAGCACTAAGGCGCTCATAGCCGGCGAGGGCACGTTCACGGTGCTGGGCACGAGGCGCCTGCACGGAGGGCCGCGTGGCGCCGATGACTGACCGCACCGGAAGAGAACCACTCCTGAGGCCCAACGCCATGTGGGTCGACCCCGACGCTTGCATCGAGTGCGGCATCTGCGAGGAAGTTGCGCCCGGCATCCGTAACGGTCCACTCCACGTGGCCGTGACGGCCGAGAGCCTGGAAGCCATGTCCGTATGCCCCACCGGTGCCATCCGGTGGTTGGAAGGGAAGGAAGAAGCATGAAGCAAGTAGACGTCAGGACCATCCACCCCCGTGAGCGCCATCCGCTCCTCTTCAAGACCTTCGACGATCTGGACGCGGGGCAGGCCTTCGAGCTCGTGAACGACCACGACCCGAAGCCGCTCTTCTACCAGTTCCAGATGGAGCGCCCCGGCACGGTGGAGTGGGAGTACCTCGAGCAAGGCCCCGACACCTGGCGCGTGCGCATAGGGAAGACCGCCTGAGAACCCTCGCCCACGGGGAACGGTGGGCAGGTAAGCTCTAGACAGTGAGTTTCTGGCAAGTCGCCTTCCTGCGCGCCGCCCTCTTCTGGTTGGTGGCCACCGGGGCCCTCGGGGTCTGGGTGAGCTTCAACCCGGGGATGGCGGCGCTCGTTCGGGCCACGCACGCCCACATGGGCCTGATCGGCTTCTTCCTGGCCATGGTCATGGGCGTGGCGTTCTGGATGCTGCCGAGGCCCGGCGGCATCCGGCAGACGGGCTTCGAGGGCATAACGTTCCTACTGCTACAGACCGGCCTCGTCATGCGCGTGGTCGGCGAGCCGTGGTGGCGCTCCGGTGGAGGCGACCTGCCGTACGTCCTCTTCGTGGTCAGCGGCATCCTGGTGCTGGCGGCCATGCTCACCTTCGCCATCGCCATGAGCAGGCGCGTGGTGACCATGAAGGTCATCCACGAGAAGGGGCTGGGCCGCAGGCGGCCCGTGGCCCAGCAGCGGCAGGGCGCCGTGCGTGACGCGACCGCCGCAGATGCGGCCGCTGGAACCGCTTCCGAAGCCGAACGGGAAAGCGCTCCAGGCGCAGCGGGAACCGGTGGTGAGGATAAGGGCGGGAGTACGGACGGCTAGGCTCACGTGGCCTACCGTCCGGCTCCCGCCCCGGGCTGCGTTGCCAGCTCCTACTGGGTGGTCTCGAGCACCCGGGTACCTGCCATCTTGTCGCCCCAGCGCCTGCCGTCTTCGGACGTGAACACCAGGTACGCCTCGTAGAGGCCGATGGCCAGCGCGATGGGCGCGATGATGATCCATAGGAGGCCCAGGGGCAGCATGGAGAGGGCCAGCGGCCAGTTGCGCCTCGCGGAGGTGGCCAGGTCCATGACGCCGCTGCCGGTGCGCGTGACGGTGAGGTTCATCAGCTTCTTGCCCAGCGACCGGCCGCGCATGAAGTCGAACTCGAAGCCGTCGCGCAGCAGGATGTAGGCCGCGCCCACCAGCGATCCGAGCGGCCCCGAGATGGGCGAGAGGATGGCGAAGATGACCATGGCCACCACCCAGTCGATGACGTAGGCCAGCACGCGCCTGCCGATGTCCGGCTTGGCGGCCGCGGTGGTGACTTCCGGCTCCGCCATGGGCGGCGTGGTCACCGGGTCGGGCTGGTCGGCCGCCGGCACGGGGGTCACTGCCGGATCCGGCTCGATGGGTGGTAGTGGGGCGCCGTTATCGTTGTCGGTCATTCACCCGCTCCTTCTGGACGGAAGGCCGCCGCACCCGAAGGCGGGGGTCACCGTCCCGTACGTCTTAGATGCTGTCAGGATAGGGCATCGGAGCACCCGATGTCGTGTGACTCCGCGCATAACCGTGGGCCAGCCGTGCGGGGAGTGGCCGGCGGGGCGTTGGCCCCCTGCGAGCCGCGGCACACATGGCATAAGGTTATGGCGGAGGCGGCCGCCGGGCGGCTTGATCTGATGTCACGAACTCACAGCTTCTACGTAGTGCCGACGGGGCCGGGGGTGGGCCTCACTTCCGTATGCCTGGGGCTGGTCCACGCCCTGCAGCGTGAGGGCCTCGACGTCGGCTTCTTCAAACCCATCCGCCAGCCGGGCGACGACCTGGGGCCGGAGCGCTCCACCGAGTACGTGCGCCGCTCGACCAACATAAAGCCCGCCGACCCCATGAGCTTCGGCGCGGCCGAGGCGCTGATGGCGGCCGGCAGGCAGTCGGAGATGCTGCAGCAGCTGGTGGGCAGTTACGGCAGGTCGGCGGCCGGCGCGGACGTGGTGATCGTGGAGGGGCTGGCGGCCACCGGCGATCACCCCAGCCTGGACGACCTGAACGCTCAGATCGCCAGGGCCATCGACGCCCACGTGATCCTCGTGGCCACGCCGCAGCCGAGCCTGGCCGCGCTCGAGGACCGGCTCGACATGACGGCGCAGCTGTTCGGGGGCGCCATCTCCGAGAAGGTCATCGGGGTGGTCGTGAACCAGCTGAACGCCCCGAGCTACGAGGTGCTCGGCACCACCCGCACCGCCATCAAGATGCCGGACGAGACGCTCACGGCCGCCGACCTGAAGGCGCGGCTGCGCATCCTCCGCAACCCGGATTTCAGCCTTCTGGGGGCGGTGCCCTGGGAGCAGGCCATGGCCTCCCCGCGCACCCTCGACGTGGCGGAGTACCTGGGCGCCCGGATAATCCACGAGGGCGAGCTGGCCGGTCGGCGCGTGGTCGACGTGTCGCTGGTGGCCCGCAACGTGGCGCACATGACTCACCGCCTGCGGCCCGGCGCCCTCATCATCACGCCCAGCGACCGTGACGACATCATCATCGCTTCCGCCATGGCGGCTCTCAACGGCGTGCCGCTGGCGGGTCTCGTGCTCACGGGCGAGTTGGAGCCCAGCCAGGAGGTCATGCGGCTCTGCGCCAAGGCGTTCGCCACGGGCCTGCCCGTGCTGCAGGTGGCCACCGACTCGTACGTCACGGCTGCCCGCGCGGCCGCCATGCCGATCGAGGTGCCGCTGGACGACGTGGAGCGTATGGAGCGCGGCATGAACTCGGTGGCCGAGCACCTGGACTTGGAGCCCCTGCTGGACCTGCTGGGCAGCGAACGCGAGCTGCGCCTCTCGCCGCCGGCCTTCCTTTACCGGCTGGTGGAGCTGGCACGCGCGGCGGGGAAGACCATAGTCCTCCCCGAGGGCCACGAGCCTCGCACCGTGAAGGCGGCGGCGCTCTGCGCCGAGCGGGGCATGGCCACCTGCGTGCTGTTGGGCGATCCCGAGGAGATAAGGCGCGTGGCGGAGGCGCAGGGCCTGGAGCTGGGCGGAGGCGTGAAGATCGTGGAACCCACCGACGAGCTGCGCGAGCGCTACGTGAAGGGCATGGTGGAGCTGCGCAGCCACAAGGGGCTCACGGAGGACGGCGCCCGCAACCAGCTGCGCGACAACATCGTGCTGGGCACCATGATGGTTGCCCTCGGCGAGGTCGACGGTCTGGTCTCCGGCGCCGTGCACACCACGGCGGCCACGGTCCGCCCCGCGCTGCAGCTCATCAAGACGCACGAGAACGCCAAACTGGTGAGTTCCGTCTTCTTCATGTGCCTGCCGGACCAGGTGCTGGTGTACGGCGACTGCGCGGTCAACCCGGACCCCAACGCCGAGGAGCTGGCGGACATCGCCGTGCAGTCCGCGGAGTCCGCCCGTGCGTTCGGCATCACCCCGCGGGTGGCGCTGCTCTCCTACTCCACCGGCAGCTCCGGGGAGGGGGCGGACGTGGACAAGGTGCGGGAGGCCACCTTCATGGCCCGCGAGCGCCGGCCCGACCTGCAGATCGACGGACCGCTGCAGTACGACGCCGCCACCGTGCCCAGCGTGGCGCGCGGCAAGGCGCCGGACAGCGCCGTGGCCGGGCGCGCCACCGTGCTGATCTTCCCCGATCTGAACAGCGGCAACGCCACCTACAAGGCGGTGCAGCGCTCCGCGGGCGTGGTCTCCGTGGGGCCCATGCTGCAGGGCCTCAAGCGGCCCGTCAACGACCTCTCGCGCGGAGCCCTGGTGGACGACATCGTGTACACCATCGCGCTCACGGCCATCCAGGCTACCCAGCAGGTGCCCGGGGCAGATCCTTAGCCGGCGGTCCGACGCGCGGGTACGCCTTCAGGTACGCCAGCCACACGCCCTGCAGCTCGCGGTAATGCTTGGCCTGCTCCCGGGCGGCCTCCTTGATCAGGGTGAGGCCCGGCGTGTAGACATCGCTGACGGCGCGCAGCGCGCCCGTGTCGCGCCAAGGCGTTCGCTCCACCCGGCCGAGGCCGCGCCACATTACCTGCTCCGCGGACCACGGTCCCAGGCCGGGTAGGCCCTTCAGCCACTTGAACACCTCGTCGTAGTCGCCGTTCACCAGTTCCGCCTCGGCCACCGTGGCGAACTCCGCCGCTAGGCCCTCCAGCCTCTCCACCTTGCGGAGGTTGTTGGTGGCCTCCAGCAGCTCGGGCCGCGCGCCGTGCGCTAGGTCCCCGGGCTGCGGGAAGAGGCTCAGGGGCGGTCCGCCGGGGCTCGGGATCCTGGGTCCCAGGAGGTCCGTCAGGCGATGCATGGTCTTCACGGCGAACTTCTGCGGCGTGCGCTGCCGCACCACCGTCCAGCAGGCCGCCTGGAACGCCGTGCGGAAGCGTGGTGGGTGATAGCCGTACAGCGCTGCCACCACCGGCCGGAAGGGCGGGTCGTTGCGCGCCTCCTCCACCAGGGGCGCCAGGTCGAGCGACAGCGCCAGGAAGTGGTCCAGCTGGTCCCAGACGTCCTGCGCTTCACCGAGGGTGAACTCGCCACTCTCAGCCGGCGTACCGGCACTCGAGCCGGCGGTACGCGCGTCACCGCCGCTCGCCAGAAGCTCGAGGTCGGGCGCGAAGGGCCCCTCGCCCTCCGCCGGCACGAGCCGCACGCTCACCAGCCGCTGCTCGCCGTCGCCTATGCGCAGGGCCAGCTCCCAGCCGGTTCCGGCACCCGCCTGGCTTGGGTCTACGGGTGTGCCGTTACCGTCCACGGGGCGTCCGCGGTCGGGTACCGCGCCGAAGCCCGCCAGCGCAGAGACGGTCTGCGCCCAGGAGTAGGGCGGCGCCGGGGTTATGGGGAGGAGAGGGAACGGGTGGTCGTCCACTACGGTCTACCGAGCCTACCGTACGCGCCGCTACGGTCTTTACGTATAATCTGCGGCCGTGGACGTGAACGCCGCCACCTTAGACAAGCTCTCCTTCGGACGCATCCAGGAGGCGCTGGCCGACCGGGCCGGTACGTTCCTGGGAATGGAGCGTGCCAGGGCGCTGCTGCCTCTCGCCGATACGCACGAGGCGGAGCGCGCACTGGACCGCGTGGAGGAGATCGTGGAGGGCGGCGACCTGGCCCTCGGCGGCATAGAGGACGTGCGCCCCTACCTCGCGCGGGTGCGGGAGGGCAACCTGCTGGAGGGCAGCGAGATCCTCAGCGTGGCGTACACGCTGGACGCCGCCGCCACGTTGCGGCGCGCGATCGTGGCGTCGGAAAGGCCCGCGCTGACCGAGGTGGCGGTGGGCATCGGCTCGTTCGACGGCGTGCTGCGCCTGGTGCGCGAGCAGCTCGATCCGGACGGCAACGTGCGCGACGACGCCACGCCCAAACTGGCGGACATCAGGCGGCGCCTCAACCCGCTGCGCGGCCGCATCCGCGAGCGTCTTACCCGCATGCTGGAGAGCTACTCCGAGTACGTGCAGGACCCGATCATCACGCTGCGGCGCGACCGGTACGTGATCCCCATCAAGGCGCAGCAGCAGTCGCGCGTGCCCGGCCTGGCGCTGGACCGTTCCGACTCGGGCGCCACGGTCTTCATCGAGCCCGCCGGGGTGGTGGACCTCAACAACGAGCTGGCGCTGCTGGAGATGGAGGAGCGCGACGAGGTCAGGCGGGTGCTGCTGGCGCTCGGTCGGCGCCTGGCGGACGAGCCTCGCGTGGACGAGACGCTGGTGGTCATCGCCGAGCTGGACCTGCTGAACGCCGCCGCGCGCCTGGCCGAGGACTGGAGCCTGCGCCGACCCGGGTTCAGTGACGGGGGCACGGTGCGCCTGATTCGGGCGCGTCACCCGCTCATCGAGGGGTGCGTGCCGAACGACATCGAACTGGATGACGACCGCCGGCTGCTGATAATCACGGGACCGAACGCTGGCGGCAAGACGGTGCTCATCAAGACCCTGGGCCTGGCAGCCGCCATGGCGCAGTCGGGCCTCTTCGTGGCGACGGGCGGCGAGGGCGCGCCCGTGCTGCCGCGTCTGGACGCCCTCCTGTCGGACATCGGCGACGAGCAGAGCATCGAGGCCAGCCTCAGCACCTACGCCGGCCACCTGCAGAACCTCAAGGCCATCGTGGAGCGGGCGGGCCAGCGGACGCTGGTGCTGATAGACGAGCTCGGCTCGGGCACGGACCCGGACGAGGGCGCGGCGCTCTCGCAGGCCATCCTGGAGAAGGTGCTGGCGCACGGGGCGCGGGGGCTGGTGACCACCCACCTGGCGCCGCTGAAGGTGTTCGCCAGCGAGACGGAGGGCGTTGCCAACGCCGCCATGCGCTTCGACGTCGAGGCGCTGAGGCCCACCTACCAGCTGGTCGTGGGTCAGCCGGGGCGCAGCTACGCCCTGTCGATCGCGGAGCGCCTGGGCCTGCCGGCGGACCTGCTGGAGCGCGCCTCCGAGCTCCTCGGTCCCGAGGGCGAGCGGCTCGAGAACCTCCTGGCCACGCTGGAGAAGCAGCGCGAGGAGCTGGGGGAGCAGCTCGACGATGCCCGCGAGGCCAACGAGCGCGCCGTGGCCGAGGCCGAGCTGCTGCGCCAGCAGATCGCCATGCTGCGGAGCCGCGAGCAGGACCTCATAGCGGCCGCCGCCGAGAGGGCCGACGAGCTGCTGCAGGAGACCCTGCAGCAGGCCACCAAGCTCAGGCGCGTGGCGCAGCAGGAGCCGGCGCAGCGCTCGCGCGCCCTGGACGAGATCCAGGAGCTCAGGCGCCGCGCGCGTAAGCTCTCGGAGCCCACGGGCGACCGGGCCAAGCCCGCCACGGCTCCCAAGCCGAAGGCGCAGGAGGACCCCTACGCGGTGGGCTCCCGCGTGCGGGTGGAGAGCTACGGGGCGGAGGGCGAGGTGCTCGAGCACCGCGGCGGCGGGCAGCTGCTCGTGCAGCTCGGGCTCCTCAAGGTCGAGGTGCCGCGGCGCGACGCCAAGCCGCTGGCGCCCAAGAAATCCCAGCGGGTGCAGGCGCACGTGCCGGCCCCCGGCTCCTTCGACAACGAGCTGAACCTGCGCGGCGCCCGCGTGGAGGAGGCCCTGGAGCAGGTGCGCGACTTCGTGCTGGAGGCGCACTCGCTCAAGGTGGAGAGCGTGCGCCTGCTGCACGGCAAGGGCACCGGCGCGCTGCGGGACGCGGTGCGCAACTACCTGCGGGGCGAGAAGCTGGTGGAGCGCTACGAGGACGCCGTGCCGTACGAGGGCGGGCACGGCGTGACCGTGGCCTACCTGCGCTACTGACCGCGGGTTCACACCCTGCCCGCCCGGGCCCGGTTACGCTTGCTGGATGAACGGCATCGAGAAGCAGTACGTCATCGACGCGCTGGCCGAGGACTCATGGCGCATGTTCCGCATCCTCGGCGAGTTCGTGCAGGGTTTCGAGGAACTCGCCGACATAGGCAAGGCCGTGACGGTGTTCGGATCGGCTCGGCTCAAGCCGGAGAGCGACACGTACCAGAAGGCCCAGCAACTAGCCGGCCAGCTGGCCAAACAGGGCTACAGCATCCTCACGGGCGGCGGTCCCGGCATCATGGAGGCGGCCAACAAGGGCGCTTCCGAGGCGGAGGGTCGCAGCGTGGGTCTCAACATCGACCTGCCGCACGAGCAGGCCCCGAACCCGTACCTGACGGACTCGGTGGACTTCAAGTACTTCTTCGTGCGCAAGGTGATGCTCGTCAAGTACTCCACCGCCTTCGTGATATTCCCGGGCGGCTTCGGCACGCTGGACGAGCTGTTCGAGGCGCTGACCCTCATCCAGACCCACAAGATCAAGCCGTTCCCCGTCTACCTGATCGGGGTGGAGTACTGGCGCGGCCTGCTCCAGTGGCTGCAGGGCACGCTGCTCCGCAACGGCACCATCTCCGAGCAGGACCTGCACCTCTTCAAGGTGGTGGACGACGTGAGCACGATCCCCGAGGAGATCGAGCAGTACTACCGCAGCGAGCACCACGGCGGCTTCAACCTGCCCTGGTAGGGGGTGCCTGGTAGAGGCGGTACCTGGTAGGCGGTCTTACGTCCGGTGGGTCAGTCGTGGAACGGCGGCAACGCAACCTGGCCGAACACCTGCCCGGCCAACTCCCAGATCGCCTCTGGCTCCATGCCGGCGCCCAGGAAGGTGGACTCGCCCCGCCAGACCTCCACGTGGGGGTGCGGATCGTCCTGCGTGCCCTGCGCGGCCTCCAGGGTGCCGGAGTTGCCGGTGGTGCCGATGATGTCTCCCTGGTTCACCCGCGCGCCCACGTTCACGATCTCCGCCACGGCGGCCAGGTGCGCGTAGCGGGTGACGTAGCCGCCCGCGTGGCGGATCCATACCTGGCGGCCCCGCAACTTGTCCAGGATCTCGGGGGGCGTGTCCAGCGCCCGGCCCGCCTGTTCGATGATCTCCTGGTACTCCTCCAGCGTGGCCTCCACATAGTCGTGGTCGGCGCGGATGACCACGCCGTCCGCCACGGCGTTGATGGGGGTGCCGTAGTTGATGGGCACGCTCACGGTGCCGGCGTAGAAGTCGAAGCCCTCGTGCACCCCGTTGCGGTACGTGCGCGGCGCGCCCGGCAAGTGGTTGCGGCGCGAGCTGATGGTGGCGCCCTCCACGGGCACCACGTAGGCCGAGGGCCAGCCCTGCATGAACGGGCGGTCCGCCAGCTCCATGAGGCGGGGGTAGACGCCGGAGGTGCGCACCTGCGAGTTGTTCATCGCGAGCTCGGCGGCCGTGCGGCCCTCACCGTCCTGCAGGGTGGGGTCCGCGCCTGCGTTCAGCAGGTAGATGACCTGCGCAGGCGTGCCCCCACTGGCGGCCAGCATCAGGGCGGTGGTGCCGCTGGCGGCCTGGTCGTTGATGTTGGCGCCCGCGCCTAGCAGGGTCTCGAGGACGGCCGTGCTGGCCCCGCCGCTCACGGCGGCCTGGAGGGGGGAGAGGCCGGCCTCGTTGCGGACGTGCATGTCCGCGCCGGCGCCCAGCGCGTCCGTTATGGCCGCCGGATCGTTCTGCTCCAGTACGACGAACAGGTCCGGTAGTTCCGGCTCCCTCTCTCCCGGAGGGAGCACACCGAAGGCGAAGAGGCCGCCCACGACGAGGGCGATGAACAGCACGGCGACAACCAGCAAACGCATACGGCATGGTACCAGTGCCGCTCGGGGAGTATGTTGAGCCGCGTGTCCCAACTCGGTGGCGAGATGCGTCAACTGGTGACCCTGGCTCTGCCACTTTCGTTGGCGCAGTTGGCGCATAGCGGCATGGGCTTCGTTGACACGCTGTTCGTGGGGCGGCTGGGGCCCAGCTCGCTAGCCGGGCTCGCCCTCGGCTCCACAGTGTTCTTCACCATCTTCAACGTGCTCATGGCGGTCCTGCTGGCGGTGGCGCCGCTGGTGGCTCAGGCCGTGGGCGCGGAGCGCAGCCGCGAGCCCGGGCACATAGCGGGCCAGGCGCTGCTCCTGGCAGTGGTCCTGGCCATCCCGGGGGCGGCGCTCTTCCTTAGCGCCGAGCCCATCCTGGGGCTGCTGGGGCTGCCCGAGAGCTCCGTCACTCTGGCGGGCGCGTACCTCCGGGCCATCACCCCTGGCCTGCCGTTCGCGCTCGGGTTCGTGGCCCTGCGCGGCATGCTCGAGGGGCACGGCGACGCGCGGCCCATCCTCGTGCTGGCGCTGGCGGGAGTCGGCCTCAACGTCTTCCTCAACGACGCGCTGATCTTCGGACGCTATGGCCTCCCCCCACTCGGGGTCGTGGGTGCGGGTATCACCACGGCCGCCGTCTACACGCTGATGTTCGTGGCTGCCGCCTGGCTGGTGCGGCGCAACTACGGGGGCCAGGCCGTGTTCGCTAACATGCTGCGCGTCGATCGGGAACGCCTGCGCGAGATCGTCCGGGTGGGCTGGCCCATCTCGGCGATGCTCGGGCTCGAGGTCAGCGCCTTCAGCGTGACCACCTTCGTGCTCGGGGGCTTCGGCGACGCCGTGCTGGCCGGCCATCAGATCGCCATGCAGTCGTCTTCCATGACCTTCATGATCCCTCTCGGTATAGCCACCGCCACCGGCGTGCTGGTGGGGCAGGCGGCGGGACGGCGCGATCCGCACGGCGTCCGGCGGGCGGGCACCCTGGGCATAGCGCTCTCGGCGCTGTTCATGTGCCTCTCCGCCCTGCTGTTCTGGCTCGCGCCCCAGGTGGTCATAGGACTATTCGTCGACTTGGAGGCCCCGCAGAACCTGGCCCTGGTGCGGCACGCCACCTCGTTCCTGGCCATAGCCGCCATGTTCCAGATCGTGGACGGAATGCAGGTCACGGCCCAGGGCGCCCTCAGGGGGCTCAAGGACACGCGGGTGCCGATGCTGCTCACCCTGGTGGCCTACTGGTTCGTCGGCATAGCCTCGGGTCTGCTGCTCACCTTCGCCGCCGGCGTGGGGCCCCGTGGCATGTGGTTCGGCTTGGTGGCGGGCCTGGGCGTGGCCGCGCTGCTACTGGTGGTGCGTTTCAGCCGACTCTCGGGCCGAACGCCCTCCAGGCGCTGGCGGAAACGCGCCGTGGTGTAGGGTAAACTCTACTAAACGGAGGCACTTGTGGATACCTTCCTAGTCATCGGACGCAACGCGATAATCATGCTGATCAGCATCATCCTGTTCTCCGGGTTCTTCGTTGCCTTCACCACCTTCCTGGTGAAGCACACCCATGAGGAGTACGAGGAGCACGCCGACACTGAACACGGCTACTGAGCCGTCTGATACCGACCCCACGCCAGCCGGCGACCGAGCTACGCGCTGGGCAGGCTTCGCTGGTCGGTACCTGAACACGCCGCGGGTGGGCGCAGGCGCCGCCGCGGCGTTCCTGCGCTCGGCTTTCGTGCTGGCCTTCCTGGCGCAGTGCGTGGTCGCGGCGCTGGTGGGCGTGGTCGTGGTGCTCCTCGCGGGCGGGGCGCCCAGCAACCCCAGCCCCCTGCTCGCCTGGGCTCTGGCCGCCTTCGCGCTGGCTCAGCTGCCGGTAGTAGCGTTCGTGGTCACGAGGCTGAGCGGGCTGCCGGGCGGCAAGGGAGCGAGACGCTCGGCGCTGTCGGCCGCGCTGATGGCGGGCGTGTTGCTGGCCTCCACCGCCTGGTTCCTCTCGCTCGCGCTGGCCACCGGCCAGACGGGCATCCCGCTGTTCCTGCTACTGTTCCTCACTCTGACCGGTTACGCGCTGGGGTTCCTGGTGGTGGGCCGCCTCGGCAGGGTGGCGGCCTCGGAACTGATCGGCGACCCCGAAGAGGGCGCCGGACCCGAAGAGGAAGCCCCTTAGAGCCGGGCCTCGTCGAACGAGGCGTCCTTCAGCACATGCACCATGTCGAGCGCCTGTGCGGTGCCAAGCACCACGCAATCGGCCGCGTTGGAAGCCACGGCCACCGGGATGGACGTGATGCCCGAAAGGTAGGCGTCCAGGTTCCTCAGGAGCGCCCCTCCACCCGTCATCACGATGCCCCGCTCGATGACGTCCGACACCAGCTCCGGGGGCGACTGCTCCAGCACCTTGACCATGGCGTCGGCGATCTTCTTGAGGGAGGACTCGAGCGCGGTGACCACGTCCTGGGTGGTAACGGTGACGCTCTTGGGCATGCCGTCGATCAGGTCGCGGCCCCGGACCTCGATCGTGCGGTCGTCCTCGGAGGTCACTATCTTGGCCGCGCCCACCTCACGCTTGATCTGCTCCGCCGTGCGGTCGCCGATGAGCAGGTTGAAGCGGCTCTTGACGTAAGCCATGATGTCGC
>CAZPWN010000012.1:0-28301 GCA_964590475.1 uncultured bacterium | reverse complement strand
TGGCCCTCTCGTGCGGCCCCAAGCTCCTCATCGCCGACGAGCCCACCACGGCCCTTGACGTGACCATCCAGGCGCAGATCCTCGACCTCATGCGCAAGCTGCAGGAAGAGATCGGCATGTCCATCCTCTTCATCACCCACGACCTCGGGGTGGTGGCGGAGGTGGCGGACCGCGCGGTGGTCATGTACGCCGGCCGCGCCGTCGAGGAAGCCCACGTGAACGACATCTTCGCGGATCCGAAGATGCCCTACACGCTCGGGCTGCTGAACTCGATCCCGCGAGTGGACCGGGCCGCCGTGCACCAGGAGCGCCTGCAGGCCATCCCGGGCAACGTCCCCAACCCCCTCAACCTGCCCGAGGGCTGCGCCTTCCATCCCCGCTGCCGCTTCGCTCAGGAGAAGTGCAAGATAGCCATCCCTGAGCTCGAGAACACCGGCGGCGGTCACATGGTTCGGTGCGTCCGCTGGGACGAACTCGACCTCAAGGCGGAGATACCGGCATGAGCGACGCCAACGTAAAGACACAGACAGCCAAAGAGCCCATAACCGAACAGACCGAGAACCTGCTGGAAGTCAAGCACCTGCGCAAGTACTTCCCCATCCGCGGGGGCATCTTCTCCCGCGTGGTGGCCAACGTGAAGGCCGTGGAAGACGTGAGCTTCAACGTCAAGCGCGGCGAGACCGTGGGCCTCGTGGGCGAGTCCGGCTCGGGCAAGACCACCGTGGGCCGCTCCATCCTGCGCCTCATCGAACCCACCTCGGGTGAGGTGAACTTCGACGGCGTCGACGTCACCAAGCTCTCCAAGGGGCAGATGCGCGAGTACCGCAAGCGCATGCAGATCATCTTCCAGGACCCCTTCGCGAGCCTCAACCCGCGCATGTCGGTGGGCGACATCATCGGCGAAGCCATGAGCATCCACAACCTGGCGCGCGGCAAGGATCGCGAGGAGAAGGTGGGCTCCCTGCTGGAGCGCGTGGGCCTCTCCACCGCCCACATGCGCCGCTACCCGCACGAGTTCTCGGGCGGTCAGCGCCAGCGCATCGGCATCGCGCGCGCCCTGGCGGTGGACCCCGAGTTCATCGTGGCGGACGAGCCGGTCTCGGCGCTCGACGTGTCGATCCAGGCGCAGGTCGTGAACCTGCTCCAGGACCTGAAGGAGGAGCTGGGCCTCACCCTGCTCTTCATCGCGCACGACCTCGGGGTGGTCGAGTACATCTCCGACCACGTCATCGTGATGTACCTCGGCCGGATCATGGAGATAGCCCCTGCCAAGGAGCTTTACGCCAACCCGATCCACCCGTACACCGAGGCGCTGCTCTCGGCCGTGCCCATCCCCGACCCCACCATCAAGCGCGAGCGCGTCATCCTGCAGGGCGACATCCCCTCCCCCATCAACCCGCCCTCCGGCTGCGTGTTCCGCACCCGCTGCCCTATCGCCACCAAGGAGTGCGCCGACGTGATCCCACCGCTCGAGGAAGTGAGCCCCGGGCACTTCAAGGCGTGCATCCACCGCTAAAGTAGACGGCAGTGGGAAGGCAGGTGATGAGCATGTCCAAACGAGAGGACGCCCTACGCAGAGCCGCTGAGCGCCGCAAACTTACGCGCGGCGAGGTCCTGGAGCTCATCTTCCGCACCTACGGGGTCTCCCTGCCTTACATCCTGATCTTCATAGCGGGCATGCTGGTTGCCACCTGGTTCGTCACGGAGATCCTCTTCCGCTAGAGGGAAGCGCTTCACATACGAACGCTGCGGCCGCTCCTTGTGGGAGCGGCCGTTCCGTTCGTCATGCGGCTTCGGCGTATGATCGCCGCCGTGGACGAAGTGGAGAGAATACGGCGCGGCGTGCTGGACGCGCTGCCCGCGAAGCTTGACTCGCTCATCCCGCCAGCCCAGGTAACGGCAGCCTCCGACACCGTGAAGGCTGAGCTGGAGCGGTTCCTGGGCCTGCTCGCCGACTACCCCAACCGCACCGGCAAGGGCCTGCGGGGGCAGCTGCTGCTCCTCTCGGCCCGGGCGCACGGCGCGCAGCACCGTAGCGAAGGCGCGGCCGCCGCACGGATCCTCGCGGAGGCGCTCGAGCTCTTCCAGAACTGGGTGCTGGTGCACGACGACATAGAGGACGACTCGGACGAGCGCCGCGGCCGACCGGCACTGCACCGGCAGACCGGCATGCCGGTGGCGCTCAACGTGGGCGACGCCATGCACGTGGCCATGTGGCGGCACCTCCACTCGCTGCCCCCGGGCGGGGCGTACGACCGCGGCCTGGCGCTGGACGAGTTCGGCCGGATGATCATGCACACGGCCGCCGGGCAGCACCTGGACCTGGCCTGGGTCAGCCAACGCCGCTTCGACGTAACGGAAGACGACTACCTCACCATGGTCAGCCTCAAGACCGCCTACTACACGGTGGTATCGCCCCTCAGACTCGGGGCTTACGCCGCCGCCGCGGAGCCGTCCGCGCTGCTGGAGCAGGCCGGGCTCGACCTGGGCGTGGCCTTCCAGATCCGCGACGACGTGCTCAACCTCACTGAGGGAGCCGAGGTGGGCAAGGAGTTCGCCGGGGACCTCTACGAGGGCAAGCGCACGCTGGTGCTGGCGCACCTCCTCTCCACG
This sequence comes from uncultured bacterium, assembly GCA_964590475.1. GTDB lineage: Bacteria > Deinococcota > Deinococci > Deinococcales > Trueperaceae > JAAYYF01. The sequence goes on along the minus strand of CAZPWN010000012.1, from coordinate 25,688 downwards.
GCTCCCCTGGACACCCGCCAGCGCACCGTGGCCCTCCTGGACCGGCCCCGGCGCGCGAAGCTCCCGGAGGAGATGGACGAGGTCCTGAGCCTCATGCTCGAGCACGGCTCGCTGGAGTACGCCCAGCGCGTGGCCGAGCAGCGCCTGAGGCGCGGCCTGGACGTGCTCGAGCGGGCCCTGGCGCCGCTGCCTGACAGGAGCGCCGTGGGCGAGATCCTCGATCTGGTCAGCGAGCTGGCCGCGCGCCCGTACTGAGCCCGGGTCAGGGCGGCGGCCTACGGCCGCCCGGCCTGGGCCAAGTTCCCGCCACCCGCCGGGCCGCCGCGCGCCTACACTCCTCGCATGACCCAACGCCGCGTCCGCTCGTCACGTGCCGGTAGGGTCTACCTGGCGCAGCAACCAAGGCGACGCTCCCCGCCTGCAGCGCCTCCACGGTCGGCGGAAGGGGGTGCGCTAGCAGGAGCCCACCGGGACCTCGGCTACCTCGGCGCACCCGCCGCCACCGCCAACGTCTTACAACGGGTTGCGGCTGCCTTCCAGGGCGCCGCGGCGGCCACGCTGCACTGCCCGGCGTGCGGCACGCGGGCTTGCGGACCCAGTGGTGTCTGCGCAGAGTGCGCGGAGCTCCTCTGGTCAGCGGTCGGCTCGCTGCCCGCCCCAACTGGCGACTCCCTCTGGCTCGGGCCCCACGCCGGCATCTGGCGGCGCCTCGTGCATGCCCTCAAGTACCGCAACGCTCACAGGCTGGCGGACCTCCTGGCTCGGCTCCTTCAGCTGCGGGTGCAGGCGTGGGGCTGGTCACCACACCTAATCACCCATGTGCCCACCACGCGGCAGCGGCGCCGGCTGCGCGGCTACGACCAGGCGGAGCTGCTCGCCGCCGCGCTCGCCCGTCATGCTGGCGTACCCTCCGGCGGGCCCCTGCGGCGGCGCGCCAGTACGACCAAACTCGTGGGCCAGGGCCGCGCGGCTCGCACGGCCAGCCTGGCAGGGGTCCTGGTAGCGGAGCCGGGCCACGCGCTCGCGGGCCGGGCGGTACTGGTGGTGGACGACGTCATGACCACGGGCGCCACCCTGAACGCCGCCCGCGAGGCCCTGCTTGGGGCGGGCGCCTCGGAGGTGCGCGCCGCCTTCGTGGCGCGCACGGCGCCAGCGCACGAGGCGAGCAGCGAGCTGCGTAGAGCGCTCGCGCTGCTGGAGCCCGCGCAAGGTGTCAGGGTCGAACGGTAGGAACGGTCAACCGGAAGCCGAGTTCAGAGTGTGGCTACCACGGCCGTGAGCACGCCAACGAGTGCGCCGACTATGACCTGCGGGTACGTGTGCCCCAGCAGCGTCTTAAGCACCTGCGGCTGGAACCCCTCGTCGAAGAGGTGGTTCAGCTCCTTCACCAGGTCGTTTATCGTCTCCGCGTGACGCCCGGCGGCGCGCCTTATGCCGGTAGCGTCGTACATCACGATGGAGCCCAGCACGCAGGAGATGGCGAAGGCGGGGCTGCCCCAACCGTGGATCACGCCCAGGCTGATGGCCAGCGCCGCCACGGCAGCGCTGTGGGAGGAGGGCATGCCGCCGGTGTCCAACATCCTGTCGAAGGCCCAGCGCTTCTCGGCCAGCAGCACCAGCAGGACCTTCAGCAGTTGGGCCACGATGGTGGCCGCCAGCGCCGCTAGCAGCGGCACGTTCGACAGCAGGTCGTTCACGCCGCCCTCCGCGACCGGGCGGCCGTGAGGGTGTTGACGATCACCATGGCCACCGTCATGGGGCCGGTGCCGCCCGGCATGGGCGTGAGCCACCCCGCCACCTGCGCCACCTCCGTCTGCACGTCACCGACGATGCGGCCCTCCACCCGCGTCAGACCCACGTCGAGCACCGCGGCGCCCGGCTTGACCATGTGGGGCCCGATCAGGCGCGGGCTGCCCGCCGCCACCACGAGGATGTCCGCCTGGCGCGTGACTGCGCCTAAGTCACGCGTGCGGGAGTGGGCCACCGTGACGGTGGCGTCGCGCTGCAGCAGCAGGGCCGCCAGCGGCTTGCCCACCAGCTCGGAGCGCCCCACGACCACCGCCTGGCTGCCCGCTATCGGCACGTCGTAATGATCGAGTAACGCGATGACGCCCAGGGGCGTGGCCGGCACGAGGCTCCGGCGGCCGCTCCACAGCAAGCCGACGTTCTGCGGGTGCAGACCGTCCACGTCCTTCTTGGGGTCGATGCTGTCGAGCACCAGCTGGGCATCGATGGCGGGCGGCAGCGGCAGCTGCACCAGTATGCCGTCTACTTCGTCGTCCCGGTTGAGCTCACGCACCAGCTCCACGAGCTGACCCTGGCTCGTCTCCTCCGGCAGGGAGAAGACCTGCGAGGAGACGCCGGCGCGCTGCGCCAACCTCTCCTTGGCACGGACGTAGGAGGCGCTGGCGGGGTCGTCCCCTACACGTATGAAAGTGAGGCGCGGAACGTACGGCAGCTCCGCCACCTCGGCCTTCAGACGGTCGATCAGTTCAGCGGCGACCTTCTTGCCCTCGAGCGGCACGGCTGCCGTTTCAGGCCCCATCGGCCGCCGTTCCCGCACTACTCAGCGACCGCAACACCTTGGCCAACACCCCGTTCACGAACCTGCCCGACTCGTCCCCACCGAACTTCTTCGCGAGGCGCACGGCCATCTCGATGGCCACCTCGGGAGCGTCGTCCCCGTGCAGCATCTCCGTGACCGCCAGACGCAGGACGTTGAGGTCCGTCTGCGACATCTGCCCGAAGGTCCAGCCGGTGATCGACTCCTCCAGCAGAGCGTCGATCCTTTCGCTGTCGGACGCGAACCCCTTCACGAGCCCGTCGGCGAAGGCCACGGTCTCGGAGTCGAGCGGCTCGCCGTACGGACTGGACTCGCCGTCCTCTTCCTCTTCTTCCGCCAGCTCCTGCCGCACGTTCGCCCAGACCTCCAGCAGCGACTGCCCACCGCGGTCGGACTGGAACAGGGTACGGAAAGCCAGCTCGCGGGCTCGGCGTCTACCCACTCGGTAGCTCCTCGTCGGCCAGCTCCACGTCCTCTACCGCCACGTTCACGCTGCGCACCTCGAGCCCGGTCATGGACGTGACCGCCTCGCGCACGGCGCGCTGAGCCGCCACGGCCACCTTCGGTATGACCTTGCCGTAGGTGACGGCCAGCGTGAGGTCAACCCACACCTCGTCGCCGTCGCGCTCCACGGCGATGCCGCGGCTGCGGCGGCCGCCGAGGAACTCCCCCACGCGGGCGGGCGGCTGGATGGGCCTTACGCCGTCGACGTCCTCCAGGGCCAGCTGGACTATGCCGTAAAGCACGTCGGCCGAGATGGCTAGTTCGGTGTTCTCGCTCATCGGTTCATCCTACGCGGGATGAAGTTGGTGTACACGTCTCCCCGCCTGAAGAACGCGTTGTCCAGGACCTTCAGGTGGAAGGGGATCGTGGTCTTCACGCCTTCTATGACCGTCTCCTTGAGTGCGCGCTCCATCCGCTGGATCGCCTCCTCCCGGGTAGGTGCCCAGGCGATGATCTTGGCCACCATGCTGTCGTAGTTGGGCGGTATCCGGTAGCCGGCGTACACGTGCGAGTCCACGCGGATACCGAACCCGCCCGGCCAGTGCACGTCGGTGATGACGCCCGCCGAGGGCCTGAAGTCGTGGTCCGGGTCCTCCGCGTTGACGCGCACCTCGATGGCGTGCCCCTCGATGGAGATGTCCTCCTGCGTGAACGAGAGACCGAGACCGCTGGCCACGCGTAGCTGCTCCTGCACGAGGTCGATGCGGGTGATCAGCTCGGTGACGGGGTGCTCGACCTGGATGCGCGTGTTCATCTCCGAGAAGTAGAACCGACCCGACTTGTCCACCAGGAACTCGCAGGTGCCCGCGCCGCGGTAGTTGATGTGCTTCGCCAGGCGCACGGACGCCTCGGCGATGGCCTGGCGCAGCTCCTCGTCGAGCAGGCTCGGGCCCTCCTCCAGCACCTTCTGGTAGCGGCGCTGGATGGAGCAGTCGCGTTCGAAGAGATGGACGACCTCTCCCTCGCCGTCGCCGAAGAGCTGGATCTCTATGTGCTTCGGCTCCTCTAGGTACTTCTCCATGTACAGCTCGGGGTTGCCGAACGCGTTGCGGGCTTCCTCCTGGGCGTTGACGAACTGCCTCTCTAGGTCCGACAGGCTCTGAACCACGCGCATGCCGCGCCCGCCGCCACCCGCCGAGGCCTTGAGGATGAGCGGGAAGCCGATCTTCTCCGCGAAGCGGCGGGCGTCCTCCAGGTTCTTCAGCGGCGCGCTGCCCGGCGTAACGGGCACGCCGGCCTCCTCGGCCAGGGCGCGCGCGGAGGCCTTGTCGCCGATGCGCCTGATGCTCTCCGGCCTCGGACCGATGAAGTCGAGCCCGTGTTCCTCGCACATCTCGGCGAACTCCGCGTTCTCCGCCAGGAAGCCGTAGCCGGGGTGGATGGCTTCCGCGCCGGTCACGATGGCGGCCGCGAGGATGTTGCGCACGTTCAGGTAGCTACCCGAGGAGGGGGCGGGACCGATGCAGATGGCTTCGTCCGCCAGCAGCACGGGCAGCGAGTTCTCGTCCGCCTCCGAGTAGACGACCACCGTCTCCACGCCCAGCTCCCGCGCCGCGCGGAGCACGCGCAGTGCGATCTCCCCGCGGTTGGCGATGAGGATCTTCTTGTACATGCCTGCGGTTTCTCTTTCGCTCGACACCGTGGCGTCCGCCTCGCTGGCCACTCAGTCCGGCTCGATGCGGAAGAGCACCTGGCCGTACTCCACCGGGTCTTCGTTGCTCACGGCCACCTCGCGGACGACGCCAGCCACCTCGGCCTCGATCTCGTTCATGAGCTTCATGGCTTCGATGATGCAGAGGACCGTGCCGGCCTTCACGCGGTCGCCCACCTTAACGAAGGGAGGGGCGTCCGGCGAGGGCGCGGCGTAGAAGGTGCCCACGATGGGCGCCAGCACGTCTATCAGGTTGGAGTTGGCCGCCGGGGCGGCAGCGGGCGCCGCCGTCCCTGCAGCAAGCACCGACTCCGCGGCCGGCTGGGGAGCGGCCGGGGCAGCAGCCGGAGCCTGGGTCATGACCACCTGCGCACCCCGCTTGACCGTCAGCTTGTACTCGCCGGTGTCGAGCGTGAACTCGCTGGCTTCGTACTCCGCCAGCGCCTTGAGCAGTTGCCGTATCTCTTTCGTCTCCATCAGGCGCGCCCTAAGTACTCGCCGGAACGCGTGTCCACGCGGATGACTTCGCCCTCCTCGATGAAGAGCGGCACGTTCACGCTGGCTCCCGTCTCGAGTTCGGCCGGCTTGGAGCCGCCCGAGACCGTGTCTCCCCGCACGCCTGGATCCGTGCGGGTGATCTTCAGCTCGACGATGTTGGGGAGGGTGACCTTGAGCGGGCGGCCCTGGAAGTAGTCGACCGTCACCGAGATGTTCTCCTTCAGGAAGCGCGCGCCGTCGCCGATCTGCTGGCGGGACAGCGTCGGCTGTTCGAAGGTCTCCGTATCCATGAAGGTGTACTGGTCGCCGTCGGCGTAGAGGAAGGACATGTCGCGGTACTCGATGAAGATGTCCTGGATCTTCTCGGTGGCGTTGAACGAGCGCTCGACGATGGAGCCGGACTCGAGGTTGCGGAACTTGGCCACCATCTTGGCGCCGCCGCGACCGATCTTCTGGTGCTGGTAATCGACCACCTCCCAGAGGCCGCCGTCCATCTCGACCTTGGTGCCGGTCCGTAGGTCAGTAACGCTGATCATCGATCTCCTCCGAGGTTCCAAAGGTACACCGCGCGGCCCAGGTGAACTGCGCCGGGCGCGCGGCGGTACGGTTCAAGTCGGCACAATCTTAGCATCCGTCACGCTGTTCTCGGAGGTTGGCCTCAGGTCGGCCACGGTGGGCTCGATGCCCGCCTGCTCGATGAGCTCCGCGTAGCGCCCTGCGCCCAGTTCGGCGCTGGCGCCCTCTATGGCCACCAGAGCCGCCTCCAGGAGGTTCGTGCCGAGGCTGCGACCGTTGAACCTGGGCGTGGTGGTTATCAGCAGGCTCACGCCCCGCTCCCGCATGAAGTCGAGGTCCGCCGGCGTGGTGGTGTTGGTCAGGAGCACCTTGCCCGTCAGGTCGCGCGGCGCGTACCGCCTTATGTAATGCCAGTCGCCCGCGAGGATGTCGACCTCGTCGTAGTAGCGCGCGAACCTCTCCGAGTTCGGCACCTTCTCCTGCGCCGCCCCCACCGGGTAGAGCCACTTGAACGGCACGCGCGATATCACCGGCATGAGGGTGTGCGCCAGCCGCTCGAGGGTGCGGATGTTGCGAACGGGCACGGGAAGGCCGAGCGCGAAGATCAGGTCTCCGAACAGCACGCTGCGCGCCCGCCGGTAGAGCTCGTCGGCCATGCCGAACCTGTCGACCGCGGAGACCATCATCACGTCCCGCCGTCCCAGATCGAGGCGCTCATCGAGCGCGCGCACCGTGAGACGCTCCAGGCTGTCCTTGAGGCCCGCGCCGCACACGACGGGCGTGCGCTCAGCCGCGCGCGCCAGGTTCAGGGCGTCGCGGAAGTAGTAGCGCCGGCCGCTCACGGCCACGTAGAGGTCTATGCCGCCGAGCCCGAAGGCGTCGACCTTGCCGTCCAGGTCGCGGATGAGCTGGCGCGCCCTGGCCAGGTCTCCACCCACACCGATGCGGCGTAGACGCACCTGCCGCCCGAGCAACGTGACCACCTGGTCCGTGTCGCGCGACGCGGATCCGAGGGACACGCTCACGACCTCTAGCACGGGCGAAGGTTATCACCGGAAACCGTGGTGGGAGTAGCCCTCCGAACCACTAGCCGGCCACAGCGGCTCAGCCTGCCGGGTGGTTCCCTTGCCGTTGCTGCTAGCCGGCCACTAGTTCGTTGCCCGACGGTTTGTTCAGCTCTTTGGCGTACCAGACCAGAAGGGGCTTGGCGTCGATGGCGAACTGGTACCCGAGCCGCTCCCAGAACTTGCGGGCCCGGGGGTTGTCGCCGTAGATGCTGGCCAGCATCCGCTGCGACCGCCCCTGCAGGCGCTGCTCCAGGTCCTCCGCGCAGGCGCTGCCGACACCGTAGCTCTGCAGTCCGTGGCGTACGAGCAGCAGGTTGACCGTGGCGTCGCCCGCGTTGGGGTAATCGAGCTTGTAGTCGAGGTAACCCGCTACGCGTTGACCCGAGACGGGATCCAGGGGGCAGCCCGCCGCCGCGCCCACGGCTTCCAGCTCCGCACCCTCCAGCAGCACGATCTCGACGAAGCGTCTGGGATCCTGGATGGCGGTGGCGATGTCCGTGGCCACTTCCTGGGTGGTGGGCACGGGGATGGAGATTATCTCGAAATATGCCGGCGTCGCAGCGTATAGATCGTGAACGAGCGGGGCATCTAAGGTAGTTGCGGACCGAGTCCTGACCGGAACCAACGTTGGGTGCAAGGCATTCACCCCTTTGGGTGGTGACGTCTCCGAGCGGAGCGTTGTGGGTCTACTTGTAGCCAAGGACGGCACGCCCTTAGTTTACCAACGCTCACCGAGCCCAGGCAGTGTCATACGGTCGGTGTCGCTACTCAGTAGGCGGTTCCGGGCGGTGCTCACGGCTCCGGCCGGTGTTCACTGCCCGTCCACGGCCGCACGGCGCCGCAGAGGTGTTCGTTCCCCGGGCGACCGGACCGCAGGGCGCGCAGTAGCGCAGCGTAATGACGAAGAAGTAACATGTACACCTTGCGCTAGGGTCTGCATTTGTATAGGGTGACGCAAGCTGGGGGCACTTGCGTGAGCCCTAACCTGTAAGCCTTAGCTAGTAAGCCCGAAGGCCGGTGTACTTACTACGCAAGATAGCCCAGCGGAGGTGTACGCCTCTGCGCCAGCCGGAGGGTGGAGGAACCTTTGTCAGAGGTCGCGCGCCGCGAAGATAGTCTGCCGGACATCCGTCCGGTTCGCGATGCATTCGCGAAGGCATTCGAGTTCCGGAGGGCCGACGAAGCCGTGGCCGCCGGGATGCATCCGTATTTCAAACCCATCGCTTCGCAGCAGGGCGGCACGGTGGAAGTCAACGGCCGGGAGATGGTCATCACCGGCTCCAACGACTACCTGGGCCTCACGCAGGACCCACGCCTCAAGGAAGCCGCGCGCCGCGCGCTAGACAGCTTCGGCACCAGCTGCACGGGCTCCCGCTTCCTTACGGGCACGCTGACCCTCCACGAGGAGCTGGAGACGCGGCTGGCGGACTTCTTCCGTAAGGAGAGCGTCCTCACCTTCTCTGCGGGTTACCTGGGATGCCTCTCCGTCGTCTCCGCACTCGCCGGGCGCCACGACGTCATCTACTACGACCGCGAGAACCACGCGTCGCTCTACGACGCCGCGCGACTCTCCTACGCCACGCTCCGCAAGTTCGAGCACGGCGACCTGGAGCATCTAGAGAAACTCCTGCAGGCCGACGAGGGTCGTCCTGGCGGACGCATCATCGTCACGGACGGCGTGTTCTCAATGAGCGGGCACATCGCCGACCTGCCGGGGCTGGTGGCGCTCAAGCGCCGCTACGGCGCCCGCCTGATCGTCGACGACGCCCACGCCAGCGGGGTCCTGGGCGAGGGCGGCCGCGGCACCGGCGAACAGTTCGGTCTCGAGAACGAGGTCGACGTCATCGTCGGCACCTTCTCCAAATCTTTCGCGTCGGTGGGCGGCTTCATGGCCGGCGACCGCGCCGTGGTGAACTACGTCAAGCACGTAGCTCGGCCGTTCATCTTCACGGCCGCTCTGCCCGCCATGCAGATGGCGGCGGCGCTCAAGGCCCTCGAGATAATCGAGACGGAACCCCAGCACCGCGAGCAGCTGTGGCGCAACGTCCGGAAGCTGCGTGAAGGCATGAACTCGCTCGGCTTCGACACCCTGGGTTCTCAGACGCCGATCGTCCCGGTCCACGTGGGCCCCGACGAGCTCGCCATGGCGTTCTGGAAGGGCCTGTGGTCCGAGGGCATCTTCACCACCCCCGCCCTGCCGCCCGGCGTACCCGCCGGCCAGGCCATCATCCGCACGAGCGTCAACGCCAACCACACCGACGAACAGCTCGACCGACTCCTCGCGGCTTTCGCACTTGTCGGGCGGCGGCTGGGCGTCATCTAGCGAGCAAAGCAGCGTGATCAACATCGAGCGCGTCGACTCGCGGGCGCAACTCCGCGAGTTCATCGACTACCCGTACCGCAAGTACCGGAACGACCCCAGCTGGGTGGCGCCTCTGCGTATCTCGCAGAAGGAGCTGCTAGATGAGGGCAAGAACCCGTTCTGGCACCACGCGCGCCGGGAGCTGTATCTCGCACGGCGCGGTGGCCGCACCGTTGGGCGCATAGCCCTCATAGACGACGACAACCATAACGAGGTCCACGGCGATAACCTGGCCTTCTTCGGTTTCTTCGAAGCGGAGGACGCCGAGGTAGCCGCCGCGCTCTACGCCCAGGTGGAGGAGCGCGCCCGCGCGCTCGGGCGCAGCGCCGTGCGGGGTCCCGCCAACCCCACCATGAACGACGGGGCCGGCTTCCAGCTGGACGCCTTCCACGAGCCGCCTTACGTGATGATGCCGCAGAGCCCCCAAACGTATCCGGTGTGGGCGGAAGCGGCGGGCTACGCGAAGGTGAAGGACCTCTACGCCTTCCACATGCCCAACCCCGGCGGGGTGCCCGATCGACTGCAGCGCATCGTCAAGCGGGCCAGGGAGCGCTACCAGCCCGTGGTGCGACCGGCGGACCTGAAGCGCTTCCACGAAGAGGTCAAGCTGCTGCAGAAGATCCACACGGCCGCGTGGGAGGCCAACTGGGGGCAGGTGCCCTACACGGACGCCGAGATCGCCCACCTGGCGAGCGAGCTGAAGATGATCGTCAACCCGGACATGGCGCTCTTCCTCGAGTACGGCGGTGAGCCGGTGGCCGTCTGCATCGCCATCCCCGACCTCAACCAGGTGCTCGCGCGCTTCGACGGCAGGCTCTTCCCCACCGGCATCTTCCACCTGCTGCGCCTCAAGCGCACCGTCGACCGGGTGCGGCTGGCCATGCTGGGTGTGCTGCCCGAGCACCGCAACCGCGGCTTCGACCTGGTGCTGATAGACGAGGTCATGCGGCGCGGCAAGGAGCACGGCATCGTGGAGGGCGAGCTCGGCTGGACCCTCGAAGACAACAAGGCCATCAACAACGCCATCGTGGCCAGCGGCGGAACGCACTACAAGACTTACCGGATGGTCCAGAAGGACCTATGAGAACCGCTGCACGCGCCGTGCGGCTCCTCCTGAGCGACCTTGGTGCCCTCTTCGCGCCCAAGAACACGCGGACGTGGTTCCTGCTCTTCGCCATGCTGGTCGTGCAGGCGGGCTTCTGGTACATGGCCACGCCGGGCCCTACCCTGCTCAGGTTCGCCACGCAGGACCCGATAAGCGCCGGCGCCTCCGTGGGCTGGTCGCTGGTCTTCCTCCTGCTACTGCCGGCGCTGATCTACCGGCTGGTCGTCGGTCGACTGGACGGGGCGGGCCTCGGCTGGGGCGACCCGCGGTTCGGCGTGCCGGCCGTGCTCGGCCTCGCGGTGATCGCGGTACCGCTGATAATCCTCGCCAGCGGAGATCCGGGGTTGGCCCTCGCCTACCCGTGGCCGGGAGCGTGGGCGGGCGAGAGCGCCATCAACCTGGCGGTCTGGGCCGGCACCTACTTCCTCTACTACGTGTCGTTCGAGGCGTTCTACCGCGGCTTCGTGCTGAACACGGCCGCCCGGGCGCTGGGCGTGACGTCCGCGCTGTGGTTGCAGGCCATCATGGCCACGCTCATCCACGTGGGCAAGCCGTTGCCGGAGCTGCTCGCCGCCGCGCCCGCCAGCCTGCTCTTCGGGGTGCTGGCGCTGCGCAGCCGCTCCATCCTCTACCCCGCGCTCCTGCACCTCGTGATCGGCCTCACGCTGGACATCACGCTTCTGGCCCGCGCTGGCCACCTGAACTGGTGAGGTTCGCAGCTAGCAGGCCGGGGCGGCTAAACTCGTACGAGTGAAAGTCCTCGTCACCGGCGCACACGGTTTCCTCGGCAGCCACATCACGCGGGCGCTCCTCGCCGCCGGCCACGCCGTGCGGGCCCTGGTGACACCGTGGGGCGAGACCCATAACCTGCGCCCCCTGCAAGACAACGAGCGCCTGGAGGTAGTCCGCGCCGACCTGACGGCGCCTAACTCGCTCAGTGGCGTCTGCAGCGGCGCGGACGCCGTCGTGCACGCCGCGGCGCGCGTGGCGGACTGGGGCCCCTGGGAAGCGTTCGAGAGGACCAACGTCGAGGGCACCCGCGCGCTCCTGAACGAGGCCATCCGCGCCGGCGCCGGCCGCTTCGTTTTCGTATCGAGCGTGGCCGTGCACCGCTACACGGGCTTCCGGAACGCCGATACCCGCACCCTGCCCCGCAACAACGTGGACAGCCCCTACGCCTACTCGAAGATCCTCGCCGAGGACCTGCTGATGGCGGAGCGGCGCCTGGAACCCGTGGTGGTACGCCCCGGCCTCTGGCCCTTCGGCCAGAACGACGTGACCTTCGAGCGCGTGGCGCACGCGCTGGCGCGGGGCACGCTACCGCTCGTGCGTGGCGGCGAGGCGGTACTCAACACCGCCTACGCGCCCAACTTCGCTACCGGCGTGGCTCACGTGCTGGGCGCCGGCCAGGCCGCGGGCAAGGTCTACGTGCTGGCCGACGAGGGCATGCCCACCTGGCGCGAGCTGTTCGCCGAACTGAGCCAGCAGCTGGGCAAGCGCCCGCCGCTCCTGAGCCTCCCCGGGCGGCCCACCGCCGCCGTGGCCAGCGGTGTGGAAGCCACCTGGTCGGCGTTCTTCCCCCACGTCGAGCCGCCCATCACCCGCTACCGCGCCAAGCTCATGTCGCGCGACGTGCACTTCAGCATCCAGCACGCCCGGGAGGAACTCGGTTACCAGCCCAAGGACAGCTGGCGCGCCGCGCTCCGCATCACGGTCGAACACTACGCCGCACACGAAGGCCGGGCCCCCGAGGCGTGATGGCCGCTCTGCGCGCGGGCCGCGGTCCCGCCTGATGGAGGTCCTGTTCGCCACCATCGCGGCGGGCGGCGGTCACGTGGCCACCGCCAACGCCATGGCCGAGGAGCTGCTCAGGCAGCACCCAGGTGAGGTGGAGACCCGCGTGGTGGACGTGATGGCCGAATGGGGCCACGAAGAGCTCGACCGGCGACACAAGGAGAGCTGGCGGCGCATGCTCAAGCGGCCGCACCTGGTGCGCCTGGGCCAGCGCCTGACGGACCTGGCGCCCGGTCTGACGCGCGCCGCGCAGAACGCCCTGCTGAACGACTTCGCGCGCGGCGCCCAGCAGCACATCGACGACCTGGCCCCCGACCTCGTGGTGGCGAACCACGGCTGGCTGGCCACCGCCCTGACCCTGGCCAGGACCAAGTACCGCATGCGGACCAAGGTCCTGATATTCGCCACCGAGCCGTTCGATGCCAGCGCCCTGTGGGCCGAGCCACGCGCGGAGTGGGTGATGGCACCTTCGCTGGCCGCCAAGCAGGACCTGGTGAGGCTGGGCGTCCCCGCACCGAAGGTGGCCGTGGTGGGCTACCCGGTGCGCCGGGCGTTCCTGGAGCCGCCGGAGCGGTCCGCCGCCAGATCGGAGCTGGGGCTCGAGCAGACCTTCACCTGCCTGCTGAGCCTGGGCGCCGAGGGAGTGGCGGGCGAGGCCCTGCAGCTGGCGGCAGCGCTGGCAGGGATGGACGCCCAGGTGGTGGCGGTAGCTGGGCGCAACGCGCAACTGGCGGAGTCGTTCGAACGTCTGGCGGAGAAGCATGAACGCTTCCGGGCCGTGGGCTTCACCCACCGGATGCCCGACTACCTGGCGGCCAGCGACCTCGTGGTGGGCAAGGCCGGCCCCGCCAGCACCATGGAGGCCCTCGCCGTGGGCCGACCCGTACTGGCCACGGCGTACGCCGGCCTCAACGAGCGCCGCGTGGTCAGGTTCCTCCAGACGCGAGGGCTGGGCGGCTACGCGCCCACCGCGGACTCGTTGGGGCGGCAGATAGCCGAGTGGCGCGACCCCGGTCGCCGCGCCGAGGCCGCGGAAACGGCGCGGGCGCTCGACTTCGCGGGCATGAGCGCACGGGTGGCAGCCTACATAGCCGCCGTGGCGCGCGGCGCAACGCCCGAGTTCGCCGCGGACGCCGCTCATCCGGCGGGCACGTTCGAGGCCACCACCGCCGACTCGCTGGCGGGAGGCCTAGTACACCGTGCCTGAGGCGCCCCGGGCGCCCGGAGCAGGCTCGGCGGCAGCACCCCCTCGTTCATCCGTGCCGGCTCCGCCTGTACACTGGCCGACGTGAGCACCACCCTGCGCCTCGCCCTGCGCAACCTCCTAAGGCACCCCTGGCGCAGCCTCGCCACCCTGTTCGGTATCGGGCTCGGCATCGCCGCCGTCCTCACCACCCTGTCGGTCGGCGCCAACGTCGAAGTGAACCTGCGGCAGGCGCTGCAGGCCGCTGCCGGCAAGGCGGACCTGGTCATAACTCCCGGCGCCGGCGGCCGCGCCATCTTCGAGGCAGAACCGCTGCTGACCCAGGTGCGCGAGCGGCCGGACGTGCAGGCCGCCTACCCGGTGCTGCAGACCCGGGCGGAGCCGGAACGGACGGACCCGGAGGTCGAGAGGTCGATCGTGCCGGGCGTCGACAGCGGCTTCCAGATCCAGGGCCGGCTCACCGAGGCTGAAGGCGACCTACCGGCCGAGGCCTCGGAGGGCCAATTGCCTCAGGCCGGCAGTGGTGGCATCGCCATAGCCGACGGCTTCGCTCAGGCGCGCGGCATCGCTGCGGGCGACGACGTCGACTTCCTCTTCTCCACCGGCCGCGTCACGCTGACCGTGACGGGTCTGCTGGACGACGCCGTGGGCGTGGCCAGCACGAACGGCGGCCGCGTGGGGCTCATGCACTTATCGGACCTCCAGGAGATCCTTCACCTGGAGGGGCGCATCTCGAACATGGAGGTGCAGGCCACCAGGCCCGAGCTGGTGGAGGCGCTGCAGTCCGAGCTGGAGCGGCTGGCGGGCGAGTCGATGGCGGTGACGCTGCCCGCCGGCAGCGGCAACTTCACCTTCGGCATCGTCCAGACGCTGCAGTCGGGACTCAGCGTCCTGGCCGCCACCCTCCTGGCGCTGGGGGCGTTCCTCTCCTACAACACCTTCATGGCCTCCGTGGTGGAGCGGCGCCGGGAGTACGCGCTGCTTCGCACCATCGCCCTCACGCGCGGCGGCCTCCTGCGACTGGCGCTCTACGAGGCGCTGGCGCTGGCGGTGCTAGGGATGATCGCCGGGGTGCTCCTCGGCACAGGGCTCTCGGCCCTCATCACCTACCTGAACTCCATAACCTTCGGCTACGACTTCCGCACCCTGGTGATACCCGTGGGCAACGTGCTGCTCGCCAGCGGCCTCGGCGCAGTGGCGGCCGTGGTGGCGGGGCTCCTGCCGGCCCTCACGGCCTCCCGCACACCGCCCATGGCCGCGCTGCAGAGCGCGGACGAGGAGGGAGACAACCGCTGGGTCTGGCTCGGCCTGCTCCTCGTCGTGGTGGGAGCCGGCATGTCGCTGGCGCCGTGGCAGGGCGTGGCCGCCATCTACGCCGCCACCCTCAGCCTGGGCCTCTTCTTCATAGGCGTCTCGCTGGTGGCGCCCGTGTTGCTGCGGCCCGCTACCGCGCTGCTGCGCGGGCCGCTCACACGCCTGTTCGGAACGGGCGGCCGGCTCGGAGCGGCGTTCGCCGAGCGCAACGCCTCACGCAACGGCGTGGCCATCGGTACCGTGGTGGTGGGCACCGGCCTGGTCATCGGCGTGGGCAGCATGGTGGCCAGCACCAACCAGGCCATCTCCGACTGGATCCAGACCACCGTGGTGGGCGACCTGTTCATCACGGCGCCGGTGGCCTTCCCCGACGACTTCGCGGAGAGGGCCGAAGCCCTGCCCGGCGTGGACGTGGCCAGCGGGGTCAAGATCACGGCCGTGCGCTTCCTGCAGGACGAGCAGGACAGGCGCGGGCGCGCGGTGGCCCTGGTGCTGGTGGATCCGGAGCGGTTCGAGCCCAGCACCGGCTTCGGACGCTTCCAGTACATCCCCGGCGAAGGCGACGACCTCACCACCTACCGGGCCCTGCGGGCGGGCGAGGTCCTGGTGGCCAACACCATGAAGGACCGCTACGGTATCGGCACCGGCGACACCATCACCCTGCGGACCAGCGACGGGTTCACGCCGTTCCGGGTGGCGGGCGTTGTGGTGGACTTCACCGGCGGTGGCGAGACGGTTGTGGGCAGCATCGGGCAGCTGGAACTGTTCGGCGGTGGTAACCCGGATCTCTACATACTGACGGTGGACGAGGGCGTGTCGCAGCAGCAGGTGAGCGACCTGGTGACGGAGGAGTTCCCCGGCCTGGGTCTCGATGTCACCCTGAACGAGGACTACCGCCGCTACATCCAGGAGATCACCAACCAGGCCTTCGCCACCACGAGGGTGTTACTCTTCATCGCCGTGCTGGTGGCGGCCCTGGCCGTCGCCAACACGCTGGGCATGAACTTGGTGAACCGCGGGCACGAGATCGCCGTGCTGCGGACCATCGGCCTGAGCCGAGGGGGCGTCAGGATCCTGATCACCGCCGAGGGCATGATCGTCACCACGCTGGGCGCGCTGATAGGGATAGGCTTCGGCCTCCTCCTCTCGCGCATCATCACGGCAGGCGCCGCTGCCCTCACGGGTTTCCGCCTGGAGCCGACCGTGCCGTGGAGCCTGCTGCTCATCGCCCTGGCCGCATCGCCCCTGGTGGGCCTGCTGGCCGCCATCTTCCCCGCCCGCCGCGCCGCGCGCGTCTCGCCGGCCCGCGCGTTGGCGGCCTGGAGTGAACATGTCTGAGAAGCCGCCATTAGCCATCGAAGCCGTGGGCCTCGAGAAGACGTACGAGCTTGGTGAACTCACCATCCGCGCCCTGGGCGGCGTGGACCTCGCGGTCGCCAGCGGCGAGTTCGTGGCGGTCATGGGCCCCAGCGGCAGCGGCAAGAGCACCCTCCTGCACCTGATCGGTCTGCTAGACAGTCCGGACGCGGGCAAAGTGAGGGTGGGCGGACGCGATACCGACGGTCTGAGCGACGACGAGATCACCGCGCTGAGGCGTGACGAGCTCGGCTTCATCTTCCAGAACTTCGAACTGATCCCTAACCTGAGCGCCAGGGAGAACATCTTGCTGCCCGCAGAGGTGTCCGGCCGCCTCAAGGAGGCCGAGGCCGAGCTGCCCGCCCTGGCGCGGGAGCTGGGCATAGAGGAGCGGCTGGGTCACCGGCCCCGCCAGCTGAGCGGCGGCCAGCGGCAGCGCGTGGCACTGGCGCGGGCCCTGGTCAACCACCCCGTGGTGGTGCTGGCCGACGAGCCTACGGGCAACCTGGACTCGCGGACCGGCAACGAGGTGCTCGCTCTGCTGCGCCGCGGCGTCACCCAGTCCGGCTGGACCGTGGTGATGGTGACGCACGACCCGGCCGCCGCGCTCACGGCCGACCGGGTGGTGTTCCTGCGCGACGGCAAGGTCGCCGGCGAGACCGTGACCTCCTCGCAGGGCGCCAGGCTGCGCATAGACGAGTTCCTCGCCAGCTGAGCCGTGTTCGAAGCTATAGGCACACTGGTCTCCCGTTACCCGCGCTGGGTCCTGGCGGGCTGGTTCCTGCTGGCCACCGCGTCCGTGCCGTTCGGGCTCCGGGTCGGTGAGATCCTCACCGGCCACCCCGAGGCGCCGGAGGCCGGGGCCGCCACCGCCGTCAAGCGCGTGCTGGCCACCCAGTTCACGCAGTCCGAGGAGGACATCCTCGTACTGATCGCGTACGGCGGCCGCTTGCAGGCGGGCGAGCCGCGGTACGAGGCGGCGCTCGACCAGGTGTCGGCGGCGCTGGCGGAACTGGACGAGGTGACGTACGTCCGAGATCACAGGTCGGCTGCGGGTCTGAACCTGCTGAACGTGGAGGAGAACTTCTCGATATTGCAGCTCGGGCTCGAAACGGACGGCCTGGCCACGGGCAAGGCCGTCACGCAGGACGTGCGCGCCGTGCTGGCGGGGTTCCCCGACATGCGCTTCGATCTCTCCGGCGGCCCCGCCACCGTGCTCGAACTGGAGCGCGTCAGCGAGCGCGATGCACGGCGCGCGGAGCTGTTCGGTCTGCCCATCTCACTCCTCATCCTGCTGATCGCCTTCGGCGCCCTGCTGGCCTCGGCGTTGCCGCTAGTCAGCGCCGTCACCACCATCTCCGTCTCCTCGGCGCTGCTCTTCTTCCTGGGACAGCACTTCGAGTTCGCGGTGTTCACCGAGACGATAGTCACCATGCTCGGGCTCGCCACCGGCATCGACTACGCGCTCCTCATCGTGAACCGCTACCGCGAGGAGCTGCGCGCCAACTTCGACCCGCGCCAGGCCGCGCGGCTGACCGCCGTAACGGCCGGTAAGGCGGTGGCGTTCAGCGGCCTCACCGTGATGGTGGCGCTTGGCGCCCTGCTGGTGCCGCCCGTGGACTTCATCCGCTCGATCGGGCTGGGCGCCATGGTGGTGCTGCTGGTCAGCGTGCTGGTGGCCATCACCGCCGTGCCCGCCACGCTGGCGCTGCTGGGGCACCGGATCAACTGGCTCAAGATCACCCGGCGCGAGCCGGGCCTGCGGAGCCGCGCCTTCTGGCGGGCCCGGGCGCACGAGATCATGCGAAGGCCGTGGCTCTGGGCCATCACGGGCACCGGGCTGCTGCTGCTCTTGGCCCTGCCGGCGCTCCGCATGCAGGTGGCCGACCCGGGCGCCCGCGGCCTTTCCGAGGCCACGGAGGCCAGACGCACGCTCACCGCGCTCGAGAGCCTGGGGCTGGAGGGCGTACTCAACCCCTTCGACGTGCTGGTCGACTTCGGAGACGACACCTTCTTCCACCCCAGCCGAACCAGGCAGATCTCGCTGCTGGCTCAGGAACTGACCTCACTGGAGGGGGTGGCCAACGTCCTGTCGCCGTTCGCGGTCGACGCCGTGCCGCGGCTCTTCCTCTACCAGTACTACGCCTCCCCGGAGCTGGCGCTGAACAGCGAGGTGGAGCCGCTGGTGCGCGCCACCGTGAGCGACGACGGCAGGTACGTGCTGCTGAGGCTCTACCCGGACGGCGCCGTGACCCCGGCGGTGGGGGCGGCCCTGCACGAGCAGATATCGGCGGGGTTGGACGAGGTGGGCCTGACCGCGCGCATAGGCGGCACCTACGTGGAGGGCACCGAGTGGACGGCCGCCCTCTACGACTACTTCCCCCTGGCACTAGCCCTGGTGGCCCTGGCCACCGCCGTGCTGCTCGGCCTGGCTTTCCGGTCGCTCCTCATCCCCATCAAGGCGGTGATCCTGAACGTGCTCACCGTGGGCGCGTCGTTCGGGGTGCTGACGCTCGTCATGCAGGACGGCGTGCTGTCCAAGCTCTTCGGCCTGGGGCCCGCGCTGGGCTACATCGACACCTCGGCCCCGCTCTTCATCTTCGCCATCGTCTTCGGCTTGAGCATGGACTACGAGGTGTTCATGGTGGCGCGCATCCACGAGGGTCACGAGCGCGGCCTCTCCGACAAGGAGGCGGTCGCCACCGCGCTGTCCACCACCGGCGGTGTCATAACCAGCGCGGCCGCCATCATGATCACCATCTTCATGGTGCTGATGTTCAGCCATGTGGAGCTCATCCGTACCCTGGGCCTCGGGCTCAGCGTGGCGGTGCTGCTGGACGCGACGCTCGTGCGGCTGGCCCTGGTGCCCTCCGTGATGATCCTGGCGGGCCGTTGGAACTGGTGGCTCCCCGGCAAACCCATGGCCCCGCCGAACAAGGGGCCCGCCGACACGGACGCCGCCTGAGCCGCGCCCAGTCCGGCAGGCGGCTGAAGCGAATTTCTGAGCCGTTGTGAGCTCCCGTGACGTCGCGCTTCTTACTCGTTCCGCTCGCACGTCCTTGTCCTTCGGACAAGGACTCCGAGAACCGCTTCAGCGCAGCACGGTGTCGAGCAACCTGGTCGGCTGCAGCGACAGGGTGGCCACGCCCGGCGCCTCGAGGTTCCAGCCCCCTTCGAGCGAGACGGCGAGACCGGCGCCGCCGGACGACGCGGCCTGCACCTGCGCGGCTATGGCGGCCCCGAGCGCCAGCGGGTCGAACCGGAAGCTGAGCGTCACGTCCGTGGTGCCGCCGGCGGGTAGCTCGACGGGGGTCAGCGAACCGGTGGCCGCCTGCGCCCCCGCCACGGCCAACCGCACCTCGGGCGCCCCCACCCGGAAGCCGAGACGGCCCGGGTTGGTGAGCCGCAGATCCAGGTTCAGCGCCACGCTGCTCACGGACTCGAAGCGCATGCCGCCACCCACCAGCTCGATCTGCGGCACCTGGAGTCCGGTCGGCGGCGCCAGCTCCCCGCTCACGAGGGTGAACTCCGGGAAGCGCTGCGGTGAGCCGAACACGTCGATGGTCACCGCGGAGTCGAGCCGGTAGGGCGTGGCCGCGCCGCCGATGTAGGTGGAGATGGTGTCGAGCAGCGCTGGCGCCGCGCCCAGGGGCACCCTCACGTCGAGCACCAGCGTGGCGCTGCCCCGGGCCGGCACGTCGATGCCGCCCCGGAAGGTGGCGGTGGCGGCGCGCGTGTTGCGGATGAAGAGGGAGCCGTCGAGGCCGGAGAGCTTGAAGCCCACGGCGTTGGGGTTGCGTACTTCGAGGCTGAGGCGGAAGAGCGCGGTGCCGTCGCCGATGCCGGGCGGGTCTATCCGGACGAAGCCCGACCTGGCGGCGTCGAGGGCGAAGGTGGGCACCGACAGCACGTTGGCGGTCGGCACGCAGGCGCCGAGCAGGGCGCCGAGGATCAGGACGGTGGCTAGCAGCGACCAGCGCCGCGACCGGCGGCCGCTGCCGCCCGGGTTGAAGTCGGTACTTTTCACGCAACTCCTCCAAGGGGACGTAAAGGCGCCCCCTCTTAGAATGTACGTGAAGAGCAGCTTCGGGGCTGGTCAGGAACTTCGCAGAGCAGCGCCGCTCGGCCGCAGGTGGCCCGGGCCGGGCCGTTATGATGCCGTATGGCAGAGTTGGAAACGCGCCAGGAAGGCGCGATCCTAGTCCTGAGCCTTGCGCGCCCCAAGGTTCGTAACGCGCTCACCCGCACGCTACGGCGCGCCCTGGCTTCGGCCCTCACGAGGGCGGCTACGGACGACGGCGTGCGCGCGGTGGTGCTCACCGGCAAGGGCGACGCCTTCTGCGCCGGCCTCGACCTGGCCGAGCTGGAGGAGAGCGTCACGTATCCCAGCGAGCTGCATAGGTCCGATTCGCGGGCGCTGGCGGACCTCTTCACCCAGATGGTGCGCTACCCCAAGCCCCTGATAGCGGCGGTGAACGGCCATGCGGTGGCGGGCGGCGCGGGGCTGGTGACGGCCTGCGACGTGGCGGTGATGGCCGAGGGCGCCAAGATCGGCTACACCGAGGCGCGCATCGGTTTCGTGCCCGCACTCGTGTCGGTCCTGCTGGTGCGGCAGGTGGGCGAGAAGCACGCTCGCGACCTGCTGCTGAGCGCCCGCCTGATATCGGCTGCGGAGGCCGCACGTATGGGCCTGGTCAACGAGACCTGCCCCAAGGAGTCGGTGCTGGCGCGGGCGCTGGAGAGGGCCGAGGCCATGGCGGCCAACGCCCCGTCGTCGCTGCGGCTCACCAAGGAGCTGCTAGCCGGGGTCGGCAACCTGTCCATAGAGGAAGGCATGCGCTGGGCGGCGGAGGTGAACGCCCTCTCCCGCACCGGCGACGAGCTGGCCGAAGGCGTGAGGGCGTTCCTAGAGAAGCGCGACCCCGTGTGGGCCGAGCGGTGAGCCCGCGGTGACCAGCCTGTGAGCATCAGGGTCCTGCTGCTCTGCGGCGGCATGTCGGGCGAGCACGAGGTGTCGCTCTCGTCGGCGCGCTCCGTGCTGGAGGCGGCCAAGGACCTGGACGTGGTGCCGCTGATCATCGGCCGCGACGGCACGCTCCTCAGTAGCGGTGAATCTCGCAGGCTGCTGGGCCTACCGTCCGCCGAGGCCGGTGAGGGCGAGCCGGCTGCTCCCTCTGCGGACGCGCTAGGGGCGCACTCGGCCGAGTTAGCGGGGGGCCTCACCGCGGACCTGCCGGCCGCCCACCGCGGCGCGTTGACGCTGGCGAGCGCGGTCAGCGAGGCCGACGTCGTGTTCCCCCTCCTGCACGGTCCGTTCGGGGAGGACGGCCGCGTGCAGGGCATGCTGGACATGCTGGGTCTCCCCTACGTCGGGGCGGGCGTGTTCGGCAGCGCCGTCGCCATGGACAAGCTCGGCATGAAGGCGGTCTTCGCAGCCCACGACCTGCCCCAGGTGCGTTACGTGCCTGTCACGCGCCACCGCTGGCGTAGGGCGCCCGCCGAGGTCACCCAAGAGGTGGGCCGCCTGGGGCTGCCCCTGTTCGTTAAGCCCGCCAACCTGGGTTCCAGCATCGGGATCAGCCGCGTGGACGACCTGGAGCAGCTGCCCGCCGCCATGGACGAGGCGTTCGAGCACGACCGCCGCGTGTTGGTCGAGGAGGGCGTGGTCGGCGCCCGCGAGCTCGAGATCGGCGTGCTCGGCAACGACGAGCCCGAGCTCAGCGTGGTGGGCGAGATCCGTTACGGCAGCGAGTTCTACGACTACGCCACCAAGTACACGGACGGCGAGGCGCAGCTCATCGTGCCGGCGGACGTGCCGCCCGAGGTCGTAGAGCGGATCCGCGCCATGTCGCTCCGGGCCTTCGCCGCGGTCGACGCGGCCGGCTTGGCCCGGGTGGACTACTTCTATCAGCCGGAGTCGGACCGACTGCTGCTGAACGAGATAAACACCATCCCAGGCTTCACGCGGCACTCCATGTACCCGGTCCTGTGGCAGGCTTCGGGGGTCTCCTACTCGCAGCTCATCCGCCGCCTGGTGGACCTGGCGCTCGAGCAGCGCTGACGAACCCCTCACGTTGCGCTGTTATACTCGGCGCCTAAGCTTAAGTAACCGGAGGAGACGCCCGCCGCTAACGTAGCCGCCAACGCGAAGAGCCCAGCAGGTGCCGCGACCCAAAGCGCGGCCTTACAGGTGCGCCAACCTGACGTGCTTACGGGCTCGCGGGTCCTCATCCTCAACGCCAGCTACGAACCCCTCCACGTGTGCTCCGTCAAGCGGGCCGTCGGCCTGCTGATGCACGAGGTGGCCGAGCGGGTGGAGGACACCGAGCGGGTCCTGCGCTCCCCCAGCTCCGTCTTCCCCGTACCCAGCGTCATCCGGCTCAAGCGCTTCGTACGCGGGCCCATCCGCCAGCGCGTGGCCTTCAACCGCAAGAACGTCTTCAAGCGCGACGATCACCACTGCCAGTATTGCGGCCGGCACTTCTCGGACCTGACGCTGGATCACGTCTTACCCCGCAGCCGTGGCGGTCCCACCTCCTGGGAGAACGTGGTGGCCTGCTGCAAGGCGTGCAACGCCAAGAAGCGCGACCGCACGCCGGACGAGGCGCGCATGAAGCTGCTGAGGCGCCCTTACGCGCCGCGCTTCATGTTCTCCAGCGCGTACGGCGTGATGCCCGACATCGACCCGGTCTGGGAGAAGTACCTACCGCCGCCGCGCAGGCCCTGAAGCCTCGGGCTCACCCCGCAGCAGCAAGGCACGCGTGAAGGCCTAGCGACCCCTGGGGCTGAACAGCCGCGTGAGCACCATGTTGATGATGCTGAGCACCAGAGCTCCGAGGACGGCGCCACCGAAGCCGGTCACCTCGAGGGGAGTGACGGCAGCCGCCACGAGCAGCGCGATGGCGTTGACCACCAGCAGGAACAGGCCGAAGGTGATGACGGTGAGGGGCAGCGTCACGAGCACGAGGATGGGCCTAACGAGCGCGTTGACGAGCCCCACGACGGCGGCGGTGATGAGAAGGGGTCCGAGGCCGTCCTGCGGCATGCGGAGGCCAACCCCCAGCGTGACGGTGAGGTAGAGCGCCAGGGTCATGAGCGCCCAACGGACTAGAAGGTTCATGCCTTGATGATAGTTGAGGGACGGCGTCAGGTGGGCCGTTTGATGAGAAGCGGCACACGCTCCACCCGCTCGAACCCGAGCGAGGCGAGTATCTCTATCAGCTTGGGATCGGAGTCGGGCAGCTCCGCCTCGACCGTGCCGAAGGGGCTGGCGCCGGACAGCTCGTGCAACACGGATAGCACGAGCCGCCTCAGCATCTCGCTGTCCTGGCGGTACCGCGGCAGCACGCCCGCCCCGTCCAGCGTGAACCTGGCGTCCACGCCGCGCCGTTCCCGGCTGCAGAAGGCGTAGCCGACGGGGTCCTGGTCCAGGGTCTCCCGCGCCAGGAACCAGTGATCCGGGGTGAAGCGGGCGCCCATGCGCTTCAGGTACGCCCAGTGCGCCGCGTCGGCCTGGCGCTGCTCGGCCGCCTGGTAGACCCGTTTGAAGGCCTGCTCGTCCTCCTGCCGGTACGCCTCGAGCACCAGCGGCACGCCGAGGGGCGGCACCTCGCTCAGCTCGAAGCGGAGCCTCACGTGCCGCTCCCGTACGAACCCGAGCTCGCCGAACAGTTCCGCCAGCGCCACGCACTTCTCCTCCGCCAGGAGGTGCAGCGGCGCCACCGCCACCTCGTGCGGGTTGTCGGCCAGCAGATTCGTTACGAGTTCCTGGAGCGCCCCTGGGGCCTCCACGTGCCACAACGCCGAGAGGGTGAGGCGGCTGGCGGCGTCGTCCCGACGCTCGATCCGCAGGTTGGCTCCGGCCACGCCCTGCTGCTCCCGGAAGAGCGCGTAGCTTCTCGAGGAGTCGCTGCCCGGGTGCCGCAAGCGGGCCTGCAGCTTCATGGCGAGCCCGGCCGGATCCGCATGGCCGGCGAACTCCAGAGCTTTACGGACGAACCACACGAGTTCGTCGGCGGCCAGTTCTCTGATCACGAGGCACGATTGTACCCCGCAGGTCACGGTTATGCTCACCTGATGTCCAAGCCCCGCATCCTGGGCGGCACCGCCAAGGGCCGCGAACTGGAGACACCGAAGAGCGGCACCAGGCCCAGCCCCTCGCGGCTAAGGGAGGCGCTCTTCGACGTGCTCGCCTTCGAGCCGCGCGGCCGCTTCCTCGACCTCTTCAGCGGCTCCGGGGCGGTGGCCCTGGAGGCCGCCAGCCGCGGCTGGGAGGCCACCTCCGTGGAGCTCGCGCCCAAGGCCTCGGCCGTCATCCGCAACAACGCGCGCCGACTGGGCCTGCCCGTGAACGTGGTCACCGGCGACGCCCTGGCGTACGCGGCTGCCCACCCCGGCGGGTTCCAGGTCCTCTTCGCCGCGCCCCCCTACCCGGCGGACCTGCAGCGCATCTTCTCCTCGCTGCTCTCCTCCGGCGCCGTGCGCGCTGGCGGCCTCTACGTGCTGCAGCACCCGACCGACATGACGGTGGAAGGGCTGCCGCCCGAACTGGCCGGATCCGAGGTACGGGTGAAGCGTTACGGCACCAACTCCATCACGCTGGTGCGGGTACCGGCGGACCGCTCCTGAGCCGTCTCTAGCGCCGCCCCGGCCCTCCTCGCAGTAGGCACGGAGCGCGACGGGAAGCTCATGTAGCCCGTGCTAAACTCATGCGTTGACTCCGCAGCCGCCGCCTACGCGGCCTGCAGCGTGGCTGCTATTCATGCACATGAGCAGCTCGCATCCCCTGGGGCTACCGGCGATCGCGCCACGCCCCGGCAGCGCGGAAAGGTCCAGAACCAGATGCTCGGATTCGTAAACAAACTGTTCGATACCAACGACCGCGAGGTCAAGAAGCTTCAGAACGAAGTCGTGGCAGCTACCAACAACCTCGAGACGAAGATGGAGGAGCTCCCCGATCTGGCCGCCGCTTACGCCGAGTTGCGTAGGCGCCATCAGGAAGGCGGCGAGAGCCTCGACTCGCTCATGCCGGAGGCGTTCGCGCTGGCGCGCGAGTCGGCCAAGCGCTACCTCGGCCTGAGGCACTACGACGTGCAGCTCATAGGCGGCGCCGCCCTGCATTACGGGCGCATCGCCGAGATGAAGACCGGTGAAGGCAAGACGCTTGTGGCCACCCTGGCGCTCGTGCTCAACGCCCTCACGGGCAAGGGCACGCACCTCGTCACCACCAACGACTACCTGGCCGCCACGGGCGCCGAGTGGATGGGGCCCGTCTACCGCGGCCTGGGCCTCACGGTGGGCGTCATCCGCCACGACACCGACGCCACCGAGCGCCGCGCCGCGTACCGCTCGGACATCACCTACATCACCAACTCGGAGCTCGGCTTCGACTACCTGCGCGACAACATGGCCTTCCGGCCGGATCAGCTGGTGCTGCGGGAAGAGACCCCGCTGCACTACGCCATCATCGACGAGGTCGACTCGATCCTCATCGACGAGGCCCGCACCCCGCTCATCATCTCGGGCCCCGCCGAAGTGGCCACGGACAAGTACTACACCATGGCCAAGATCGCCCAGCAGTTGGAGAAGGGCGAGCCGGCGGAGGGCGAGCAGCCCGCCACCGGCGACTTCTCGGCCGACGCCAAGTCCAAAGACATCCACCTCACCGAGCAGGGCATCTCCAAGGCCGAGAAGCTCCTGGGGGTGGAGAACATCTTCAGCCCCGAGAACATGGAAGTGGGCCACATGCTGCGCC
>CAZPWN010000011.1:24652-28451 GCA_964590475.1 uncultured bacterium | reverse complement strand
CGCCTGGCCGCCTCGTCGCTGGGCCCCTCCGGCCCTAGGCCCACCACGTCCGGCACACGCCAGGGCTCGGCCGCGTGCAGCGGGTAGAGCCGGGCCCGCACCGCGTCGGCCTCGGGGCCCGGGGTCCGGTAGAAGGCGGTGAGCCAGTCGATCTGGCGGTGCACGGAGCCGTAGGCCGCGGCGAAGCGCGACGCGTAGGCCGCGCCCGCTCGCTCCAGCGCCTGCCCACCCAACTCGCCGGCCTCGCCCCGCGCCCCCAAGAGCTCGTCCGTCAGGATCTGCGCCGAGAGCATGGTGAGCGCCATGCCGCTCCCGAAGCTCGGGTCGCTGGTGGCCGCGGCGTCGCCGATCAACGCTACGGCTTCCGCGTACGGCTCCGGCACCCAGCTGTCCGCCCCGTCGAAGGCGGCTAAAGGCCCAGCTGCGGCAGCGCCGGCCAGCGCTTCCGCCGGGACGCCCGCGTCCCGCGCCAACGCCAGGAAGGCGGAGAGATCGCTGCCGACCTCGGGCCGGCGGCCGCCGGCCAGGTGATAACCGGCGTAGACGCGGGTGCGTGCCCCATCCACCGGTAGCAGCATGGCCAGCAGGCCCAGGGGCGGATGGAAGTAGAGCTGGTTGGTGTCCGCCGGCTGCTGCGTGTACGGCACCGCCACGCCCGTGAGCAGCGCCCCCGCGAACACGAGCCGCGGGTCATCCTCCCGCCGCTGGAAGCCCGCCCAGCGGCCCACGGCGGAGTTGCGGCCGTCCGCACCTACTACCAGGGCGCCGGTCACGCTGCGGCTCTCGCCCTGGGCGCGGTACTCGACGCTCGGCCCGGAACCGCCTCGCACTAAGGCCGTTGCACGGGCGCCACGCAGCACGCGCGCGCCGGCCTTCTCGGCGGCGCCCAGTAACGCCTGCTGCAGTTCCGGGTGGAAGAACGCCACGGCGCTCTCCCCTACCTCGCTCGACAGTTCGCGCGGTTCCGGCGGCGGGGCGCCCATGAAGCTGGTGCGCCAGTACGGCAGGCGCCTGGCCGGTCCTTCCAGCAGCGTGTCCAGCAGTCCCAGCTCGCGCGCCGCGCTGACGCCCCAGGGGTACATGACGTCGCCCCGCACCCGGTCGCGGAACTCCCGGCTCATCTCGAGCACGAGCACGTCGACGCCTGACCGGGCCAGGCGGAAGGCCAGGGAGGCGCCGCCCACGCCGCCACCGATGACTATCACCTCTACGCGCTGCTCCATCAGGTGCACATCCTGCCGTCCCCGGACGCGCTCCTCAAAGACGCTGACAGCGCATCACACATGGGGGACTGCTGGGACGCTACCATCGTGCGATGCCACAGGAGCCGCACGACCCACGAAGAGAACAGCGAGGCAACGAGGCGAGGAGCACGGGCTCGACCGCGTGGTTCGCCGGCCTGAGCGCGCTCTTCGCGCGCACGGTCGACCAGACGGACGTGAAGGCCGCAGCCGCACGGGTGGCCGCTGAGCGGCGGGCCGAACCGGGCCTCGGCCAGGACCGCCACGTGAAGCGCATCATCGCGCGCGCCAGCCGGCAGACCGCCGCCATCGGCGCCGCCACCGCCGGCGCGGCCGCCCTGCCCGGCATAGGCACCGTCACGGCGTTGACGGTGGGCGTGGCCGCGGACATGGCGGCGAGCGTGAGGGTTCAGACCACCATGGTGTTCGAGATCGCGGCGGCGCGCGGCGTGCGCCTGGACGACGAGGAACTGCGTAGAGCCACACTGGTGGCCGCGGGCCTGGCCACCGCCGGCGCGGCGGCCTCCAACCAGCTCACGGCGCTCTCCTACAAGGCCGCCGAGGCCGCCGCCCTCAGGCTGGCCTCCCGCTCGGCGGGCCGCCTGGCGCTGCGCGCCGTGCCGTTCGTCGGCATCCTCACGGCCTCCGGTGGCAACCTGCTCAGCACACAGCTACTCGGCCGGCGCGCGGACGCCTACTTCCGTCACTTGGCGGCAGCGGCGGCGGAGCCGGCCTTCGGCAAACGCACCACCACCCAGAGCAGCGGCGCGCTCAGCGCCGCGCCCAGCAACCCCATCACCGTGTAACCCGCCTGGGCCATCACCACGCCGCCCACCAGCGTGGCCAGCGCGGCGGCGCCGCCCACCAGCAGGTCGTTGAAGCCCTGCATGCGGCCCTTCTCCGCCGGCGTCAGCGAGTCGGCCAGTAGCGCCGAGCCCGCCACGTAGCAGAAGTTCCAACCCAGACCCAGCAGGAAGAGCGCCGCCGCCACGGGTACTAGCTCGGGCGACAGCGGCGCCATCAGGCAGGAAGCGAGCAGGATGATGGCGCCCAGCCCCAGCATGGGCCGCCGCCCCCACCTGTCCGTCAGCCAGCCCGACAGGGTGGAGAACGCGTACATACCGAAGGTGTGGCTGCTGAACACGAGGGCGATGTTAGATAGCGGGTGCTCCAGGTGGTGCATGTGGAGCGAGGTCATCTGCATGAGACCCACCATGACCATGTGCGCCGTGACGACGCTGCCGATGGCGGTCCTGACGCCCACGTCCGCCAGGAGTTGCTTCAGATTGCGCGCGGGGGCTTCGGCCGCCGCGCCGCGCTCCTCCAGCGCGATGGCGTGGCCGATCTCCATGGGCTCCGGCCTCAGCGAGAAGAAGAGCAGAGCGGCCGTGAGCAGGTAGCCCACGCCCGTCGCCAGGTACGGACCCGCGATCTCGCTCCAGCCGAGCGACATGGCGAACTCGCCGGTCGGGGCCACTAGCACCGGCCCCAGCACGCTCCCGACGGTGCCGCCCAGCACCACCATGGCGATGGCCCTGGCCCGCCTCGCGCGCGGGTTGACCTCGGCGGCCACGAAGCGCCCGAGCTGGACGGCGGCATTGCCGGAGCCGGTGATGAAGAGCGCCACCAGTACCAGGGCGAAGTTGCCGCTCGCCACCCCCCAGAGCGAGAGGCCCGCCCCCACCGCGCCGGTTAGCAACGCCGCGCTGAGGGCGTTGCGCCGGCCCATGAAGTCGGACAGCCGGCTCCAGAAGAGGGAGCCCAGTGCCACCCCTATCTGCACCACGGCGGCGGGCAGGCCGGCCATGGAGGTCATGCCGGAGAGTTCCGCCCCGACGATGGCCGCCACCGTGGCCGCGGCGATGGAACCGGCCGAGCCCAGGCTCTGGCTGACGAAGAGGGCGGCGGTTATCCGGCGGGCGTGCCGGCTGCGCACGGCTTGTGTGGACCCGGCTTGCATCGGCACAGCTTATCGCCGCCGGGCTATGTGCGGTTCGGGGCCCGGCGTGGACCTGGGAACTCGCCGGCTCGTCCGGAAACGCCTCCGAGGCTCTCGGCCAGCTGCTCTAGGTGCTCTAGGTGCGCCCGATCCGCACGCGCCACTCCGTGGGACCCATCTGGAGCTCCTCCCAGGTGAACTCGCCGGGGTGCTCCGCCGCGAACTGGTAGTAGAGCGGCTTCGGGTCGTGATCGTTGATCAGCACGTAGCCGGCGCCGGGCCCGAGCGCGTGCCACTCCACGAAGATGGTCTCGTGGCGCTGCGCGGGCGGCATGTGCCTCACGTCCAGGTCCTTGGTGGGGCCGGCCGCCGCCGGTTTCCGCTTGGGGGTGCGCGTCAGGTAGTGCAGCGTGCCGTTGAAGCGCTCGCCCTCCTTGGGCCACGCGTGGCGCAGCAGGGTCCAGGCCCGCGCGGCGATGTCGCAGGCGGCGTCCTTCTCTCCGGCGTCGCCGAGCTTGCGCAGGCTCTCGTCGAGCAGGCGGCTCAGTCGCAGCAGGGCCTCGTCCGCGTCCGTGATGGTGGGGCCGGCTGCAGGGATGTCGGTGGGGTCGGCGCTCTT
>CAZPWN010000011.1:13753-24552 GCA_964590475.1 uncultured bacterium | reverse complement strand
GGCGCCAGGCTCAGAAGCCCATGGCGAACGTATCGCAGGCGTTGGGGTCTCCCGTGTCGAAGCCCGTGCGGAACCACTGCTGGCGCTGGGCCGCGCTGCCGTGCGTGAACGTCTCCTGGTTAGGGATCCTGCCGGAGCGCTGCGCCAACTTGTCGTCGCCCACCGCGGCGGCCGCCCCGAGGCCCTCCTCCAGGTCGCCCCTCTCCATGACCCCCGCGCTGTTGGCGTAGGCGGCCCAGACGCCCGCGTAGCAGTCGGCCATCAGCTCCGTTGCCACGGACGCCTCACTCGCCTGGCCCGGCTGCGTCTGCTGGATGCGCTGCGACTCCGCCAGCACGCCCAGAACGTTCTGCACGTGGTGGCCTATCTCGTGCGCTATGACGTACGCCTGGGCGAAGTCGCCGGGGGCGCCGTAGCGCGCGTGCAGCTCGTCGTAGAAGGCCAGGTCGAGGTAGACCTTCTGGTCGGTGGGGCAGTAGAACGGACCCGCGGCGGCGGGCGCCACCCCGCAACCGGACTGCACGGCGTCGCGGTAGAGCACGAGCTGCGCCTCCGGGTACTGGACGCCCGACACCCGGAAGGTCTCGTTCCAGAAGCCCTGCACGTCGTCCAGCACGAACGACACGAAGCGCACCTGCTCCTCTTCCGCCTCGAGCGACTGCTGAGACGGGGGCGGCGCGGAGGTGGTGGGGCCGGCGCCGCCGCCCATGCCGAGGAGCGCGAAAAGATCGACCCCGGTGAGGGCGCTTATGGCGAGCACCAGGATGACGCCGCCGATGCCGAGCGGGATGGCGCCACCGCCGATGGCGCGGCCCGGCCCGCGGCTGCCGCGCCGGTCCTCTAAGTTCCTGCTTCTACCTCGGTCTTCCCATTTCATGTAGGTACCCCGTTCGGGAGCGGGCTTAGGGCGCCCGCGGCTGCATCAATGCTACTGGCGAAGTCGCAACTTACGGGTACGAGTACCGTCCAGGGTTAGCATCCGGCAATGAGCACCCGTAACGACAGCGATGGCAACAGGAGCGACCGCAGGGAGAGCAGCGGCACTTCCGATCACGACAAGCGCTTCGTGCCGCTGAGCGGCACCATGAACACGCGTGACCTGGGCGGGCTGCCGCTCGAGGGCGGCGGTGTGACCCGCTCGGGAGCCTTCTACCGCTCCGACGTCCCCCTGGGCTTCAAGGACGAGGACTACGCGGAGCTAGAACGCCGCGGCGTCAGCACCGTCATCGACCTCCGCCAGCCGGGTGAGCTCGAGCGTGATCCCTCCTGCCTGCACGGCCGCGAGGGCATCGACTGGCATCACGTGGTGGTCTGGGGGCACATCCCTCAGGACGATGGCCCCGCCGACGAGTACGACATCGTGGCGTTCTACCGCGCTGCCCTCGACCACGCCGGCAAGGGCTTCGCCCAGGCGGTCAAGCTGCTGGCGCGCAGCGAGGGTGCGGCCCTGTTCCACTGCACCGCCGGCAAGGACCGCACCGGGCTGCTGGCACTGCTGCTTCTGGAGGTAGCGGGTGTGGACACCGAGGACATCGTGGAGGACTTCGCGCTGACCCACGACCGCATCGGCCCCCTGCGGGAGCGGCTGCTGACGGAGGCCGAGAAGAACGGCGTGAGCCGCGAGCAGTTCAGCCGCCTGCTGGGCGCCACACCGGACATGATCGAGCCCGCCATCGAGTACCTGCATGAGCGCTACGGCGGAGCCGAGAAGTACCTGAAGCTGCACGGCGTCACGGACGAGGACATCGAACTGGTGCGCCGGAAGCTCACCGACTGAAGCGCTTCTCGTCGTGACCTTCGGTAGCTGCCGGAAGTAAGCGGCCACGGCCCACCCCGGGGCCCTCGGACCGTCCAGGGCTCATCGGTACTGGCGGCGCCCCTCACACTCCCTACACTGCACCGTTGCTACCCGTGGCCGGCTGCACCGGTTGCGCGGCCGGAGGTCGTATGGGCACTGCAGAACTGCTTAGGGACGCGGCCGAGCGGGCCGCCCGCTACCTGGAGGGCCTGGACGAACGCTCGGTGACCCCGGCCGAGGCCGCGGTGCAGGGCCTGGAGCGCCTGCGCGAGCCGTTGCCTGAGCAGGGAAGCGCGCCTACCGAGGTGCTCGCGCTCCTCGACGAGGTGGTTTCGCCAGCCACCCTGGGCATCGCCGGCCCGCGCTTCTTCGGCTTCGTCATCGGGGGCGCCTTGCCGGTCACGCTGGCCGCCAACACGCTGGCCACCGCGTGGGACCAGAACAGCGCCCTGCACCAGGTCACGCCAGGCACGGCCACGCTTGAGGCGGTGGCGCTCGAGTGGCTGCGCGAGCTGCTGGGGCTGCCAGCCGGTATCTCGGGCGGCTTCGTTACGGGCGCCACCACGGCCAACGCCACCGCCCTCGCGGCGGCGCGCCACCGGGTGCTGGCCAACGTCGGCTGGGACGTGGAAGCCGACGGCCTGTTCGGGGCGCCGCCCATAGAGGTGGTGGTGGGGGGCGAGGTGCACCCCACGGTGCGCAAGTCGCTCGGACTGCTGGGGCTGGGCAAGGCGCGCGTGACGTCGGTGGAGGTGGACGCCCAGGGGCGCATGCGCGCGGACCAGCTGCCGGCTCTGACGGAGCCCGCCATCGTGATCGTGCAGGCGGGCAACGTCAACAGCGGCGCCTTCGATCCGCTCGCGGAGGTCATAGACAAGGCGCACGCCGCCAAGGCGTGGGTGCACGTGGACGGCGCCTTCGGCCTGTGGGCGGCGGCGAGCCCGGCTCTACGCCACCTGATCGCGGGCGTAGAGGGGGCGGACTCGTGGGCGACGGACTTCCACAAGTGGCTCAACGTGCCCTACGACTCCGGCATAGCCCTGACCCGCGATCCCGAGGCGCACGCCAGCGCCATGGCGGTGACGGCGGCCTACCTGCCCACCTCGGCTGAGCGCAACCCGTCCGACTTCACGCCCGAACTGTCGCGCCGCGCCCGCGGCGTGGAGGTGTGGACGGCGCTCAAGGCGCTGGGGCGAGGGGGCGTGGTGGAGCTGATAGAGCGCAACGTGCGTCAGGCCCAACGGTTCGCTGCGGGCCTGACGGAGGCAGGCTTCGAGGTGCTCAACGAGGTGGTGCTGAACCAGGTGGTGGTGAGCTTCGGCTCGCCCGAGCACACGCGCGCAGTGGTGGCGGCGCTGCAGAAGGACGGCACCTGTTACTGCGGACCCACCGTGTGGCAGGGGCGCACCGGCATGCGCATCTCCGTGTCGTCGTGGGCCACCACCGATGAGGACGTAGAGCGCTGCCTGGCGGTGATGGTGCGGCTGGGGCGGAACGAGGCAGTGCAAGCTTAAGACACGGTGCGGGCGCTTATTTCCTCTCAGTGCGCCCTGATATGGAACGACCGTTCCACAACATGTTACCTTCTACCTGATGGCGCGTCCCAAGGAGTTCGACGAACGAGCGGTGGTAGCCAGAGCGGTGGAGCTCTTCCAGCGCCAGGGCTACGGCGCCACCTCCGTGCGCGACCTGCAGGAACAGACGGGCCTCTCAAGCAGCAGCCTCTACGCCGCCTTCGGGGGCAAGGAGCAACTGTTCCTACGCGCCCTGGAGGCTCACGCCGCTGTCGAGCGTCAGACGTTCCTGGAGCAACTGCGTGCCCCCGGGGGCCTTCGCAACAACGTGCACGCCGTGTTCGACCAGCTGATAGAGCTACTGCTCGAGCCAGAGAACAACTCGTCCCTCACCCTCCGGGCGGCGGTGGAGCTGGCCACCAGCATGCCGTCCGTCTTCGGGTTCCTCTCCCACTACATCCAGGAGCTGACAGACATGTTCGCCGAACTTCTCCAAGACGCCGAGCGCCGCGGTGAGTTGAAGCTCCGCTTCCCCGCGCCCGACCTGGCCCAGTACCTCCTCTTCAACGCGTACAGCCTGGGCGTCGTGGCCCGCGTCGGCCGCTCCCGGGAGCAGCTCCAGCGCTACGCCCAGATAGCCCTCGCCGTGCTCGACGAGCCGGCGCCCATGGCCGGGTCGGCCAACGCATGAGGGCCATCAGCCGCTTCACCATCCGGAACCCGTGGCAGGTCATTACTGCCTTCCTACTGATCACTCTGGGGCTCGGCTACGGCGCCACCAAGCTCGAGCTCGACGCCTCCGTGCTGGCCATGCTGCCCGACGGCGCCGAGGAGACCCTGCTAGCCGAGCGGATCGGCGAGCTGTTCGACGTGAACGCGGTGATGGTGGCCATGGTGGAGGGCCCCGTTTACACGCCGGAGGGGGTCGCCGCCCTCGCCCGCCTCACCGCCGAACTGGAACGCGCGCCCGGCGTCACCGGGGTCACCAGCGCCGGCAACGCGCCGCGCATGGTGGACGACGACGGCTTCCTACTTATAGAGGACCTCTTCCCGCCCCAGCCGACGCAAGAGCAGATAGCCACCGCGCGTAACTACCTCGAGACCTCGCCCATGTACCGCGGCGGCATGCTCGTGGCGGAGGACGGCAGCTCCGCCAACGTGGTCATCCAGGTGGACGCCACCTTCGACTCCGAGATCGTCATCAACGGCATAAGGCAGGCGCTGAGCCAGGAGTGGTCGAGCTTGGGCCTGGGCGAGAGCCACCTCGTCGGCGGGCCGCTACTGGACGGCGAGCTCCGCGCCACGCTGGCGCGCGAGATGCCGCTGCTGGGCGGCGTGGCCGCGCTGCTCATCCTCCTGATGCTCTTCCTCAACTTCCGCACCGTGCGCGGCGCCCTGCTGCCCCTCATGTCCGTGGTGGTGGGCCTCGTCTGGTCGCTGGGACTCATGGGCTGGCTCGGCGCCAAACTCAGCACCCTCAGCATGATCGCCCCGGTGGCCATCCTCGCCGTGGGCAGCTCCTTCTCACTGCACCTTCTGGGCCGCTTCTACCAGGAGCTGGCGCGCGGCACGGCCAAGGAGGCGGCCGTAGAGAAGGCGTTCACGGAGACGGGCCTAGGCGTGCTCATCTCCGGCCTGGCCATCTCGGCGGCGCTCACCACCTTCGTCCTGTCCGGCATGCCCACCGTTCGCGTGCTGGGGTTGCTCACGGCCGGCGGTGTGCTCGCCACCCTCATCTCGGCCATGCTGCTCCTGCCCGCCGTTCTCACGCTCTCCGGCACACCCAAACGCGTGATAGACCCGGAGGCGCCCGGCGCCATCGGCGGCCTCCTCAAGTGGGTGGCCGACCTGGTCATCCGCCGGCGCGGCGTCATCCTGGCGGTGAGCGGACTGCTGCTGGCGGTGGCCATCTTCGGCGCCACCCGCATCGTGCCCAACACGGCCGTCATCGACTACTTCGCGGCGGACTCGCCCATGCGGCAGGACTACGCCGCGGTCGAGGAGGCGTTCGGCGCCTCCAGCCAGATCCAGGTGCTGGTGGAGGGCGACCTGTCCGACCCCGTCACGCTGCAGGCCATGCTCGACTTCCAGGAGGCCGTGGCGGACATACAGGGCATGGGGCCCTCCACCTCCATAGCCACCATGCTGCAGGCCATCCACTGGACCCTCACGGGTGAGGAGGGCCTCCCGACCACGCGGGAAGCCGTGGCGCAGGAGCTCCTCATCTACCAGCTGTCGGGCGACCCGAGCACCATCAGCGCCTACATGACGCTCGACTCCAGCCTGGGGCTCATCGACCTGGCCACCACCTCGCCCTCCACGGCCGAACTCAGGCGCATGCAGAACGAGGTGGAGGCCGCGGCGGCAGCCACGCTGGAGCCGCACGCGGACCTCAGCTACACGGGCACCTCGCTCATCCAGCTGGCGGTGGAGGACTCCCTGCTGCACGACTTCATCATCAGCCTGTCGCTCGCCATCGTGCTGGTGATCATCATCGACAGCTTCGTGCGCTCCGTGCGCGCGGCGGTGGTCACCATCCTGGCGCTGCTGCTCACCATCGCACTGCAGTACGGCGTCCTCGGCCTGCTGGGCATCCCGCTCGACCTCTCCACCATGCTGCTGGGGGCGCTTGCCATCGGGGTGGGCGATTACGCCATCCACCTCACGGTGCGCTACATGGAGGAGCGCCGGCTCGGCAAGCTGCCGGAGGCCGCCATGACCAACGCCATCCTCAGCTCCGGGCGCTCCATCCTCTTCACCGCGCTCACCCTCGGCGCCGGCTTCGCCGCCATGATCGTCAGCCAGTTCGTGCCGGTGAGCACCCTCGGCTCGCTGATGACCTTCACGGTGCTCTCCGTGGGCACCGCCTCGCTCACGCTGCTGCCCGCCGCCTGCCTGATATTCCTGCGCAACCCGCCCGGCTCCAAGAACCCCGCACCCCAGATGGAGGTATCCCATGCGTAACAAGTCCGCATCCGCCCGCCCGAACCTGCAGAGGCTCACGGCGCTCCTCGCCGTCCTGCTGGCGGCGCTCGTCGGCCTGGCGTCGGCTCAGCAGTACCAGAGCGCGGAGGAAGTCACCGACGCCATGGAGGCGCTCGAGGTCCCGGCCACCAGCGTGGCCACCATGACGATGACCATCACCTCCTCCAGCGGCCACTCCCTCACGCGCGAGATGCAGCTCTGGTCCGCCAACGAGGGCAAGAGCCAGCTGATCAAGTTCCTCAACCCGGCTGACATCAGGGGCTCCGGCTTCCTCTCCGTCGAGGAGGCGGGCACCACCCAGACCCTCATCTACCTGCCCGCCCTGGGCCGCACCCGGCGCGTGGCCGGCGGTCAGCAGCAGGACGCCTTCTTCGGCTCCGACTTCTCGTACGAGGAGATCTCGAGCATGAGCGGTGACTTCGCGGACGGTTTCGAGACGGAGCTGCTGGAAACCAAGGAGGGCCCCGTCTACGTGCTGGAAGCCACCGCCACCGACGAAGCCGACTCCACCTACGACCGTCTCGTCTTCGAAGTGCCCGAGGCCACGCTCGTCCCGCAGCGGGTGGAGTTCTACCGCGGCGGCGAGCTGGTGAAGGTGCTGACCATAAGCGGCACCACCGAGGTGGGCGGTTACGTGCTGCCGAGCAACATCCGTATGGAGACCGTGGCAGCCGGCTCGTTCACCGAGATCACCCAGTCCGACTTCGTGGTGGACGAGGAGATCCCCGCCGACGTCTTCACCGAGCGGTTCCTCCAGCGCTGAGCTCGCAGGTGACCGACGAGAGGAGCACCGACATGACCCGCACCGCCCAAGGCCCACGCCTATTCACGCGGGTGCTGACGCCCCTTCTGGCGCTGCTACTAACGGCGCAGGCCCTGACCCTGACGCAGGCACAGGTGAACTACGACCTGGGGGGTGAGCTGTCCGCCGACTTCGGCGTGGCCGTAGACGGCTACATCCCCGTGGCCGCCGCCGGGCTGACGCTCGAACTCTCCGGCGAGGTGGGCTCCGGCTTCTTCCCGGACGCCACCTTCATGGCGGAGCTCAGCGCGGAGTACGACGCCGCTAACGTGGTGTCGCCCTTCTCCGTGCGGCTGGGCCGCGCCTACGCCACGGCCTATTTGGGCCCCATCGACCTTTCGGTCGGCAACCAGATCGTCTCCTGGGGCTCCACCGACGTCCTCAGCCCGGTCGACGTGCTGAACCCGCGCGACCTCAGCTACCCCGTGTCGGACCCCGCCTCGCAGAGGCTGGCGGTACCCATGATCCGGGCGGTGGCGCACGCCGAGGGCGGCGTGACCGTGGACCTCGTGCTGATACCGGTGTTCGTGGCGTCCGAGATCCCCGGCCCCCGCTGGCAGCCCGCACCGGAGCTGCCGCCCGGCGTGACCATCGTGGGTGTGGCCGACCCGGTGGTGGCCCGGCCCGCCGTGGAGGTGGCCAACGTGCAGTTCGGCGTGCGCGCCACGCTCAACCTGAACGTCGGTGGCGGTGCGGACGTGAGCGCCATGTACTACCGCGGCTTCCGGCACCTACCGTCGGTGGCATATCTGGCTACCCCCACCCAGGTTCCCGGCCAGATAGTGGTTCAGCCGCTCCTCGCCTACGACCCCGTCCAGGTGCTCGGGCTCGACTTCTCCGCCGTGGTGGGGCAGTTCGTGCTGCGCGGCGAGGCGGCCTACACCTTCACCGGCGTGCCGGCCACCCTGCCCGGCGGCGTGCCGGCGCCGGTGGGCACCGACACCCTCGCGGCGGTCCTCGGCATCGAGACCAACGTGCCGGGCGGCCCCTTCGTGAGCCTGCAGGCCGTCTACCAGCACGCTGCGGCCGCTCCCGCCCCCGCACCCGGCGCGCCGCCGCTGGAGGCCAGCAGCGCGTTCTCCACCGCGGCCGTGGCCACCTACGAGCCGAACAACCGCATGGGCGCCGACCTCGCGTGGCTCCACTCCTGGAGCGACGGCAGCGGCGCCATCAGGCCTTCACTCAGCTACACCTTCGCTGACGGCCTGGTAGGCACGGCCGAGGCAGCCGTCTTCTACGGCGCCGCAGGGAGCGAGTATGGAGCTTGGCGAGACAACAGTCAGTTCCGCGCGTCGGTGGCCTTCTCCTTCTGATCCTCTCAGGCCGGCGCCAACGCGCCGGCCCACCTTCCTTCATAGAGCGGTAACGAGCGGTCTAGCCGCACTCTTGACCGCGCTGCTCGCTCCCTTCGCGCTGGCCGCTGCGCCCGCCGACTCGTGGCGTGCCGGCGAGTTCGCGGCGGCCTACGAGAGCGCGGCCGCGGTGGACAGCGCCGAGATGCAGCTGCTGGCGGCGCGCGCCGCCACCGACCACGCCGTCTACGTTCTGGCACCAGCCGGCGCGGAGCTCGACGAGCAGCTCACCTGGCTGCGCCGCTCGGTGACGGCGGCCGAGAGGGCGGTGGCACTGGACCCCGCATCACCACAGGCGCTCATCCAGCTGGCGCGCGGCCGCGGCGAGATCGCGCGGCGATCCGGAGTCCTCCAGAACCTCAACGTGGCCGGCGACCTGAAGCGGCTCTTCGACGCCGCTCTGGCGCTGGCGCCGGACGACGCCGACGCCCTGGCCGGCCTGGCCATGTGGCACCTCGAGCTGGTTAGTAACGGCGTCGGCTGGCTCTACGGCGGGCAGCGCGAACAGGTGCTGCCGCTGCTGCAAGCCGCCGTGGCCGCCGCGCCCGAGCGCGTGAACCTGCGCGTGGAGTACGCGGCCGCCCTGCAGGCGCTGGGCGAGCCCGCGCGGGCCGAGGAGCAGCTGCGGGTAGCGCTCTCGCTGGAGGCCCTAACGGCCGTGGACCGCGCTGAGCAGGAGAGGGCGCGGACGCTGCTGGCGCAATGACAGCACGCCCACCTGCGCTGCCGGCCCGGGGTCTCTCGGACCGACATCACCGCCCAGCGCGTGGTTCAGGCCTTCAACGCTTTGGGGGTCCCTTGTAGAAGAGCCGCTGCGCCGCGGCGATGCCCATGCCGAAACCGACCGCCGACACGAAGTAGAAGAGCGGGTTGCCGGTGTCGAGCGCGCGCACGAGGAGGTAGGCCCCTCCCCCGAAAGCTACGAGGGCGAAGATGAGGGTTCCGGCCTTCATGGTTGGCCCGAAGGTATCACGTAGGAGTGCGTGAGGGCCGCGGCAAACCTGATACCCTCTGCGGGTGGCATCCGCTTCCCGCATCGGGGCGCCTCTCGGGGGGCTGAACCTCGCCTTCCTGCTGATGGCGGCGCACGCCACCAACGACGCCTTCACCAACGTACTACCCGCCTTCCTGCCCACGCTGCAGGAGCGCTTCGGCGTGGGAGAGGCCATGCTCGCCACCTTCGTGGCCGTGGTCTCCATCTCCGCCAACGTCATGCAGGCGTTCCTGGGCAACGTGGCCGACCGGTGGGGCCGGCGCCGCAGCGCCGCCGTGGGCCTGATCGGCGGCTCCGTGCTGATGAGCTTCATGGCGGTGGCCCCTAACTCGCTTGCGCTCCTGATAATCCTCGCGGTGGGCGGCCTCGGCTCGGCCCTCTTCCACCCCGCCGCCGTCTCGCTCGTGAGCAGCGCCAGCGGCAACCGCAGCCTGGCCGTGGGCCTCTTCGCCGCCGGCGGACCCATCGGTGCGGCGCTCATGCCCATCGTGGCGCTGGCCATCATCCGCAACTACGGCGTGCAGTACGTGCCGTGGCTCTCCATCCTGGGCGTGGTGATCGGCCTGGCGCTCTTCATCCTCACCCCGCGCCAGGAGCCCAGGCCGAAGGCGGATAGGCCCAAAGCCTTCGACCTGGCGCTGTTCCGCGGGCCCGTGGGCCAGCTGGCGCTGGCGGCCATCTTCCGGGCCATAGCCTTCGTGAGCTTCACCAACGCGCTGCCCCTCTTCCTCACGCTCTCGCGCGGCTTCGCCTCGGACGCGCCCATCATCGGCACCTCGCTGGCGCTCTACAGCATCGGCGGCTCGGCCGGCGGGCTCATCGCCGGCGCGCTGGAGCGGCGCTTCGGCAGGCGCCGGCTCGTCTGGACGCTCATGCTGATAGCGGCGCCCATAACCGCTTCGGTGCTGTTCGT
This sequence comes from uncultured bacterium, assembly GCA_964590475.1. Taxonomy (GTDB): domain Bacteria; phylum Deinococcota; class Deinococci; order Deinococcales; family Trueperaceae; genus JAAYYF01. The sequence continues at coordinate 14,194 of CAZPWN010000011.1, read as the reverse complement.
GGACCCCGGTACCCCCATCTTCTGGCTGCTGGTGACCCTGGCGGGGCTCACCACCAACGCCCCCATCCCGCTCATGGTGGTGAGCGCGCAGGAGCTGGCGCCCAACCAGGTGGCCACGGCGTCCGGCATGCTGATGGGGTTCACCTGGGGCACGGCCGGGGTCATCTACATCGGCTTCGGCGCCCTGCAGGAGTGGATCGGCCTGCAGCCCGCCCTGCTGCTGGCGTTCGCGTTCCTGCTGCCCGCCGCGCTGCTGGCGCGCAACGTGCTGAAGAGGAACCGGGCGGCGCTCAGCGGCTAGATCGTGGTCGCGCCACTGGCGCCTAGCTCTGGAAGCCGCGGCACAACGCTGCGGAACGACTCCAAGGAACGACGCGCCTGAGCGGCTCCAAGGAACGGCGCACCCGGACGGCTCCAAGGAACAAGAAAGACGCCCGGGAG
>CAZPWN010000011.1:0-13653 GCA_964590475.1 uncultured bacterium | reverse complement strand
CTCCAAGGAACGGCGCACCCGGACGGCTCCAAGGAACAAGAAAGACGCCCGGGAGGCTGGCCTCCCGGGCGGTCGTTCATAGGGGTACAGAGAATCTACCGCCGGTAGATGAGAAGAGATGTCGAACTGTCCACATGCCGCGCAGCACGCACAGGGAGCCGGGCGTCAGTCGGTTAGGGGGCGCCCCTCGAGCGTGCACGGCACCGGCCGCCGTTGCCGGAACGTCACGAACTCGTAGCGGCCCAGGGCGCGCAGGCTCGCCACCGCCGCCTCGAACCCCATACCGAGCTGATCGAAGCGGTGGGCGTCCGAACCGAACGTTATGGGCACTCCCCGGCGCACCAGGCCCTCCAGCAGCGGCTCGGCCGGGAAGGGCGCACCAACGCGCCGCACACCCGAGCCGTTGATCTCCACGGCCACCCCCGTGTCCGCTATGCAGTCGAGCGTGGCCTCCATCTCGGCCGTCATGTCGCTGCGCGCCCTGGGAACCTTGGCGGTGATGGCGTCGAGGTGCGAGATCACGTCGAAGAGGCCCGACTCCGCGGCGCCCCTGACGTTGCGCCAGTAGCCGCGGTGGAACTCGTCGAACTCCGTCACGTCCTCCCAGGTGGAGACGTCGTAGATGTGCCACCCGCCCACCTCGTGCACGGAGCCCAGCACGAAGTCGAGCTCGGGGCGCGCCAGCTCCTCACGGTAATGGGCCTCCGTACCGGGGAGGTAGTCCGCCTCCACCCCGATGCGCACGTCGAACTCCGGGAACTCCGCGCGTAGCCGGCGTCGAACGTTCACGGCTTCGGCCAGATAGTCGTGCCACGCCGACTTGGCCATCTGGATGCGGGGCCGTGGGTGGTCCTCGGCTTCAGCGAAGAGCGGCGCGTGATCGCTCCAGCCGAAGACGCGTACGCCCTTGGCCTGCGCAGCGCGCGCCACGCCCTCCAGGTCGCCCTCGGCGTGACCGCAGCGCTGGTGGTGGTTATGTAGGTCTATCAATCCGCGTCCACCTCGTACTTCCTCTCACGCATGCCGCTGAGCACCCGTCCCAGTACATCGCCGGGGGTGTCCGGCAACGGCGCGGAACGCTCCTCCGCCTCTTCCAGCTCCCGTAGCTGCGGGGCGCTGGCCTCGGGCACCACCCTCACGGTGGCGCCGCCGCTGGCCATGCGCTCGCGCCACTCCGCGGGAACCTGCTCGTTGCAGAGCACGGTGTCCACCTCGTCGTAAGCCGCTACCAGCGTGTCGTGGTCCAGGGCTAGCTTGCTGTCGTCCACGAGCATGACGTTGTGCTGGCTCACGGCCATGAAGCTGCGCACGATGGCCGCCTCCGCGAAGTCGCGCCGGGTGAAGCCGCGCTGGCTGACGCCGGAGCAGCTGAAGAAGAACATCTCGATGTTGTAGCTGCGGATGATGTCGGCCGCCGCCGAGCCGATCAGCTCGTAGGAGTTCGGCTTCAGCACGCCGCCCGTGAGGATGATCTTGGCGCGGCGCAGGGCGTGCAGCTCTATGGCTATGTTCACGGCGTTCGTGACGATGTTGGTGGGCCTGTCGTTGAGCGCCCACGCCAGCTGGGTGCAGGTGGTGCCTCCGGAGAGTCCGATGACCATGTTGGGGCGCACCATCTCCGCCGCTGCGAGGGCGAGGCTCTGCTTGGCCACGTCGCGCTGGCCGAGCCTGTGCTTGAAGGGGTTGCGGTAGTTGACCTCGGCCCGCATCTCCGCCGAGCCCCAGCGCCTCACGATCACGCCCTGCGCCTCCAGCGCCGCCAGGTCACGGCGCACGGTGGCCTCGCTGACGCCGGCCTCCTGCGCCAGTTGACCCACGTCGCAGTTCCCGTGCCGGTACAGAAGCGAGATGATCACCTCGCGCCGCCTGCGGATCATGGCGCGACTGGACCTCAGGGGCCCGTACTGCTCGTCCGGAGCCCCCCGCTGCGGTTCCCCTGAGCTCATGGGGTGCTTGTGGTTAGGGCCTCGGACGCGGTGCGGTTGGCGAGGGGCAGGTCGCGGTGCCTCACGGTCATGGCCGGTGCGTTCTGCCTCAGGCTGGCTCCCAGCGCCTCGGCCAGCGCCACGGAGCGGTGCTGCCCGCCCGTGCAACCCACCGCGATGGAGAGGCGCGAGCGGCCGGTGCGCGCGTAGGCGGGCAACCAGCGCCTGAGGTACTGAACGGTGTCCGTCAGCCACTCGGTGGCGTCCTCGTGCCCCATCACGAACCGCGCCACGTCCTCGTCGAGACCGGTCTGCGGCCTCAGGCCCGGCTCGTAGAACGGGTTGGGCAGGAAGCGCACGTCCAGGACGATGTCGGCGTCGAGCGGCACGCCGTGCTTGAAGCCGAACGACACCACCTCGACCGTCATCTGGTCCTCGAACGACTGCCCCGTGACCATGCGTGCGAGCCGTTCCTTCAGGTCGGCGGGCTTGAGCAGCGAGGTGTCTATCACCAGATCGGCGCGGTCCCGCACGTCGGCGAGGATGCGCCGCTCGCGCGCGATCTGCTCCATCAGGTTGGCGTCCTGGCGCAGCGGGTGGCGCCGGCGGGTTTCAGAGAAACGCCTGATCAGGATGTCGTCGGTGCTGTCCAGGAAGAGCACCTTGTGGGGCACTTCGAGCTCCTGCAGCGTGTTCAGCGATTCGAAGACGTCGGCGAACACGCTCTGGCCCCGCGCGTCCATCGCCACCGCCACCCGCCGCCCCTGGCCGAGCGCGGTGGTGTAGAGGTCCGCCAGCTGCGGCAGGAAGGTGGGCGGCAGGTTGTCTATGCAGAAGAAGCCCAGGTCCTCCAGGGCGTTCATGGCCTGCGTCTTGCCCGCGCCGGACATGCCCGTCAGGACTAGTAGGGGGGTTTGACTGTTCAACTGACGACCTCCGGTCAGGAAGAGAGGGACGGTTCGGCTTGAGCCGCCGAAGTGGGCTGCGGGTTGGGTACTGACGAGATGGCGGCGAGCCGGCCCGAGTCACCGAACACCTTGATGGGGTTGGGGAACGCCGCCAGGTTGACCGTGCTGCCGGGCTCGAGGTTCGGGTGGTCGTTGTCCCGCACGGTCACCTCGGTGTCTCCGTACCGTACCCGGTAGAACCAGTCGGTCCCCGTAGGCAGGCTGGCCGTGACTTCGGCCTCGGCGAAGGGCACGGCCCCTTCGGCGCTGACGAAGCCGAACTCCTCGGCCCTGAGCCCTACCGTTACGGAGTTGCCGTGGTCCAGATCGGTGACGCCGTCCAGCGGCACCGTTAGGCCGCCGCAGCGGGCCACGAAGCCGGCGCCCACCCGCTCCACCACGCCGCTCAGGAAGTTGATGCGCGGGTTGCCCAGGAAGTCGGCCGCGAAGCGGTTGGCGGGCTGCGCGTAGAGCTCCAGCGGGGGTGCGAACTGCTGCAGCTCGCCGTCGTTCATCAGGGCTATGTGGGTGGACATGGTCAGCGCCTCGAGCTGATCGTGGGTGACGTAGATGACGGTTGCGCCCGTCTCGTGGTGCAGGCGCTTGAGCTCCGCGCGCATGTCCATCCGCAGCTTGGAGTCGAGGTTGGATAGCGGTTCGTCGAGCAGCAGCACGTTGGGCCGCATGACCAGGACGCGCGCTATGGCCACGCGCTGCTGCTGTCCGCCCGATAGCTCGCTGGTGTAGCGGCCCAGCAGACCGCCGATCTGCATGGCCTCGGCTATCTCCTTGACGCGGCCGTTGAGCTCGGCGCGCTTCACGCGCTGTACGCGCAGACCGAAGGCGATGTTCTCCTCCACCGTCAGGTGCGGCCAGAGCGCGTAGCTCTGGAACACGAGGCCGAGGCCGCGCTTGACGGGCGCGAGCGACACGCCCCTGTCGCGGGAGAAGGCACAGGTGTCGCCGATCCAGATCTCGCCCTCCGTGGGCTGTTCCAGGCCCGCGATCATCCTGAGCGTGGTGGTCTTGCCACAGCCGGAGGGCCCGAGGAACGTGGTGAACGAGCCGTTCTCTACCTCGAGATCCAGTTCCTTGACGGCGGGCGCCTCGACCCCGGCGAACCGCTTGGTAACGCCTCGCAAGCTTATAGTCGGCATTTCAACCTCCCAACCCTTTCGCCAGGTCGGTCTTGAGTAGTCGGCGGCTGAGGATGGTGCTCAGTATGACGATCACCACGAGCAGCAGGACCATGGCGTTGGTGTACGGGTACCAGCCGCGGTCCGTGTACTTCAGGGTGATGGTGGTGGCCAGCTGCGTGCCGGGCGTAACCAGCAGGATCAGCAGCGAGAGCTCGCGCGTGACCGAGATGAACGGCAGCAGCATGCCCGAGAAGTAGGTGGACTTCTGGATGGGGAAAAGTATGCGCCTGAGGCGCGTGAACCAGCTGGCGCCGGCCATCAGGCCGGCCTCCTCGAGCTCGGGCCCCACCTGCAGCATGGCGGACGTGCCCGCCTTGGCGGCGTAGGGCAGGTAACTCACCACGCAGACGATGATCAGCAGCGCGAACGTGCCGTAGAGAGCCGGGACGGGTCCGCGCGGCACCGCGAAGAGCGCCAGGAAGATGGAGCCGAGCGCGATGCTGGGCATGAGGTAGGGCAGGAACGCCATCTGATCGAGCAGCTTGGAGACGAAGGTGCCGCGCAGCCGCACCACGGTGTAGCCGATGAGCATGCCCAGCACGCCGCAGATGACCGCCACTACGAGAGCGAGCTTCATGGTGTTGCCCAGGGCGCGCATGAGCTGCGGGTTGCGCAGGATGCCCGGCTCGCCCGTGCCGAGGCCCAGGGTGTAGCTGGCCTCGCCCAGCCAGTAGTGGAGGCTCAGGTTGTCCCAGCTGTAGGTCCCCGGCCTGAGCATGAGGGTGTCCACGGCCAGCGCCACGATGGGCACCACCGTCACCGCCAACATGAAGAGCACGACCAGCGTGGCCAGGGGCCAACGCCATCTGCCGAGCTTGGCGAGGTTCGCGCGGGCGCCCTTGCCGGAGACGGTCACGAACGACCGGCGCGCGCCCAGGAAGCGGTGGTTCATGTAGAGCACCAGCACGCCGAAGGCGATCATGGCCAGCGCGGCGATGTAGCCGATGCCGGGCCGTTGACCGATGAGGTTGCCGTAGAGCGCGGTGGAGAGCACGAACTCCCGCACCGGCCCGCCCAGGAACGCTGGGGTGCCGAACGTGCCGAGGCCCTTAGAGAAGGTGAGCAGGAAGGTGCTGAAGATAGCGGGCAGCACGAGGGGGAAGACTATACGCCGCAGCACCGTGAAGCGCCGCGCGCCCAGCAGCTCGGCGGACTCCTCCAGCTGCGCGTCCAGGTTGCGCAGCGCGCCGCCTATGAGCATGAAGCCGAACGGGAAGTAGTGCAGCGCCAGGGTGATGGTTATGGGGAAGAGCCCGTAGGCGAACCAGTCGGGCGTGGCCACGCCCGTCACCGCCTGGAATATGCCTTGCTGGCCGCCGATACGCTGGTTCTTGAAGATAGTGATCCACGCCAGGGCGAGGGTCCACGACGGCATGATGTAGGGGATGATGGCCGCGTTGGAGATGAAGCCCTTGAGGGGCAGGTTGGAGCGCACCACCAGCCACGCCAGCCCGCCGCCGATGCCGAGGGCGAGGAGCGACATGCTGAAGGCCACGATGAGCGTGTTTATTAGCGGGCGGTAGAAGAAGGCGAACGAGTCGCGCCCCACGAAGGTGCGCTCCCAGTGCGCGGTGGTGAAGTCGCCCGGCATGGAGCCGGGGATCTGGAAGCGCTCCAGCGGGTGCACGATGAACGTCTCCTGCACCAGCACTATGAGCGGCACCACCACCAGGTAGCCCAGCACGGCCAGGAAGACGATGGCCAGGATCACCTGCGGCGTGATCTGGAGCCTCATCCGGTTGAAGAGTCGCCTGATGGGCGTAACGGTCATCTAGCTTCGTACCTCTTCGGCGCGGCGGCGCCGAGTGGGCGCCGCCGCGGAGTTGCGTTCAGGACTGTAGGCCTACCTGCCGGCATCAGCGCTGGACGTACCTCTGCCAGGTGTCGAGGACCTGACCGCGGTGCATGAGCGCGAAGTCGATGTCGTAACCCCACAGGCGGTCCTCCCACCAGGTCCAGGGCATGTCGCCCTCGAAGGGGATCTGGTCGGGGTTGGGGGTGTACACGCCCGGCGAGTCGGCCCACGGCTCGAAGCCGTCGATGGTGGTGAGGTACTCGACGAACATCTTGGCGGCGTTGGGGTTCCGCGCGGTGGACGAGAGCTGCACCACGATGGGGTAGTAGTAGCCGAGGCTGGGGGTCATGCCGCGGCTGTCGGCCAGCGCCAGGTCGAGGTTGGGGATGTCGCGGTGCTTGGAGTACACGTAGAACATGCCGAAGGGCGGATCTTCCTGCCCGCGCGTGCCCACCGCCTCCGCGATGCGCGTGTCGCTCGTCATGATGATGGGGTCGTTCTGCAGGAAGCGCTTGATCCACTCGAGGCCGGCGTTCTCCTCGGTGAGTTCGAGCGGCTCGCCGTACATGGCCTCGTATTCGGCCGCCAGGTCATCGGCGCGGCGGATGAACTCGGTGAGGGCGTTCTGGTGCTCACCCGTGATGGCCACGTCGCGGATCATGACCTTGCCGCGGAACTCCGGGCGCGTGAGGTCCCACACGCTGCGGAACGGATCCTCCTCGTACACCTCGGTGTTGTAGCCGAAGACGCGGTTGATGTAACCGAGCACCAGCGGGTCCTGGTGACGCTCCGCGAACTTGGCCTGCGCGGTGGGCGGCACGAAGTTGACGTAGTAGCCCGTGTTGCTAAGCAGCTCCTTGGCGGCGGGCCAGTCCTCCAGCACGATGACGTCCACGTTGTTCACGCCCGCGCGGGCCTCCTGGTAGGAGCGCTCGATCATCTCCTGCTCGCCCAGGCGCACCACGTCGACCTGGATGCCGGTCAGCTCCTGGAAGCGCTCGCCGGCGGTGACGGTGCGGCTGGTGACGGTGTAGACCGTGAGCTTGCCCTCCGCCTGAGCGGCGGCTTCCACGGCGGCCCAGTCGTCCTGCGCAAGGGCGGTGCCGGCGAGGAGCAGTAGCAGGCCCACCACCAGACTTACGAACCTGAAGGGTGAGGGGGCTTCGGCTGGCGTGGGGTTCTGCATGCTGGTCTCCTTGGTGTCCACCTCTCCTGACCGGGCACTGTTGGTCCGTTCGGTGGTGGAACTCGTTTGTACGGTCGGCTGCGACGAACTAGAGGCTCGGGGGGGTGGCGTGGGTAGCTGCGCCCGGTTCTCGGCGGGCTGCTACCACGGCTCTGCTTGTAGGTGCCTGGCATGCTATCACCAGGCAGCCCCGAAATGCGCAGGAAGTTGATCGAATCCTGCGCAAATGCGCAACTTCTGCTTGGACGCTCCGGCCGCGCGTTGGGCCGGACGGAACAAGGGTCCTACCGCCTCGGTCCTACCGCATCAAGGCGCCCTCGCCCCTTCGGGCTACTGCTCCATGATCAGCGCGAACATCAGCGGCGCCACGATGGTGGCGTCGGATTCGACGATGAACTTGGGGGTGTCTATGCCGAGCTTGCCCCAGGTGATCTTCTCGTTGGGCACGGCGCCCGAGTAGCTGCCGTAGCTGGTGGTGGAGTCGCTGATCTGGCAGAAGTAACCCCAGAGCGGCGTGGGGCGCTCCAGGTCCTGCTCCAGCATGGGCACAACGCAGATGGGGAAGTCGCCGGCGATCCCGCCACCGATCTGGAAGAAGCCCACGGAGCGCTCGGCCGCCATCTCCGTGTACCAGTCGGCCAGGAACATCATGTACTCGATGCCCGTGCGCACCGTATGTACGTTCTTGACCTCACCGGAGAGGTTGGCGGCGGCGTACATGTTGCCGCTGGTGGAGTCCTCCCAGCCCGGCACGATGATGGGGAGGTTCTTCTCGGCGGCGGCCAGTAGCCAGGAGTCCTTGGGGTCTATCTGGTAGTGCTCCTCCAGGCGGCCGCTCTTCAGGATCCGGTAGATGATCTCGTGCGGGAAGTAACGCTCGCCCGCCTGATCGGCGCGCGTCCACTCGTCGAGCAGGGCCGACTCCAGCCGGCGCATGGCCTCGCCCTCGGGGATGCACGTGTCGGTCACGCGGTTCATGTGCCGGTCAAGTAACGCCTGCTCGTCTTCCGGCGTGAGGTCGCGCCAGTTGGGCACCCGCTCGTAGAAGTCGTGGGCTATCAGGTTGAAGACGTCCTCCTCTAGGTTGGCGCCCGTGCAGGTGATGATCTGCACCTTGTCCTGCCGGATCATCTCCGCCAGCGAGAGGCCCAGTTCGGCCGTGCTCATGGCGCCCGCCAGGGTGATCATCATGGCGCCGCCCTCGTCCAGGTGAGCCCTGTAGCCGTCGGCGGCGTCGACCAGGGCCGCGGCGTTGAAGTGCCTGAAGTGGTGACGGAGGAAGTTGCTTACCGGTCCAAGGTTGCCGTTCTGGTCGCTCATGTGAGTGCTCCTCTGCGTCCATAGTACGTGCCGCCCAAGTACGTGCCGCCCAGCCCGGCCCGGGGCCTCATCCGGAAGGATGATGAGCCCACCACGGCCTGGGCGCTAACATGAGCCCGATGTTAGTAGCTACGGACCTTCGCAAGGCCTACAACGGCACGGTAGCGGTGGACGACGTAAGCCTGCGGCTAGGACGCGGAGAGTCCGTGGGCCTGCTCGGACCCAACGGCGCCGGCAAGTCGACCACCATAGCCATGCTCTCCACCCTCGTCCAACCGGACGCCGGCCTGGTGGAGTACGCCGGGCAGAACGTGAACTCGAACCCGGAAGCCGTGAGGCGGGCGCTGGGGGTGGTGCCGCAGGAGATCGCGCTGTACCCGGAGCTCTCCGCGCAGGAGAACCTCGAGTTCTTCGGCGGGCTGTACGGCCTGCGCGGCGCGGCGCTGAAGGGCGCCATCGACGACGCCCTCGAGCTGGTGGGTCTGACGGAGCGGCGCCGGGATCAGATCAAGAAGTACTCGGGCGGCATGAAGCGCCGGATAAACATCGCCGCCGCGCTGCTGCACGACCCGAAGATCGTGATCATGGACGAGCCCACCGTGGGCATCGACCCGCAGTCGCGCAACCACATCTTAGACACCGTGAGGCGCCTCAACGTCGAGCGCGGCCTCACCGTGCTGTACACCTCGCACTACATGGAGGAGGTGGAGCAGCTGTGCGACCGGGTCTACGTCATGGACCACGGCAAGGTCATCGCCGAGGGCAGCCTGCAGGACGTGCGCGCGCTGGCCGGTGACGACGGCGCGGTGCTGCTGCAGGCCGACCTCTACCCGGAACAGCTGCTGGAGGCGCTCCGCGCACTGCCGGGCGCGGGTCAGGTGGCCCTGCTGGACGACGGCGTGCGGCTGACCCGCAGCGGCGGGCTGGCCCTGCTGGACGTCATGCACGCAGCCGAGAAGGCGGGCGTGACCGTCACGAACCTGAGCGTAAGCACCACCAGCTTGGAAGACGTGTTCCTTCACCTGACGGGTCGGAAGCTCCGCGACTGATGGCGGACGAGACCGGCGGTAAGCGCGCCGCCAACAGCTTCCCGCTGCTGGCGTTCCTGCGCAAGGACCTGCTCATCCAGCTGCGCGACCTGAAGGAGCTGGCGCTGATCCTGCTCATGCCGATGATCCTCATCGGCATCCTCGGACTGGCGCTCGGGCAGTTCATCGCTGGCGGGCCGGTGCAGCTCGACATCCACGTGGCGCTGGTGGAGGCGGATGATCCCGAGGCGGGCCGCGCGGAGTTCACGCGGCGTCTGGCGCAGGCGGAGATGCCCGTGCCGCAGCGCGTGGCGCTGGCCGCCGCGTCCTTAGGGGTAGAGCCGCGCGAGATGGTCGAAGCCCTACTCGGCAGCCCGGAGCTCTCCGAGCTGATGACCGTTCACGAGCTTACGGAGGAGGAGGCGCGGGCGCGGCTGGCGGCTGACGAGGTGCAGGCCGTGATCACCGTGCCGGCAGGGTTCACGGCGGACACGCTCTCCGGCATGCTCCTCGGCCAGGGCGGCGGGCAGCTCGACGTGGCGCTGTCGGACGCCTCGCCCCTGCGGGCGGGGATCGTGAACGACATCGTCACCGCCTTCGCGCGGGAGGTCAGCTTCCAGAGCGCGCTGAGCCAGGAGCTGCTGGCTGCTCCAGCGGCGCCCGTGGCCCAGACGGGCACGGTGGAGGAAGTGGCGGTGGGTAACCGCGTGTCGTCCGTGGCGTTCTACACCTTCGGGATGGCCACCATGTTCGCGCTGTTCGTGGCCGGCAGCATCTCCGGCCGCGCCTACCTGGAGCGCGCGCACTACACGTTCGAGCGCGTGCTGCTGAGCGGCGCCCAGCCGCTCGCCTTCCTCCTCAGCAAGACGCTGGCCGGCGCCGTCATCGCCTTCTTCCAGGTCATCACACTGTTCGTGGCCGCCACGCTGCTGCTCGGGGCGTTCCGGGGGCAGCCGGCCGAGTTCTGGTTCGGGGCGGTGGGCATCGCCGCTACGTTGGCGTTGGCCGTCGGCGCTCTGGGCGCTCTCGTCACCTCCATCAACTTCCGCACCAACAACCAGTCCATGAGCAACGTCTTCAACTCCGTGGTGGTGACGCTGCTGGCGGTGCTGGGCGGTTCGTTCTTCCCCGTGGAGGAGTCGAGCTCGCTCCTCGGTCTCATCGGCGGCTTCACCCCCAACGGCGCGGCCCTGAACGGCTTCCTGGACGCGGCCAAGGGGTTCGGCCCGCCGGCCTACGGGCCCGACATGGTGCGCATGCTCGTCGGCGGCGCCGTGCTGCTGGTGGTGGCCGTGGTGCTGTTCCCCCGCAAGGCGGACGGCTGATGGGCTCCATCCTGCTCACCCAGTTCCGCCAGACCCTCCGCGTGCCCTGGCCGTTCCTCGCCATGATCGTCATGAGCGTGGTCATGGCCCTGGTGTTCGGCGTGCAGGCCACCAGCTCGCTCACCGTGCCGGTGGTGGCGGAAGCCAGCATGGCGCCCGCTGCGGCGGCCGCCTGGGTGGAGCGGCTGAACGCGTCCACCAGCTTCGACTTCGAACTGACGGATGACGCCGAGACGGTCCTCAGGCGCATCGAGTCGAACCGCTCCGGCGTGCTCCTCCGCGTGGGCCAAGGGTCGTGGCACCTGTACGCGCCGCCGGGCGACGAGAGCACCCCCGCCCTGTCCAGCTGGGTGAGCAGCGTCTACCGCGAGGAGCTCACGCTGCGCGCCGCGGCGGACGGCGACGAGGTGGACCAGCTGCGCGCGGCCGTGAACGACAGGCTGCAGCAGCCCGCGCTCAGCGTGGCGAGCACGCAGGTGGAGTCGGCGGAGGAGTTCGCCTACGACCCGCGCACGCAGGGGATGTTCGGCATGGGGCTCTTCTTCGTGACCTTCACGCTGCTGTTCGGCGTGAACATGATCCTGGAGGAGCGGCGCATGGGCATCTGGGACCGCGTCATCGTCTCCCCCGCCAGCAAGGCCAGCATGTTCGGTGGCCACTTCGTCTACACGTTCCTAACGGGCATGGTGCAGCTGCTGGTGGTGTTCACGGTGTTCCGGCTGGGCTTCGGGGTGGACACCGGCCCCAACTGGGGCGTGGCGCTGGTGGTGGCCGCGGCCTACTGCGCGGCCATAACGGCCCTCGGCATGCTGCTGGCCGGAGTGGTGAACAACGCGCAGCAGATGAACGTGGTCATCCCCATAGTGGCCGTCTCCATGGCCATGATCGGCGGGGCGTACTGGCCCATCGAGATCGTGAGCAACCGCGTGCTGCTCACCCTCTCCGAGGCGCTGCCCATGCGCCACGCCATGGACGCCTTCAAGGGCCTGGCCTATCACGCCTGGGGTTTCGGGGAGGTTGCCGTGCACCTCGGTTACATGGCTGCGTTCGCGCTCGTGTGCACGGCGGTGGGCATCTGGTTGGTGGACCGGCGCGCGAGCTAGTGGCGTTGGCCCGGGGTCAACGTTCGCGGCTGGAGCGCACCACCAGCACCACGGCCGCCACCACCACCGCCATGCCGGCGAGCCCCGGCAGGCCCACCCGCTCACCCGCGAAGAGCACGCCGAGCAGCACCGCCACCACCGGGTTGACGTACGCGTACGACGTGAGCAGAGCGGGCCTCACGCGCGCGTTCAGCAGGTAGACGTAGGCGCTGAAGCCGATAAGCGAACCGAACACCACCAGGTAAGCGAGGGCGGCGAGCGAGCTCGCCGTTGGCGGACCGCTGACGGCCTCGCCGCGCAGTAGGCCCAGCGGCAGGAAGAGGACCCCGGCCGCCAGCATCTGCACCGCGGAGCCCATGCCGCCCGGCACCTGCGGCAAGCGGCGGCTCAAGGCGGAGCCCAGCGCCCACGAGAAGGGGGCGAGCAGGAGCAGCCCCGCCGCCAGCGGGTTGCTCCGCAGGTCGGTCTCGAGGTTGATAAGCAGCACCCCGACGAGACCGATGAACATCCCCAGGTACTCGCCACGGCCGGCGCGCTCGCCGCCGAAGGCCAGGAGCAGGGTGAGCCAGAGCGGCATGGTGGCCACCATCACCGCCGCCAGGCCCGACGGGGCGCCGAACGACTGCGCCAGGCCCACGGTTCCCATACCGCCCACCAGCAACAGGACTCCCACGGCCGCGGAGCCGAGCGCCTGCCGGAGCGGCGGCCGCTTCTCACCACGCCACGCCATGAAGCCGTACATCAACGCGCCGGCCAGCACGAAGCGGACGGAGAGCATGAGGTACGGCGGCAGGTCCTCCACCGCGAACTTTATGGCGAGGTAGGTGGAGCCCCAGATGACGTAGAGGATCAGGAGAGCGAGGGCCACGTCGAACGTAACGGGCCCGATGTTGCGGCGGCGAAGGGCCCTCAGGCGTGACACCCGGCGATTGTACGGCTCCGGCAGCCGTGGCGGAACGAGCGGCGGAGGCATGTTCTGACCGGCCCCCGCGCGGCGGAGCGCCACCGGTTGCGACACGCGTACCGCTTCACGCGGCGGTTTTGCGCACAATCACACATGGAACCTTCCACATCCCCACTGCCGGGTCGACCGACCTCCCTCTGGCAAGCCACCGTAAGCGAGAGTGATTACCCCAGGCTGCTGGGTCACGTGGCCGTGGACGTGGCGATCATCGGCGGCGGCCTGGCGGGCATCAGCATCGCCACCTACCTCAAGGAGGCCGGCAAGAGCGTGGCCGTGCTGGAGGCGCGGCGCATAGGCCAGGGAGTTACTGGTAACACCACCGCCAAGGTGACGGCGCTTCACGGCCTGGTCTACGACAAGCTGATCGGCAACTTCGGTGAGGAGAAGGCGCGCGCGTACGCCGACGCCAACAAGGCGGCGATCGCGGAGGTGCGCCGCCGCGTCGGCGACTTCGGCATCCAGTGCGACCTGCGGACCACCACGGCTTACACCTACACGGAAGACCCCGACGACGAGGAGTCGTTCCGTGCCGAGGTGGAGGCTGGCCGCAAGGTCGGCCTGGCCATCGAGGCGGCCAGCCACACGCCTTTACCCTTCGAGGTGGCGGCGGCCGTCAAACTGGAGGGTCAGGCCCAGTTCCACCCGCTGAAGTACCTGCTCGATCTGGCCCGCCGCCTGCCCGGCGAGGGCAGCCACGTTTTCGAAGGGACCCGCGTGCTCTCCTACGAGCACGGCGCCCCTTGCACGGTGGCCGTGGAGGGTGGCGAGGTCACCGCCAACGACGTGGTCATAGCCACCAACTTCCCCATCGGCGACAAGGCGCTCTACTCGTTCAGGATGAAGCCCATGCGCTCCTACGTG
>CAZPWN010000010.1:0-28615 GCA_964590475.1 uncultured bacterium | reverse complement strand
GCGGCGGGCATGACGTAGCGCACCGTGGTGCCCACGTTGCCGAGGGCCTCGTTGAGCGCGTGGGCCAGCGCGTGCACGACGGGAGGCTGATCCTCGCCCGCGATGACGATGCTGCTGCCCTGGTTGGCCTGGAGGTCTGCCACCATGGCGTCCCACACCTGCTGCGAGAACGCCTGCGGCCGCGAGCCGGCACCGCCAGCGCCGATCTCGGCGGCCAGGGCGGCGGCTGCGGCAGCGAGGTCGCTGGGCTTGAGCGGAACGCGGTGATCGGCCAGCGTGCCCGTGACCGAGGGGCTGGGCTCGAGCTGGTAGAGGCGGTTCATGGTGGCGGTGTCGCGCACGGTGCGCAGGCGGCGCCTGTCCGCGAACGCCCTGGCGTAGGCCAGGCGAGCGGGACCGCGGTCCATGAAGTCCGCACCGAGCGAGACCACAACGTCGGCCTGCGAGAAGTCGTAGATGGGAGTTGCGTCGGTGCCGAACGCGCTCCGGGCGCCTTCGAGCGCCCCGTCGGAGTGGAGCGGGTCGTACTGGAACCAGCGGGCCTGCGGGTAGGCGTCCAGCACGGCCTGCAGCTGGGACGCCATCGTGGGCGACGTGACGTTCTCGGTGAGGATGGCGAGGCCGGCTCCCTGATCGAGACCGCCCACCGCGTCCTGGAGAGCGTCGTAGAACGCCTCCCAGCTGCTGTCGTCCTCACCCTGCCGCACCTCCTGGGCGCGGTCGGGATCGTAGAGGGAGAGGACCAGGGCCTGCGTGGTGGCCGAGGTGGCTCCCAGGCTGGCCGGGTGGTCGGGGTTGCCCTCCAGCTTGGTGGGGCGACCCTGGTGCGACTCGGCGAGCACGCCTTCGGCGTAACCGCCGTAGGTAACGGCCGTGGCGAAGAAGAGCGGGCGTCCTGGCGTGATCACGTCCGGCTGCTGCACGTACGGCACGATCTTCTCGTGCGCCTGGGGCGGCCGGGCGCACGCGGAGAGGCCCGCGAGGGCCATGCTGGCGCCGAGCAGCTTCAGGAAGTCGCGCCGCTGGATGCCGCTCTCGAGTGGGGCGGCCTGGCGCGGGAACTCCCGCTGCAGGAAGATCTGGAACTCGTCCGTATCGGCGATCTCGTCGAGGCTGCGCCAGAAGGAGGGGCCCTCCTTATTGGCGAGGCGCGCGCGGATGTCGGTGAAGTCGGTCTTGACGTCTGTCATCGGTGGCAGGTGGAGCACTGAATGAGCTTGTCGGTGTCGATGTGGTAGGCCTCCACGAGCGTCTGCCCGAGGGTGGCCTGCGCGATCGGGTCCGAGAGGGGCTTGTAGGACATGTTGAACACCTCGCTGACGGGTCGCAGTTCAGAAGTGGGATCGCGGTGGCATTCGAGGCACCAACCCATGGTCAGCGGCTCGTTCTTCCACATCTGCGCCATCTGATCTACGCGGCCGTGACAACTGCTGCAGCCGATACCGTTGTTCACGTGTGCCGAGTGGTCGAAAAACGCGTAGTCGGGCAGGTCGTGAACGCGGTTCCAGGCGATGGGTGCACCGCTGTTCCAGCTCGCCACGACCGCCTGCAACTCAGGCGTGTCGACGCGCAGCTGCGAGTGGCAGGTCATGCACGTCTCAGTGGGCGGTACGGACGCGGTGTTGGAGGTCTCCACCGAGGTGTGGCAGTAGCGGCAGTCGAGACCCATCTCGGCCACGTGGATGTTGTGAGGGAAATCTATGGGCTGCTCGACCGGCACGCCTACGGCGTTGTTGGTCATGCGTGCGTATAAGGGCAGCGCGACGATCAGGAGGACGGCGAATACGCCGCCGCCCCAGACTAACCATCGGACGAACGAGTTCGAGTTTGGCGGAAAATAGTTGGGCATCAGGCAGGCACCTCAGCGCACTCCCTTTCATGTTGCAAGCTGGGCGTTAGGAAGCTCTCAGACGAACCCGGGCAGGCCACGATGGCGAGCCACGACGGATAGAAACAGATGACGCTCAGTTCGACCTCCTACTAGCGCCAGGGCATGGTGTCGGCCCTGTGCTGTACGCAACTGCGGGGTGCAGGCCCAGTGTTGTTCTCGGCCTAATCTAGCACAAACGATTTTGTGCCCCACTCAGGACGAATGTCCCGCATTGCGTCACGCCTCCCTCCGGGCGCTACTCGGTGGATTCCCGCAAGAACCCCGCAGCCGGGGTCCGGCTGCGGGGTCCTTTACGGGTCTACCTTGGTGGAGCCTGCCGGACTCGAACCGGCGACATCTCGCTTGCAAAGCGAACGCTCTCCCAGCTGAGCTAAGGCCCCAAGGGGGTTAGCCCGGACATCATAGCAGCAGGGCGCGGGCCCCGCAGGTCCTGGGCGTCCGGCCCACCCTCGCGGGCCAGGGCGTCACCGAGCTTAGGTTCCTGTGCTGGGGCCTGTCAAGACGTCTTCTCCTGAACGGCAAGCTCGAGCTGCTCGGGTTTGGCGAAGATCATGCGACCCATGTTGGTCTGCAGGCTCGAGGTGACCACCACCTCCAGCGTTTCGCCGACCGAGTCGCCGGCGCCCTCCACCACCACCATCGTGCCGTCCTCCAGGTAGGCCAGGCCCTGCCCGGCCTCCCGCCCCTGCCGCACGATGCCCAGCGCCAGGCGCTCACCCGGCAGGTAGCTGGCCTTCACGGAGCTCGCGAGCTGGTGCAGGTTGAGGACCTTCACGCCCTGCAGCGCGGCCACGCGGCTGAGGTTGTAATCCGTGGTCACCAGGGCCGCTCCACGCTCGAGGCAGAGCTTCACGAGCCGGTCGTCGACCGGGCCCTTGGCGTTCTCCACGTGCACGACCTCCGTGGTCACCCGGTCGCTCTCCACCAGCTTGTCGAGCACCTCCAGCCCGCGCCGTCCGCGCTGGCGGCGCAGCTGATCGTCCGAATCGGCGATGCGCTGCAGCTCCGTCAGCACGTAGTGGGGGAGGATCAGCTTGCCTTCCAGGAAGTTGGTCTCGACCACCGCGGCCAGCCTGCCGTCGATGATGGCGGAGGTGTCGATGACCTTGTCCGTCACTCTCGCCACGCGGCGCGTGGGCTGCTCCTGCGCGTCGTGCGGCCTGAGGAACGGTATGAGCTTGCGGTTGGCCACGAAGAAGCCGCCCAGCCCGAGCACGAGGATGGCGGCGATGAGTTGCGACCAGTACCAGGTGAAGCCGGGCATGGCGGCCAGAACGTTGTTGAGCAGCACCGTGACGAGGAGGCCGAGAGTGGCGCCCGCCAAGGCGGCCAGCACCCCGTCCGGCGGAAGGTTGGTGAGCCGGTCCACGGCGCGGGCCCAGAAGCGCCCGAAGCGCCGCGCCACACGTCCCGACACCAGATAGCCCACCATGACGCCGACCGCCGTTAGATACAGGAGGTTGTTGGGTCCCGAGAGGAACGACCCACCGATCAGCAGCTGCCCCAGGAAGTAGCCGAGCAGCCCGCCCGCCAGGCTGAGCAGGCCCCGAGCCAGCGCGGCGCCCAATGTGGTGGCGTCGGTGCTGCCGTCCTGCTCGTCGGTTCGTTCCGGGCGCTTCATCGGTCGCCCCACAGTAACGCCAGGGCCTCGCTTAGGGTCCGGACGCCGTCCTTGAGCTCGCGTGAGCGGGGGCCGATGAGGCGCGGGTGGTCGGCGCGCCTGGCCTCTTCCTGGCGGCGGCCCAGCTGGCCCACCGAGCGCAGTTCGCCCGCCAGACCCACCTCGCCCACCAGAGCCGTCCGCTCCGGCACGGCGCGGTTGGTGACGGCGGAGTAGACGGCGGCCGCTACCGCCAGGTCGGCGCCGGGGTCCGTGAGTCGTAGCCCGCCGGCCACGTTGACGAAGATGTCTAGTGTGTCGAGCGGCAGCTGCAGGCGCCGCTCCAGCACGGCCAGCACCACGTCCACCCGCCGCTGGTCGAGCCCCTGCACCACGCGCCTGGGCGCCGAGTAGGGGCTCTTGGAGGCCAGCGCCTGCACCTCCAGCAGCAGCGGCCTCTGACCCTCGAGTGCGGCCACCACCACCGAGCCGGGTGCGCCCTCGGGCCGCTCGGCCAGGAACGCCTCGGAGGGGTTCTTGACCGCCTGCATGCCCGTGCCGGTCATCTCGAACACGCCCACCTCGCCGGTGGCGCCGAAGCGGTTCTTCAGCGAACGCAGCACGCGCAGGCCAGCGGCGGACTCCAGCGCGAAGGTGGCGTCCACCACGTGTTCGATGATCTTGGGGCCGGCTATGGAGCCCTGCTTGGTGACGTGGCCTATGAGCACCAGCGTGGAGCCCGACTCCTTGGCCGCCTCCACGAGCACCGCGGTGGAGTCGCGCAGCTGCGAGACGGTGCCGGGAACGCCGCCCTCGTCTACCACCAGGGTCTGGATGGAGTCGACTATCACCAGGTCCGGCGCCCCGGAGCGCAGGTGGTCGGCTATGACGCGCGCCTCGTTCTCGCGCGTGAGCTGCATGCCGCTGCCGAGCCCGAGCCGGTCCGCCCGCATGCGCACCTGTGAGGGCGACTCCTCGCCCGCCACGTACAGGACCGAGCGGCCCTGCTGCACGGTGTTCTGCGCTAGTTGCAGGAGCAGGGTGGACTTGCCGATGCCGGGCTCGCCTGCGATGAGCAGCGCGGAGCCCACCACCCAGCCGCCGCCCAGCACACGGTCCACCTCGTCGTCACCGCTGGAGCGCCGGGTGAGCTCGCTGTCCAGCACGTCCTCCAGCCGCACGGACTCGAGCCGCCGGCCTGCGGCGCTGGTGCCCGTGGACCGCGCGGGTGCGTTGGTCTCGGCTTCCAACGTGCCCCACTCGCCGCAACGCGGGCAGCGGCCCAGGTAGGCCGGGCTTCTGCTACCGCACTCAGTGCAGACGTAGGTCGTGACGCTTCTTGCCATCCTCGCGGAACTGCTCCTTCTTCGCCCCTATGTACAAGGTCCATGTACAGGGCCTCTATGCACACAGCATAGGCGCGCCCGCCCCGATGTTCTGAGACTTGCCGAACATCGGGGCGGGCGCTTCGATCAGACCAGGGGGACGGGCCGCGCGAAGATGGTGCGGCCATCCTCGATGGTGACGAGGAGCGGCTCCTCCGAACCGTGCTCCAGCAGCTCGGTGGAGAGGGGGTCCTCGATGTGCTCGCGCATGACGCCCCTGAGTGGGCGCACGCTTTCGCCCTGCGGCAGCTGGTCCACGAGGAACGGCGCCACCTCGGGGGAGAAGGTGACCTGGATGTCGCGCGCCAGCAGCTCGCGGCGGATCTCGTCCAGCATCTGGTTGGTGATGAACACCACGTCCTCGCGTTCGTAGGTGTCGAACGTGATGACCTCGTCCAGCCGGTCGAGGAACTCGGGACTGAAGATGCTCCGGAGGGGTATCTCCGCCGAGACGGGGGCGCCCGCCTGGAAGCCGATGTTGGCGCCCTGGCGGTTGAAGCCCGCGTTGCTCGTCATGATCAGGATCACGCGGCGGAAGTCGACCGTGCGGCCCAGGCCGTCCGTCAGGCGTCCGTCGTCCAGCACCTGCAGGAACGTGTTGTAGATGTCGGGGTGCGCCTTCTCGATCTCGTCGAGCAGCACCACGCTGAACGGCTGGCGCCGCACGGCCTCGGTGAGGCGGCCGCCCTGCTCGTGGCCCACGTAGCCCGGCGGGGCGCCGATGAGCTTGCTGATGGAGTGCGGCTCCTGGAACTCGCTCATGTCGAGGCGCACTAGGGCACGCTCGCTGCCGAAGAGCTGCACGGCCAGCTGCTTGGCCAGGAAGGTCTTGCCCGTGCCGGACGGCCCCACGAACAGGAAGGAGGCGGACACGCGGGTGCGGCCGCCGAGGCCGACGCGCGAGCGCCGCAGGGCGGCCCCGAGCGACCGGATGGCGTCGCGCTGGCCGATGACGACCTTCTGCAGATGCTGTTCGATCTGGGCGAGCTTCTCGTGGTCCTGGTCGTCCACGTAGATGCCGCCCCAGGAGTCGACCACGGCCTCGAGGTCCTCGCGGCTGACGATGGGCGTGCCGTCCTCCTCCTCGAGCACGGGGAAGCCGAGCGACTTGTTGAGCCTGGTGCGGGAGGCGGCCTCGTCGATTAGGTCGATGGCCTTGTCGGGGAAGTTGCGGCCCGGCAGTGACCGCTCGCCGAAGCGCACGGCCATCTCGAGCATCTCGGTGGGAATCACCACGCCGTGGTGCGACTCGTACTTGTCGCGCAGGCCCACCAGGATCTCGAGGGACTCCTCGGGTGAGGGCTCCAGCACGATGACGGGCTGGAAACGCCGCTCGAGCGCGGCGTCCTTCTCGATGTAGCGGTGGTACTCGCCGGTGGTGGTGGCCCCGATGACCTGCACCTCGCCGCGCGACAGGGGCGGCTTGAGGATGTTGGCGGCGTCGAGCGTGCCCTCGGCTCCGCCGGCGCCTACCAGGGTGTGAAGTTCGTCGATGAAGGCCACCACGCGGGCGTTGCGCAGCTCCTCGATGATCTGCCGCAGGCGCTCCTCGAACTCACCGCGGTACTTGGTGCCGGCGACCACGTTGCTGAGGTCGATGGACAGCACCCGCACGTTGAGCAGGTTGGGCGGCACGCGGCCCTCGGTGATGGCCTGCGCCAGCCCCTCCACGATGGCCGTCTTGCCCACCCCGGGCTCGCCTATGAGGACCGGGTTGTTCTTGGTGCGGCGGGAGAGGATCTGGATTACGCGCCTTATCTCTTCCGTGCGGCCGATGACGGGGTCGAGCTTGCCGTCCTGGGCCTCGGTGGTGAGGTCGCGCGCGTACTCGTCGAGGAACGGCGTGTTGACCGTCTCGGCTTGGTTCTTGGGGTCGGCTGCCGCGAGGATGCGCCAACGCACGGCGTCTACGTCGCGGGTCAGGTTCTGGAGTATGCGGTAAGCCACGCCGTCGCCCTCCCGGATGATGCCGAGGAGGATGTGTTCGGTGGCTATGACGTTCGATCCTAGGCTTCGTGCTTCGGAGCCGGCAAGTTCCATGACGCGTCGCGCCCTCGGAGTGATGGCGGCGGCCTCGTTGCGAAGTGTGCCGTCGCCGCGGCCGACCATCTCTTCGACCTGGCGGCGGAACAGTTCTAGGGACGCACCGAACTCCGTAAGCACCTTGCTGGCCGTGCCGTTCTCGCGCATGAGGCCCAGCAGCAGGTGCTCCGGGCCGATCATGGCGTGGCCGAAATCGGTGCCTTCCTTCCGCGCGAAATGGAAGACCAGGCGTGCTCTGTCGTCGTACCTGTTCAAGGCGTCCTCCAAGCCGTAGGTGGCTTAGCCCCACCTGCGAAGGGATGAAAGGGCGGGGTTGGCCACTCGGGCATGGTGCTATAGTACCCGCCTGGCGTGAGACCTCACCCGAGTTTCGTTACCATTTCCTTCAGGGTTGGGGACGCCCCCCTCATATCCGGTAGTCACCGCCACCCGGCCGAAGGCCGTGGACGCCACCTTGGGGCAGGCTTAGGAGAGGCATGCTTTTCCAGGAACTCCTCTTCCGGCTAGACCGCTACTGGGCGGAGCAGGGCTGCGTCATAGCGCCCCCCGTCGACACAGAAGTGGGTGCCGGCACCTTCTTCCCGACCACCTTCCTACGCTCCTTAGGTAGCGCGCCCTGGCGCGTGGCCGGCATAGCGCCGAGCCGCCGACCGGCGGACGGTCGCTACGGCGCCAATCCCTACCGCTTCCAGTACTTCTACCAGTACCAGGTCATCCTCAAGCCGTCGCCTGCGGACACCCAGCAGCTCTACCTGGATTCTCTCTACGAACTGGGCATCGACCCGAAAGCGCACGACATCAGGTTCGTGGAGGACAACTGGGAGTCGCCCACCCTGGGCGCCTGGGGGCTCGGCTGGGAAGTGTGGATGGACGGCATGGAGATCACCCAGTTCACCTACTTCCAGCAGGTCGGCGGCTTCGACTGCAAACCCGTCTCCGTGGAGCTCACCTACGGTCTGGAGCGGCTGGCCATGTACCTGCAGGACAAGAAGCACGCGTTCGAGGTGGAGTACGCGCCGGGCGTCACGTTGGGCGACCTGAGGCGCGACTTCGAGGTGCAGCACTCCCGCTACAACTTCGAACTGTCCGACGAGGCGCTCCAACGGGAACTGTTCGACCTGTTCGAGGTGGAGGCCAACCGCCTCCTCAACGAGGGCCTGGTGTACCCCGGCTACGAGTTCGTGCTCAAGTGCTCGCACGCCTTCAACCTGCTGGACGCCCGCGGGGTGCTCTCGCACACGGAGCGCCAGGGTTACGTGCAGCGTGTGAGGCGCCTGGCCGAGGCCACGGCCCGCCTCTACCTGGAGAGCGAAGGCGAGCTCGGCGCCGCGCAGACGAGCGGGGGGAACTGATGCCTGCGGACTCGGAAGGCCCCCAGATGACCGATCTGCTGTTCGAGATAGGCACCGAGGAGTTGCCGAGCTGGTACGTGAAGGAGGGCAGCGAGGCCCTGGCCGCGCTGCTGGGCGAGCGCCTGCGCGCCGCCGACGTGCCCGCCCAGGCGACGGAAGCCTACGGCTCGCCCCGCCGCCTGGCCGTCATCGCGCGCGGCCTGCCCGGCGCCAGCGCCGTGCGGCACGACGAACTGCGCGGTCCGCCTGCCGCCGTGGCGTTCGACGAGGCGGGGGCGCCCACGCGGGCCGCGCTCGCCTTCGCCGAGAAGAACGGGGTTGACGTGAACGCCCTCGAGCGCCGCGCCACCGACAAGGGCGAGTACCTCTACGCCACCGTGCAGCGGGGCGGCGTGAGCACCGCCGAGCTCCTGCCGGAGCTGCTGGCCCAGGTCGTGAAGGACCTGCCGGCGCCCCGCAAGATGCGCTGGGGCGACGAGACCACGCCCTTCGTCAGGCCCGTGGCCTGGCTGCTGGCGCTCTTCGGCCACACCGTCCTGGATCTAGAGGTGGCGGGCGTCAGGTCCGGCGGTACCACCCGCGGCCACCGCTTCCTGGCTGCCGCCGAGGTGCCGGTGTCCTCACCCGACGACTACCTGGGCGTGCTCGAGGGCGCCTGGGTGCTGGCGGACAGGGAGCGGCGCCGGGCGGCCACCGCGGAGGGCGTGGAGGAAGTAGCGCGCGCGGCGGGGCTGGAGCCTTACACCGACAGCGAGCTGCTCGACGAGGTAGCCGACCTGGTGGAGTGGCCTTTCCCCATCCTGGGCGCGTTCCAGGACGAATACCTGGAGCTGCCCGAGGAGGTGCTGGCCACCGTGATGATCACGCACCAGCGCTTCTTCCCGACCCGCGACCGGGCGGGCGAGCTGGCGGCCAGGTTCGTGGGCGTCTCCAACAACCGTGTGGAAGACGAGAGCGTGGTGCGCCAGGGGTACGAGCACGTGCTTGCCGGGCGCCTCTACGACGCGCGCTTCTTCTGGCAGTCGGACCTCCGCAAGAGCCTCTCGCAGCACGCCTGGGGCCTCACCGGCATCGCCTTCCAGAAGGAGCTCGGCTCCATGGCCGACAAGACCGAGCGGGTCGGCGAGGCCGCGGAGCTTCTGCTTAGCGCGCTCGGCATCGGTGAGGAGGAGTCGGAGGCCGTGCGGCGCGCCATCCCCATCTTCCGCGCCGACCTCGCCACCGACATGGTCTACGAGTTCCCGGAGCTGGAGGGCGTGATGGCGCGGGCCTACGCGCTGGCGGAGGGTCAACCCGTGGCCGCCGCGGACGCCCTACTCGGCGGGGTGCGGCCCCGCACGTACGAGGACGAGGTGCCCCAGACGGTGGCGGGAGCGGTCTTGGCCGTGGCCGACCGCTTGGACAAGCTCGTCGGCTTCTTCGCGCTGGGCCGGCGCCCCTCGGGTTCGGCGGACCCGTTCGGCCTCCGGCGCGACGGGCTGGCGGTGGCGCGCGTGCTCTCCGCCCAGGGCTGGAAGCTCCCACTGGCCGACCTGGTTGCGGTGGCGGCGCAGCCGTACGAGCGCAGCGAGGTCGAGGTGGGGGAGGAGACCAGGCGCTCCGTGGAGGAGTTCGTGTGGGACCGCGTGGCGGTGTTGCTGCAGGACCGCGCCTCCGTTCCCGTGGTGCGCGCCGCCGTGCGGGGCTCCCGCAGCGTGATAGGCGCCGCCCGCCGGGTGGAGCTGCTGAGGACGCTTCTCGCTTCGCCCGAGGCGGACGACCTGATGGCGCTTTACAAACGGGCTGCCAACCTGGCCGCCAAGGCCGACGAGAGCACTGAGGTGAGCGAGGCCCACTTCCGAGAGCCGGCCGAGGCGCCCCTTCACGAAGCGCTGGCCACGGCCCGTACCGGCGTGCACCGGCTGCTGGCCGCTGCGGAGGAGCAGCTGCCTGCCTGGGACCTGCGCGATCCGCCCGAGCACGAACTGAGCGGGGTGGAGGACGCCATAGCGCGCGTGGTGAGCCTCAAGGCTCCCCTGGACGACTTCCTGGACAACGTTCTGGTGATGGTGGACGACGTCCAACTCAGGCGCAACCGCCTGGCGCTACTCAGCGAGGTGGTCGAGGTGCTCAGGCGGCTGGGCGAGCTGGAGGAACTGGAAGGTACCGAGAAGAGCGATAGAGGCGATAGGGCCGAGAAGGTGGAGAGACGGGCCTGAATCCCACCTCCCGACGCGCCCGAGGCGACATGGCGCCCGTGCGCCCCGAGATGAAAAAGCAAGGGGCTCCCTGGTTAGTGGGAGCCCCTCGCTGCTGTTCCGGTGGTGCCGAAGGGGGGACTTGAACCCCCATGTCCTTGCGGACACATGACCCTGAATCATGCGCGTCTACCGATTCCGCCACTTCGGCGTGGCCAGCAAGGTAGGAGTTTACCCAATCCGGGGGCGCCGGCGCAATAGCTGTGAACACCTGGGCTCGGTGGGTGAGCGGGGCCCGGTACCCCTCGCCAGACCCGGTGCGCGAGCACGCAGAAATGGGGGTTGGGACGAGGCCGGACCTGCGCGAGCTCGCAGAAAAGTGGGCCCGCACGACCAGCAGTTCCGCGCGCCCTTGCAGGCGCCCCAGGCGGAGCCACAGGGAGGAGCCCCAGGGAGGAGCTACCTCGCTCCCCGCCAAGCGGCCCTGGGCCCGCCGGCCGTACGCCCGTACGCTCCTGCGCGGAAGACGGTTATCGTCGCCCTCAGCGGGCACCTGACCGGGCGCTCGGGCGAACAGCCGGTCGGGCACCCTAACTGCACCTTAGGAGAGCAGACCCGGACGGGGCCCAGGCCCGCGGAGTAGCGGAGGAGATCGTGACGAACGGAAGTGACGAAGCACGCGTAGCGCTAGTTACGGGCGCCGCCGCCGGCATCGGTCTGGCGTGCGCGGAGCGCTTGGCGGCGGACGGTCACCGGGTGATGATCGCGGACATCGACGAGGCGGGCGCGCTTCGCGCCGAGGAACTGGGCGGGGCCTTCGTGGCCGCGGACCTCAGCACCCCTTACGGCTGCCGGGCGGCGGTGGACGCCACGCTGGAACGTTTCGGACGTCTCGACGTGCTCGTGTGCAACGCGGGCGTGCAGCACATAGACGCCATCGACGAGTTCCCCGAGGAGCGCTGGGAGTTCATCCTGCGGCTCATGCTCACGGCCCCCTTCCTGCTCACCAAGTACGCCTGGCCCGCCCTGAAGCGTTCGGGGCAGGGGCGGATCGTGCACATCGGCAGCGTGCACAGCGTGCGCGCCAGCCCCTACAAGGCGGCGTACGTGAGCGCCAAGCATGGGCTGGTGGGTCTGGCGCGCGTTACTGCGCTGGAGGGCGGCGAGCACGGCATCACGTGCAACGTGGTGGCGCCCGCCTACGTGCGCACCAAGCTCGTGACCGACCAGATAGCCGCTCAGGCCCGCACGCGCGGGCTGGCGGAGGAGGAAGTGGAGCAGCAGGTGTTCCTCGCCGGCGTGGCCATCAAGCGCATGCTCGACCCGGCCGACGTGGCCGGCATGGTGGCCTACCTCGCCTCGCCGGAGGCGTGGGCCACCACCGGCAGCGTGCTGAAGATGGACCTGGGGTGGAGCGCGCGGTGAGGCCGCCTCGCCGCGCGCCCTGACTCAACCGACCAGTCGGCCGTTCTCCAGGAAGGGCTCGCCGTCCAGCAGCACCCGCCCCTCGGAGCGCAGGTCGCACACCAGGTCCCAGTGGATGGCGCTCCGGTTGGTGCCGCCCGTCTCGTCGTAGGAGCGGCCCAGCGCCAGGTGGATGGTGCCCAAGATCTTCTCGTCGTAGAGGGTCTTGAGCGTGGGCCGGTCTATGTGGGGGTTGGTGCCTATGCCGAGCTCGCCCAGGAAACGGGCGCCGTCGTCGGTGGCCAGCTTCTCGTCGAGCAGGTCCTGCCCCCGCTCCGCCGTGGCTTCCACCACCTTGCCGTCCTCGAAGCGCAGGCGCACGCCCTCCACCAGCGCGCCGTCCACGTTGGAAGGGATGCCGAAGCTGATGGAGCCGTTGGCGCTGTCCTCCAGGGGTCCGGTGAACACCTCGCCCGAGGGCATGTTGCGCTTGCCGTCCGAGTTGATCCACTTGCGGCCCTTGACGCTCAGGCTGAGGTCCGTGCCGGGACCTTCGATACGGACCTGCTCGGCCCGCTCGAGCCGCTCCACCAAGCGTTGCTGCCTGGCGCCCAGCTCCCGCCACCTGGCGGCCGGGTCGTCGTCGTAGAGGAACATGGAGCCGTACACGAACCGTTCGTACTCGCCGGTGGACATGCCCGACTCCTGGGCCGACGCCGCGGTGGGGAAGAGCGTCACCACCCAGCGCTTGCCGAGCCGCGTGCGGGTCACCTCCTGCATGCGCCGCGTCAGGCGCGCCAGCTTGGCGCCGTCCGCGCCCTGCAAAGCGCGGGAGTTCTCGGGAGCGCCCACCCGCACGAAGGCGTCCATCTGCTGCATCTCGGACAGCTGCACGTTGGGCTCGGTTCCGAGCACGGTCTCGCTGACGAGTTCCAGCAGATCGGCGCTCTGTTCCGGGTAGTTGAGCCTGAGGTGCGGCTCCGCACCGGCCGCCAGCACCGCGCGGTTGAGGGCTCGCGCCAGCGGCAGGGCGCCCGTGGCCACGTCCAGCAGGATCCGTTCACCAGGTCGCACTGCCAGGCAGTACTCGACCAGTAACGACGCGTACTTCTCATGTATGGGGTGGATCATGCCAACGACGCTATCAGAACCCCCGCCCGCACATGCTCCCTACTGATCCTTGCGCCCAAGCGAGGTTGCCACGGCGTCGTCCGTAACGGGGCCGCAGCGGCGCCGGCGGCGGTCGATCGGCGTTGGGGCGACGCCCTTACGCGCCCATGGGCCCGTTGCCTCTATGATGGTGCCTCATGAGTGACAAGCCCCCGTCCCGCAGAAGCAAGCCGCCCCGCAAGAGCTCCCGCACGGGCGGAAGGAAGCGCCAGGCGCCGCGCAAGCCGCCAGCCGCGGGCCAGGGCAACGCACAGGGCGAGGCGCAGGGCGAGCGCCTGCAACGCATAATCTCCCGCGCCGGGCGGGCCAGCCGCCGCAAGTCCGAGGAGCTGATACTCGCCGGACGCGTGACCGTGAACGGCCGCAAGGCCGAGCTGGGGCAGCGGGCGCTTCCGGGCGACGACGTGAGGGTGGACGGCAAGCAGCTCCACATGCCCACCGAACAGGTCACCTACCTGCTCAACAAGCCCGCCGGCTACGTCACTACCGCCAGCGACGAGCGCGGCCGCCAGACGGTCTTCGACCTGCTGCCGCCCACCCCGGGCCTGCACCCCGTGGGCCGGCTGGACCGCGATTCGGAAGGGTTGCTACTTCTCACCACGGACGGCGACCTGACCCTCAGGCTCACGCACCCGCGCTACGGGATGGAGAAGGAGTACCGCGTGTGGTGCAAGGAGGGGCGCGTGGACGGCGGCGTCTTGAGGCGCCTAACGGACGGCGTCGAGCTGGAGGACGGCCCGGCCAGTGTGTTGAGCGCCAGGCCCGCCCCGGGCGGCGCGGTGGTGGTGCTCACGGAAGGGCGCAGACGGGAGGTCAGGCGGCTGTTCAAGGCCGTGGACCGCACCGTGGAGCGCCTGGTGCGCACGAGGGTCGGCGACCTCAAACTGGGCGACCTGGCACCCGGAGCGTTCCGGGAGTTGAACGCCAAGGAACTCGCCCGCCTCGGGTATAATCCGGCTTGATCGGTCGGCTGGATCCGGGAGCGTGGCCGCCCGGCGGGTCCGACGCGGCCACACAGAATCCCCCAACTCTTCGCTCGCCGAGAAGCGCCGAACGAGGGCCGTTACCGAAGGGCAGAACCGATGTCGCAGAACAACGTATTCGTAAACGGTGACGGCGCCGTTCAACTGGACGCCGACACCATCGCACGCCGTGTGGCGGAGCTCGGCGAGCAGATCACGCGCGATTACGCGGGCGAGGACCTACACGTCATCTGCGTCCTCAACGGAGCGTTCGTCTTCATGGCGGACCTCGTGCGGGCCATCAACCTGCCGCTCAGCGTCGACTTCCTCTCGGTCACGAGCTACGGCTCCCGCACCGAGTCGAGCGGTGAGGTACGGCTCCTGAAGGACCTCGAGCAGAGCCTCAAGGGCCGCCACGTGATCATCGTCGAGGACATCATCGATACCGGCCTCACCATGCAGTACCTGCTGAGCTACCTGCAGGGGCGCAAGCCGGCCTCCGTCAAGGTGGCAACGCTGCTCTCCAAGCCCTCGCGGCGCCTCGTGGAGGTGCCCATCGACTACGTCGGCTTCACCATCGACGACGCCTTCGTCTACGGCTACGGCCTCGACGTGGGTCACCGCCTGCGCAACCTGCCGTTCGTGACCAGCCAGAAGGCCTGAGGGTGAGGCGGCGTAGGACCCTACTGACGCTCCTGGTGGTGGGAGCGGTCACGCTGGGCGGCCTCGTGGTGACCGCTGCCCTGCGCGACACCGAGCCGCCCCAGCTCTTCATCGAGCACCCCGCGCGGGTGGCCGCGGGTCAGTCCATCCAACTCTTCGTGAGCGCCGACGAGCCCGCCACGTTCGTACTCGAGTACGCGGAGGGGAGCTTCGAGGCGGTGGCGCAGGACCATACCTTCGACCTGCCGGCCGAGGCCGGAGTGCATACCGCGCGGCTCGTGGCCACCGACGCTGCCGGCAACGCCACGGAGGAGTCCCTGGTACTTACCGGCGTGCCGCCCCTCCAACCCGCGGTTCGGGCCGCCAGCAGCGTCACGGCGGGCGATCCGCTGGGGGTCCGCATCTCTCTGGCCGACGGGAGCGGCGAACACGCCGAGAACCCGGCGCTGAAGGCCGCCGTGGTGGACGTCCTGGTGACGCTGGACGGCGTCACGCTGCCCACCGGACCCGCGCCCCACGGCAGCCCGGAGATCCTGGAAGCCCTGGCCGCCACCTCCATGACGGTCGAGCCCACCACGATGAGCCTCGAGGTCACGGTGATAGACGAGTTCGGTCGCCGGTCGGAGACCGTGCACGAGGTCGAGCTTGTGCCCCTGCCGGTGGAGGTGGAGCAGCTGCAGCTCAGCGCGGCCACGCTCTCGCTCATCACCCCCGAGGGGCGCGAGCTCGAGGCCGCAGCCATAGACGGAGCCTGGGCGCGCGCGGAAGCCGCACCGCTATGGTCGGAGCCGTTCATGATGCCCATAGGCGGCGTCAACACGAGCGGCTTCGGCGACGCCAGGCGCTACGCGCCGGGCGGTCCCGTCTCGTTCCATTACGGACTCGACCTCGCGGCCCCCCTGGGCACGCCCATCCATGCCACCAACGCCGGCCGCGTGCTGATAGCCGGTCACTACCCCATCAAGGGCGGCTTCGTGGCCGTGGACCACGGTGCGGGGGTAATGAGCTACTACTTCCACATGTCGCGCGTGGACGTGGAGGAGGGGCAGAGCGTGGGCCGCGGCGAGCTGCTGGGCGAGGTGGGCAGCGAGGGCCTCTCCACCGGCCCGCACCTCCACTGGGAGATGCGCGTGCACGGCGAGGCCACCAACCCCCTGGCCTGGGTCGATCTCGGCTTCCCGGGCGATGCGCCGGGCGATGAACGGTGAGTTCGGGCGGACCAGCGCGCATACGCCGGCCGCTGACCCTTCTAGCCGGCGCGCTCCTCGTGCTCACGGCCACCCTCTTGAGTAGCGCCGGAGCCCAGGAGAGAGCCTGGCAGGAGGGCGTCTGGTACGAGATCTTCGTCAGGAGCTTCGACGACTCGGACGGCGACGGCGTAGGCGACCTGCAGGGTGTCATCCGCCGGCTGCCGTACCTGGCGGAGCTGGGCGTCAGCGGCATCTGGCTCATGCCCATCCACCCCAGCCCCTCGTACCACGGCTACGACGTCACGGACTACATGGACGTGAACCCCGACTACGGCACGCTCGACGACATGCGGGAGCTGCTGAGCGCCGCGCAAGACCTGGGCATCAACGTCATCCTCGACTTCGTTCCCAACCACTCCTCCAGCCAGCACCCCTGGTTCGTGGCCGCCGCGGCGGACGACCCCGCCTACCGCGACTACTACGTGTGGCACGAAGACCCCCCCGACTGGCGCGGCACGCGCGGCGGCTCCGCCTGGCACGCGCTGCCCGGTGGGGCAGAGCGGTACCTGGGGCTCTTCTCACCGGGCATGCCCGACCTGAACCACCGCAACCCGCGGGTGGTGGAGGAGTTCCAGCGTATAGCGCGCTTCTGGCTCGACCTGGGCGTGGACGGCTTCAGGGTCGACGCCATCCAGCACATCGTCGAGTCGGAGGACGGCCAGATCTCCAACACCGAGGGCACGTACGAGTGGGTACGCGAGTTCCAGTCCTTCCTGCACGAGTACGCCCCGCACGCCTTCCTGGTGGGCGAGACGTGGACGGAGATGCCGGCCATCATCCGCTACCACGAGGTGGCCGACCTCGACATGTCGTTCGATTACCCGCTGTGGCGTGAGCTTCTCGCCGCCATCCAGGCCCGTTCGGCCGCTGACCTGGGCGACAGCGTGGCGCAGGCCGAGAGGCTCTACCCGAAGGACGCGGTCAGGGGCACCTTCATCTCCAACCACGACCAGACCCGGCCAGCCACGCTGCTCTCCTTCCCGCGGCGCGACGAGAAGCGCATGAAGCTGGCGGCCGGCCTGCTGCTGACCCTGCCGGGCACGCCCTTCATCTACTACGGCGACGAGATAGGCATGCCCGACGGCCCCGGCAGCTTCGACGTGGAGAAGCGCACCCCCATGCGCTGGACTGAGCCCGGTGCGGCGGGTAGCTTCGGCTTCACCAGGGGCACCCCGTGGACGGACCCGGGCGAGGTCCCGGCCGGCGTGAGCGTGGAAGACCAGCAGGCCGATCCTGCCTCCATCTGGCACGCGTACAGGCGCCTGATCGAGCTGCGCGCGGCCCTGCCGGCGCTGCACGCGGGCGATATCGAGGTGCTGGACGCGGGTCAGCGAGCCGTGCTGGCCGCCAGCCGGACCGCGGGAGAGCAGCGCGTACTGCTCCTCGCCAACCTGAGCACCAGGGCGCTCGAGGTGGACCTCGCGTCACTGGGCGTCGAGCCGAGCGCGGTTGCCGCCGTACATTCTCCCCTGGAAGCGGAGGAGAATCTGCAGCTGCCTGCGGACCCCGAGCTGGAACTGCCGGGCCTCGCCCTCCTCGTACTGCAACTCCGCTGACCAGCCGGTCTCCCCGCAGCGACGCGGGTCCGACTTATACTTGGCGACCATGACTACCAGCGACTCCACTTCCCCCTCGCCTGCCAACGGCGCTAACTCCGAGGGCGCCGGCAAGCTGCCGCGCGTGTTCTCGGGCGTTCAGCCCACCAGCACCCCCCACATCGGCAACTACGTCGGGGCGCTCAGGCAGTGGGTGGATCAGCAGCACGAGGGTGAGAACATCTTCTGCGTGGTCGACCTCCACGCGCTCACCATCCCGGAAGAGATCGACCCGCAGGAGCTGAAGGCGGCCGTGCGCAGCGTGGCGGCTCTCTACCTGGCAGTGGGAATAGACCCCGAGCGCAGCATCGTCTTCGTGCAGTCGCACGTGCCCGAACACACCGAGCTGGCGTGGCTGCTCAACTGCGTCACCCCGCTCGGCTGGCTCTACCGTATGACGCAGTTCAAGGCCAAGTCGGAGGAGCGCGAGAGCGTGGGCGCCGGCCTGCTCAACTACCCGGTGCTGATGTCGTCCGACATCCTGCTGTACGACACGAACAGGGTGCCCGTCGGCGACGACCAGGTGCAGCACATCGAGCTAACCCGCGACGTGGCCACCCGCTTCAACAACCTCTTCGGCGAGACGTTCGTGCTGCCCAGGGCCGTGCTGCCGAAGGTCGGCGCGCGCATCATGGGCCTCGACGATCCGGAGGCCAAGATGAGCAAGAGCGTGGCGGCCAAGCGCGACGGGCACGCCATCGGGCTCCTGGACGACGAGAAGCGCGTGAAGAAGACCATCATGTCGGCCGTCACCGACTCCGGGCGCGAGGTCCGCTTCGAGCACGCCTCTCCGGGCGTGCGCAACCTCCTCAGCATCCATCAGGCGCTGACGGGCAGGGAGATGGCCGACATCGAGGCGGAGTTCGAGGGAGCCGGCTACGGGCAGCTGAAGAAGGCCGTGGTGGAGTCCGTAACGCAGACCCTGGCGCCCATCCAGCAGCGCTACCACGAGCTCCTGGCGGACCCGGCCGAGCTGGACCGCGTGCTGGAGGACGGGGCGCAGCGCGCTAGGGAGGTGGCCGCGGCGACCCTGAGGCGCGTGAAGAACGCCATGGGAGTCGGCTGACGCGGCGGGAGAGCCAGTGACCCGCCAGCCGGAACCGGTGCTGTTCGTGTTCCTGGACGGCGTCGGTCTCGGGCCGGCGAGCGGGGAGGGCGCCGCGACGAACCCGCTGGCGCGGGCGCACATGCCGGTGATCGGCGAGCTGATCGGCGGCCCACTCACGGCCGAGCGTGAACCGAAGATCGGTGCCGAACTGGTCTACAGGCCTCTGGACGCCACCCTGGGGGTGGAGGGTCTGCCTCAGTCCGCCACGGGCCAGACCACGCTCCTCACGGGGCTGAACGGCGCCGAGCTCATGCAGCGCCATTACGGGCCCTGGCCGGGGCCCACCCTCACCGCGGTCCTGCAGGCGGGCACCCTCTTCCACGAAGCGCAGGCGCTCGGGGGCGCGGTGCTCGCCAACGCCTACCCCGACGATTACTTCCGCGTGATAGACACGCGCAGGTTCAGACCCAACGCGCCGGTGGTGGCGGCCAGGAGCG
The DNA here is from genome assembly GCA_964590475.1 of uncultured bacterium. Classification (GTDB taxonomy): domain Bacteria; phylum Deinococcota; class Deinococci; order Deinococcales; family Trueperaceae; genus JAAYYF01. The sequence goes on along the minus strand of CAZPWN010000010.1, from coordinate 9,578 downwards.
CGGAGGTCGAGATGCGCGGCATGGAGCGCTACCGGGCCGGCGAGGCCGTGGCGGCGGACCTCAGCGGCGCCCGGTTCGCGCAGATGTTGGACGGGACGGCGCCGCAGCCGCCGGAAGCGGCCGCCGAGGTCCTCGCTAGGTTGACCAGGGAAGCCTCACTGACCTTCTTCGACCTCTGGCTCACCGACGCGCTGGGGCACGCCCGGAACGAGGCCGAGGGCGTGGCCCTATTGGAGCGACTGGACGCGCTGATAGGCGGCCTAGTGCAGCATGGCGCTGGTCGCGACTTCACCCTGGTGATGACCTCGGACCACGGCAACCTGGAGGACCTGAGCACCAAAGGCCACACGCTCAACCCGGTGCCCCTCCTGGTGCTGAGCGAGCGGGCGCAGCTGTTCGCGGAGGCCGGCTCGATCCAGGACGTGGCGCCTGGCGTCAGGCGCCTGTGGGGCCCTTAGCGGTCCGGCTGACCTGACGGCGGAAGCGGCGCCTGCACGGCAGCGCTATCTCGTGCCCTCAGCCGCCGAGGATCAGGATGATCGGTTCGTACCACGCCCCCACGAGCAGCAGCAGCATGGCGATGGGCACCATCAGCAGCAACTTGCGGTAGGCGCGGAACATCCTTCCCTCACCCTTCGAGAAGAGGGTGGCCAGCAGCATGCCGCCGCCCGCCACGATGAGGAAGTAGGCCGTCAGCTCCAGTACCAGGAGCACGAGGATCAGGAAGGTCTCGAGGATCCCGGCCCCACCCAGCAGGCCGAACGGCACGCCCTGGGCGAAGAACGAGAGCCCGGCGAACAGGTAGGCGGGCACGCCGAAGAGCGCCGCCAGGGAGAAGGTGACCGACAGCGTGACGACCACGAAGTTCTGGTAGAAGGTCGTCACCGCGGCGCGCGCAACGTTGCCGCTGCCGTACGCGTCCGTGGCGCCCAGGGAGGTGACTGCGGTGGTGACCACCTCGACTATCGCCACCTCGCACTCCTCCGGAAGCGCGCTGCCGAGCAGTGCCCCCAGACCGAAGCAGCCGTAGAGCGCCACCAGCGTGATGGTGACCAGGCGGCGATGCTGCCGGATGACGCTCATGCCGGAGGCCAGCCAGCGCCTTAGCTGCGAACCCCTGGTGATCAGCTGGATGAGGACGAGCAGCGAGAAGGCCACGAAGAGCCACCAGGCCGTGGGCGTTTGGAGCCATGCGCGCACGCCCGAGAGCTCGAGGGTGGAGCGGAAGCCGACGTACTCGACGGCCCAGGCGTCCTCCGGGCTGGCGCCGGCTACGGCCTCGCCGTCGGAGGCGGGTGCCCGGCGCAACCTGACCTCCACGACGTCCAGCTGGTCCCCGGGCCGCACCGCCGCGTAGGTGAAGACGCGCAGGTCCGGATCCGCGGACGCCCGCTCGATGCGGTCTTCCAAGCGGACCTCGGTGCCCGTCGGCGGGGCGGCGGAGGCGCCCACCAGGTTGGGCAGCTGCCGGCAGATCTCTTCGGTGGTGAGCGCCGAGCTGGGCAGGATGGAGTCGGTGGCCCGCCCGAGCCACTCGCGTACGGCTTCGTCCGCCTGCGCGGGAAGCGAGTCTTCACCGGTAACCGCTTCCGCGCTCTCCTGCCCGGTGGCGGGAGGCGGCGGCGCCTGCTGTTCGTCCTGGGCTACGGCTGGTCCGAACGCCAGCGCGAGGATGGCGAGCAGAGCTGCCAGTACGCGCACGCGTAGGTGCGGCCTGTGGTTTGGTCGTCGCTGTTGCATCTTCTCCATGGTGGGTGAGAGGAAGGTCCACGGCGCCCATCAACGGGCCGCCAGACGGGGTTATCCGGCTGAGCATACCGCCTCCGGGCCGCCCGTAACTCGGTAGTAGACTGAACCGGTGATGCGGAACTCTGCGCCCTGGCTCCTCAACGCCGCTCGCCGCACGCTCGTGACGGCTTTCCCGAGCCTGGCGCGGCCCGCCGACGAGTGGGCCCTGGAGCGGCTGGAGGAGGGTGAGGCGCGCCTCTTCCTCAGCCTGCCGCCGCAGGAGCGGGCGCACGGCATCGAGGTGGCGCAGCGGCTCCTGGCGCGTTCGCCCGGCGCCGCGCCGCCGCTGGTGCGGGCCGCACTGCTTCACGACGTCGGCAAGCTGGGCACGCCCCAGTTCGTGCTGTGGCGCGTGCTGACCCACCTCCTGCCGCAGTCACGTGTGCCGGCCGAGCCGCGCCTGCGCGGGCTGGCCGGGGCGCGTCAGGCGCGGGCGCACCACGCCGACTACGGTGCCAGGCTCATCCGCCAGGCCGGGGGAAGCGAGGCCGTGGCGCGCCTCGTCGAGCGGCACCATCACGAGCCCGCCGGTGAGCTGGCGGCGGAACTCTCGCAGCTGAGGGCTGCGGATGAACGGACCTGACCGCCTGGGCGCCAGCGCCGAGCCGGGCGTGGGGGAGAGCCCGGAGGTTCCCTTCCCCAACCTCGAGTGGCTCTTCGGCCTGCAGCGCTTCGGCATCCGCACGAGCCTGGACACGGTGCGCGCTCTGCTGGAGCGCTTGGGGTCGCCCCACACGCAGCTGGACGCGGTGCTCGTTGGCGGCACGAACGGCAAGGGCAGCGTGGCCCGGCTGCTGGCTGCCTGTCTGCAGGTCGCCGGAGTCCGGACGGGGCTCTTCACCAGCCCGCACCTGCGGAGCGTGGGCGAACGGGCCCTGGTGAACGGTGTGCCCGCCACGAGGGCGGAGATGGAGAGTCTGGCAGCGGAGGTGAGGGCCGACGCCGAGGAACTGCAAGCCACGTTCTTCGAGGTGATCACGGCCGTGAGCCTCCTGCGCTTCGCGCGTGCAGAAGTCCGGACAGCCGTGCTGGAAGTGGGCATGGGCGGCCGGCTCGACGCCACCAACGTGGCCGATCCGCGCCTATGCATCATCACAGGTGTGGCCCTGGACCACACCGCCATCCTGGGCGGCACCGTCCCGGAGATCGCCGCCGAGAAGGCGGGCATCGTCCGGCCGGGAGTGCCGCTGCTGACGGCGGCCACCGGCCCCGCGCTCCAGGTGCTGGAAGAGCGCGCGCGGGCATCAGGCGCGCCGCTCTTCGCCCTGGGGCGCCACCTGCACGTGGCGCACACCTCAAGGGGCTGGAACGGTCTCGAGCTCACGCTTTCCTGGGAGGCGGTCGACGGTCCGCATGCGCCGCTCGTCCTGCGCCAGCGCGGTTCTCTCGAGCTGTCCTCGCCCCTCGTTGGCCAACACCAGGCGGCCAACGTGGGCCTGGCCGCCTTCGGTGCGCTCCTGCTCGGCGTGGAGGAAGACGCGGTGCGCGGTGCAGTCGCCACCACGCGCTGGCCGGGGCGGCTGGAGCGGCGGCGTCACCGGGAGCGGTACGTGGTGCTGGACGGCGCTCACAACCAGGACGCCGCGGCGGCGCTGGCCACGGCCGTACGGCAGCTGGAGGGGCAGGTAGCGGTCATGGTCCTCGGGGTCTCCGCCGACAAGGACCTGAGAGCCGTGCTCGGCGAACTGGTCGGCCTCTCACGCCACGTGATCTTCACGGCCGCGGTGAAGAGCCCCCGCTCGGCGACTGGCGCCGCCCTGCTGGAGGCGTGGCAGGACGCGGGCGGGCAGCCCGAAGCCGAGGCCGTGGGCACCCCTGCGGCGGCCCTAGAGCGCGCTCTGGAGCTGTCCGGCCCGGGCGAGACGCTGGTGGTGGCCGGCAGCCTCTTCCTGGTGGCGGAGGTCAGCGACCTGCTGGACGGGGTGGAGGGCGAGCACTACTCCCGGTGGCAGTGACGGCCGTTGTGAGCGCGACCGAGCGCTGACGGCGGCGAAGGCTCGGCGATCCGCGTCCGGCGAGTACGTCAGGTCGCTCCTTCGCGGTTGGCCGCGCGCTGCTTCGCCCAGGCCTGCGCGTGCTTCACGGCGCCGATAAGACCCACGGGGACCATGCCCGTCGTCAGCACGAACAGCTCCTCGGGGGCCCACCCCTGCCTCTGCAGCAGGAAGAAGGCGATAACGGGGAGCATCAGAGCGGTGAGGAGCCCCGCTAGGTTCATGTGGCGCGTCACGAGGTAGAGCCCGATGATGAAACCGAGGAAGAAGAGCCCCAGTAGCGGCGCCACGGGCATGGTGACTCCGAAGGTGGTGGCGATGGCCTTGCCCCCGGCGAAGTGAACCCAGGGGGAGTAGGCGTGACCCAGCACCGCTCCGACCGCCGCCGCCACGGCGACCATGAGCGCGGCTGCGTCCACCCGGCCCGCCGCCTCGGCCATCTGCAGCCCCAGGTAGGTGGCAAGCGCGCCCTTGCCCGCGTCCACCAGGCCGACGGCGATGCCGACGCCCCAGCCCAGGTTGCGGAAGCTGTTCATGGCGCCCATGTTGCCGGAGCCGAGTTCGAAGATGTTCTTGCCCCTGAGGCGCGCCGCCAGGGCAGCCGTCGGCACGCTGCCCAGCAGGTAGCCGAGCGCCAGGGCCGCTAACAGGTCAAACATGCGAACGGTTGGGGGCGTCCTGGGAAGGGGGCGGGTGGAGGAGCGCCTTCACGGCCCCGAAGCTCCTGAGTTCGTTCACGTGGAAGCTCACGTAGCGCTCGAGCAGGTGCCACTGGACGGTGCGCTCCACGGGCGGCGCGGCCAGCGCCTGGTTGAGGGGGCGGGCGACGAGGTGGCGCAACTCCTCGGCGGCGGCGTGCGTGAGCGGGGTACCGGCGTCGCACTCTTCGCAGGCCAGGCCGCCCGCCGCGACGTCGAAGGTTGTGAGAGGGACGTCCCGGCCGCAGCGCACGCAGTGGCCCAGGCGGGGCGCCAGGCCGGCCACCCCCAGTAGGCGCCAGGCGTAGAGCAGCGCCACGTGCTCCGGATCCGCGTGCACGTTGAGGCCCCTCAGGCCGCTCGCCAGGTAGTCGTACAGCCGTTCGCCCAGGTGCACGTCGACCGTGAGGGCGTCCACCAGTTCGGTGATGAGATGGGCGTAGGGGTAGACGCCGGGATCGCTCAGGCGCGCGAGGGCGCCGTTCAGCTGCACCTGCGTGAGCAGGGCCAGGTCATCGTCGTTCTTGCGGTAGAACTGCACGTTCACGTCGTGGAACAGGCTGAGCCGACCGAGGTTGCCGCCGGGTAGGGTGCCCTTGCGCGCCACGGCGCGCCACTTGCCGCTCTGGTTGAGCAGAGTGACCACCACGTCGCCCGAAGGTAGGGCGCTGCGCCTGATGACGATGCCGTCGCTGACGGTGTAGTACCGCACAGAGGCCAGTCTAGCGCGGGTGGTGCCAGATCAGTATCGCCTGGCCTGCAACGGGCTGGAGCGCCGCCGGCGTGGTGGCGGGCAGCATGAGGCTGTCGCCCACCTCGAGCACGCGGAACTCGCCGGCCGGGAGATCCACTATCACCCTCCCCACGTTCACGAGCAGCAAACAGTCGGTGGGCTGCAGCACTTCCAGCCGCGCGTTCAGCGCCTGCACCTCCAGGTCGGCGCCGGGAACCGCCACCCGGGAGCCGTCCGCCGAGCGCGCTAGGGCCGGCAGGTTCAGGGGTTTCGGGGTGGCGCTCAGCCCGCGTCCTTCGCGCTGGAGGGGCCCGGGCCGGCGCCTTCCGCCGCCTTGCGAGCCCGGCCGAACGACATGCGCAGCTTGAACAGGGCGCGCTTGTTGAGGCGGGCGGCCTCGTCGGCGTCGATGCCTAGATCGGCGGCCGCCTCCTCGGGCGTCATGGCCTTACGGCCGTTCACGCCGAGCGTGCGTTCCACCACCGCCACCGCTTCCGGATCCAGTTCACCGAGGAACTGCGCCAGCTCCGCGGGCGTGGCCTTCGGGCCGGCGGGCGCGGACTTGGCGCTCTTGCCGCTCTTCTTGGCGGTGCGCTTGGTGCTCTTGGCGCCTTTCTTGGGGGCGGCCTTCTTGCCCCCCGCACGCTTGCCCTTGGTGCCGCCACTGGCGGCCACAGCCGCTTCCCGTGCCGCCAGGATCTCTAGCGCCTGTTCGAGCGTCACCTCCTCCGGGGAGAGGTCGCGTGGCAGCGAGGCGTTGAGGGAGCCGCGCTTGACGTACGGCCCGAAGCGCCCGGAGCGCACCTCGATGTTCTCGCCCGTGTTGGGATCCGCGCCCAGTTCCTTGAGCGCCGCGCCGCCCCGCTGCGACTTGTTCTTCAGCAGCTCGAGGGCGCGGGGAAGCTTCACGTCCAGGAGGAACTCGTCCTTGGGGATGGAAGCGTAGACGCGTTGGTGCTTGACGTACGGTCCGTAGCGACCGATGCCCACCTCCACCGGTTCGCCGCTCTCCGGGTGCTCGCCGAGCGCCTTGGGCAGCTCGATGAGATCGAGGGCCAGCTGCTCGGTGACGTCGTGCGGCTCCACGCCCGGTGGCAGCGAGACGCGCTTGGGCTTATCGCCCTTGGGGCCCGTGTCGCCCAGCTGCAGGTACGGTCCGAAGGGGCCGCGCTTGAGGAGCACCTTCTCGCCGGTCTCCTCCCAGGTGGCCACCTCCACGTCGCCCATGTTGCCCTCGACCAGGTACTTCTCGAGGTCCTCCTTGGTGAGGTCGCCGGGGGCCGTCTCGCTGGGGAGCGAGGTGGTCTTGAGCTCGCCGTCCAGCGGACCCTCCACGTACGGGCCGTAGCGTCCTACCCGCACCACGTACGGCTCCCACTTCTCGTTGTGCACCGTGGAGATCTCGCGGGCGTCCACGCCCTCCAGGGCGGCGTCCACGCGGCTGACGATGCCCTCTTCGCCCAGGTAGAAGTCGCGCAGGTAGCCCGCGGCGTTACGCTCGCCCGCGGCGATGTCGTCGAGCGCCGACTCCATCTGGGCGGTGAACTCGGTGTCGACCAGGCGCTCGAACTCCTGCTCCAGCAAGTTGTTGGTGGCGAAGGCCGTGAAGGTGGGAACCAGCTGCTGGCCCTGCTTGCGCACGTAGCCGCGCGCCTGGATGGTCTCGATGATGCTGGCGTAGGTGCTGGGCCGGCCGATGCCCTCGGACTCGAGCAGCTTGACCAGGCTGGCGTCCGTGTAGCGGGCGGGCGGCTTGGTCTCGTGCCCGGCCGCCTCCACACCGCGGCACTGCAGGGTGTCGCCCTGGTTGAGGGGCGGCAGCGGCTGGTCCTGGTCGTCCAGCGCGGCGTCCGGATCGTCCGAGCCCTCCACGTAGGCCCGGAAGAAGCCGGGGAAGAGCACGGTGCGCCCCGTGGCGCGGAAGCTGAGCTCCTCGGGCGCCCGGCCCAGCTGCTCCGTCACCGCCGCCGGCGCCGAGTCCAGGGTGGCCCTGACGCGCGCCGTGACGAACTTGAGGCGGGCGTTGGCCATCTGGCTGGCCACGGTGCGCTTCCAGATCAGGTCGTAGAGCGAAGCTTCCGTACCGCGCAAGCCGTGCTCCTCCGCCGTCTTCATCTCCACGCCGGCGGGGCGGATGGCTTCGTGGGCCTCCTGAGCGTTACGGGTGCTCTGCTTGAACTTACGCACGCTGCCGTGGAGGTACTCCTCACCGTAACGCCGCTCGATGGCGGCGCGGCTGGCCTTCAGGGCCTCCTCGCTGAGGCTGGTGGAGTCCGTGCGCATGTAGGTGATGTAGCCGTTCTCGTACAGCGACTGCGCCACGCGCATGGTGTCGCGCGCCGAGAGGCCGAGCTTGCGGCTCGACTCCTGCTGCAATGTGGAGGTGGTGAAGGGCGCCGCAGGGGTGCGCGTGGACTCGCGCTCCTCCAAGTCCGTGAGCGTCCAGGTGCCGCTCTGCGCGGTGTTGGCCAGCGCCTGCGCCTCCTGCTCGCCCAGTTCCAGGACGTCCTTGCCGCGCTGCAGCTCGGACTTGAGCTGGCCCGTGGCCGCGTCGTAATCGCGGCCGCTGGCAACCCGTACGCCGCCGACGTGCGTGAGGTTGGCCTGGAAACCCGCCTCCTCCTTGGAGAGGTAGGCGGTTAGGTCGTAGTAGCCGGCCGACACGAAGCGCATGCGCTCCTGCTCGCGGATGACCAGCAGGCGAACGGCCACGCTCTGCACCCGGCCGGCTGAGAGGCGCGGCGCGATCTTGCGCCACAGGAGGGGGCTGATGGCGTAACCCACCAGCCTGTCCAGCACCCGCCGGGTCTCCTGGGCGTCCACCAGGCTGGAATCTATCTGCCGCGTGCGCTCGAGCGCCGCGAGGATGGCTTCCTCGGTTATCTCGTGGAACACCATCCGCTTGATGGGGATCTGGGGATCGAGCAGCTCGACCAGGTGCCAGCCGATGGACTCGCCCTCGCGGTCCTCATCCGTGGCTATATATAGTTCGTCCGCCTGCTTGAGGGCGCTCCTGAGTTTCTTGACCGTGTCGCGCTTGCGAGGGGAGACCACGTAGACGGGCTTGAAGCCCTCTTCCACGTTCACCCCGAGGCGCGCCCACTCCGTGCCCTTGAGCTCCGCCGGTATCTCGGAGGCGTTGGACGGCAGGTCGCGCACGTGGCCCATGCTGGCCTCCACCTGGAAACCTTCAGGTAGGAACCGGCTTATGGTCCTCGCCTTCGTGGGCGATTCGACGATGACCAGGCGCTTTTTCGCTTCATCCAACGACAATGTCATGCCCCCTTGCTGATTGGCGCGGCCATTATACGGGCCACCGGTGAGCTGTCAAGCTGCCGCATGGGCAGCCGTCCAGGGACGCGGCGGACAGGGACGTGACCGCACTGATAGCGGTGGCAGCGGGATGTCCTGAGTGTAGGTTCAGAGCGGTCGACGGTTGCTGATGGCGCGTCCGAGGGTCACCTCGTCCGCGTACTCCAGGTCGCCGCCCACGGGCAGGCCGTACGCGATGCGGCTGACCGGCACGCCGGTCTCGCTGAGTTGCCGCGCCAGGTACATGGCGGTGGCTTCGCCCTCCACCGTGGTGGAGGTGGCGAGGACTATCTCCTTCACGCCTTCGAGCCGGCCGCTGAGGCCGTCGATGGTCAGCTTGTCGGGTCCGACGCCGTTCATGGGGCTCAGGGCGCCGTGCAGCACGTGGTAGAGGCCCCGGAACTCACCGGAGCGTTCGATGGCCAGCAGGTCGGCGGGCTGCTCGACCACGCAGATGAGGCTGCGGTCGCGCGAGGGGTCGGAGCAGACGGCGCACGCCTCCTCGCCAGTGGTCATCACGTTGAAGCAGATGGGGCAGGTGGTGAGCCCGGTCTTGGCCTTGACCAGCGCTTCCGCTAGCGCCCGCACCTCCTCCTCTGGCCGGTTGAACAGGTGGAAGGCCAGGCGCTGGGCGCTCTTGGGGCCCACTCCCGGCAGCCTGCCGAGCTCCCTAATGAGGGTCATGAGGGCGTGGGGGAACCGGACGCTCATCGCCGGTACCTCCTGGCTGCGGGGCCTCTAAGGTTCAGAGGAGGCCGCCCATGCCGCCCATGCCGCCGAGCCCACCCATGGCGGAGCCCATCTCCTGCTCCTGCAGCTCCTTGGCGCGGCGCTGCGCTTCGTTGACGGCAGCGGTGACCAGGTCCTCGAGCATCTCCACGTCCTGGGGGTCCACCACCTTGGGGTCTATGCGCACCGCGGTGACGGTGCCCTCGCCCGTGGCGGTGGCGGTGACCATGCCCGCCCCGGCGCTGCCCTCCACCGTCATGCTGCCGAGACGCTCCTGCGCCTCGGCCACCTTGCGCTGGGCCTTCTGGGCTTCCTTCATCAGCT
>CAZPWN010000009.1:11435-28646 GCA_964590475.1 uncultured bacterium | reverse complement strand
AGCGCGTGCAGCAGCGCGCCGTGTTCATCCACGTCGACGAGTACCAGGACACCAACGCCGCGCAGTACCGCCTCACCAACCAGCTGGCGGAGACCTACCGCAACCTGATGGTGGTGGGCGACCCGGACCAGAGCATCTACGCCTTCCGCGGCGCGGACGTGCGCAACATCCTCGACTTCCGGCGCGACTACGACGACGCGGCCGTGTACCGCCTCGAGCTGAACTACCGTTCCGTCGGCAGCGTGCTGGGCGTGGCCAACGCCATCATCAGTCAGAACCAGAGCCGCATCGAGAAGAGTCTCAAGCCGGTCAAGGGCGAGGGCGACAAGGTGCGGCTCTACCGCGCCGCGGATCACCGCGCCGAGGCCGAGTTCGTGGCGCGCACGATAGAGCGCCTGCTGGCCGAGGACTCCCGCTCGCACGAGGAGTTCGCGGTGCTTTACCGCACCAACGCCCAGTCGCGCGTGCTGGAGGAGTCGCTCAGGCGCGCCGGCATCCCGGCCCGCATCGTTGGTGGCGTCGGCTTCTACGACCGTCGCGAAGTGAAGGACGTGCTGGCCTACGCCCGTGCCGCGCTCAACCCGGCTGACGACGTGGCCTGGCGCCGCGTGCTCAACCGCCCCAAGCGCGGCATCGGCAACACCAGCGAGCAGAACCTCGCCGCCTGGGCCGCCCGTAACGGCGTGGCCTTCTCCACCGCCTGCCGCAACGCCACCGACGTGCTGGCGGGCACGCCCGCCGCCAAGCGGGTGACCGACTTCTCCGAGCTGATCGCGGACCTCTCCCGGGCCTCCGAGGAGATGCCCGCGGCCAACTTCCTGAAGTTCGTCTACGACAGCACCGGTTACGTGGAGGCGCTTAGGCGCGAGGGCAGCCACGAGTCCGAAGGGCGCCTGGAGAACTTGGAGGAGCTGCTGAACGCCGTGGCGGAGTGGCAGGAGGAGTCGGGCGGCTCCATAGCGGAGTTCCTCGACGAGGCCGCGCTGCTGGGCAGCAACGACGACCGGGCGGTGCAGGCCGTGAACGGCGAAGTCGTCGAGGAGGCCGTGACGCTCATGACCCTCCACAACGCCAAGGGGCTGGAGTTCCCCATCGTCTTCCTGGTGGGCATGGAGGAGAACCTCATCCCGCACCGCAGCTCGACGGCCAGCCTGCAGGAGATCGAGGAGGAGCGCCGCCTGCTGTACGTGGGCGTGACGCGTGCGCAGGAGCAGCTCTACCTGGTGCACGCCGAGGCGCGCATGCAGTTCGGCCGCACCGAGCCCACCCGCCCCAGCCGCTTCCTGGACGACGTGCCACGGGGCACGCTGCAGGAGACGGACGTGTTCGGCCAGGAGCTGGACCGCATGCAGGGCAGCCGCTTCTCGCGCGACGTGTGGCGCCCCCCGGTGGCCAGCTCGGCCAGCGCCCCCGGCGGCGCCGCCACTACGGAGGCACCCACCGTCAACGGCCTAACCCTCAAGGGGGGCGAGCGGGTCAAGCACGCCAAGTTCGGTGTAGGCACCGTCCTTGGGGTCACCGGCATGGGCGCCAAGGCCGAGGTCATGGTCATGTTCGAGAAGGCGGGCACCAAGCGCCTGCTGGTGAAGTACGCCGGGCTCTCAGCGGCCTGAAACCCCACGGCGGCGGGCGCGCTACGGCGCCCGCCCAAGGCCGCTCCGGGCCCTTAGGCGGCTCCCCTGGCCGGTGGTATAGTTCACAACAGCTTCGACAAAACCGTTCCATCGAGCGGCAGTACTAGGAGGAACACCAACTGTGAACGCCAAAGCCATCGTGGTGACGTCCGGTAAGGGCGGCGTAGGCAAGACCACCACTACCGCCAACGTAGGCGCGGCACTGGCGCGTTTGGGCGAGAAAGTCTGCGTGATAGACACCGACGTGGGCTTGCGGAACCTCGACGTCGTCATGGGCCTAGAGGGCCGCGTCGTGTACGACCTCATAGATGTCTTCGAGGGCCGCTGCAAGCTGCGTCAGGCCATCATCCGCGACAAGCGGGTGGACACGCTGCACCTGCTGGCCACCTCCCAGACCCGCGACAAGAGCGCGCTGTCCGAGAGCCGCATGAAGGAGACCGTGCGCGCGCTCCTCGAGGACGAGGGCTTCGACCGCGTCATCATCGACAGCCCCGCCGGCATCGAGTCGGGCTTCCAGACCGCCGCTTCGGCCGCCTCCGGCGCCCTCGTGGTGGTGAACCCCGAGGTGTCCAGCGTGCGCGACGCCGACCGCATCATCGGCCTGCTCGAGTCACGCGAGATCCCCGAGGTCCGGCTGATAATCAACCGACTGCGCCCCGAGATGGTGAAGCGCGGAGACATGCTCGAGGTGGAGGACGTGCTGGAGATCCTGGGAGTGAAGCTCATCGGCATCGTGCCGGAAGACGAGCGGATCCTGGTATCCACCAACGTGGGTAGCCCCGCCGCCCTCGAAGAGGGTAGCCCCAAGCTGGCCGCTGGCGCCGCCTTCCGCGACATCGCCAAGCGCATCCGGGGCGAGGAAGTGCCTTACCCCTCGTTCGAGCAGCCCACGGGCCTGTTCGCCGGCATACGGCGGATGTTCGGAGCTGGATGATGTTCCGCAATCTTTTCAACCGCAACAAGAGCAAGGATCAGCTGAAGGAGCGCCTCAAGCTGGTGCTGTCCTACGACCGCGCCAAGCTGTCGCCCGGCAGCATGGAGGAACTCAAGAACGAACTCCTCACCGTGATCCAGAAGTACTTCCCCTCCGAGGAGGCGGATTACTCGGTGAAGGTGGAGCAGCAGGGCGACCGCGTCGTCCTGGTGGCCAACCTGCCGGTCAACCCTTCGTAAGGGCTCCTAGGTTTTTAGAAGCGGAGCTGGGCCATCACGAGCTGGAGCCGCGGCCCTCGGGCGGCAGGTGCGCCAATGCCCAGCCCCTGATGGCCACGATCACCCGCTCCAGGTCGTGCCCGGAGGACGTGAGGCTGTAGGCGCAGCGCTGCGGCAGCGCGTTGGTTTCCTTCTCGACCACGCCGAGCTCCTCCAACCGCGCGAGGCGCTGGGTGAGGGTGGTCGGGTTGCAGCCGCCCACCTCCCGGCCGAGCTCGTTGAAACCCATGGGGCCGTTCAGGAGGGCGTGCACTATGTGCAGCACCCACTTCTCCTGCAGGATCTCTATGGCGGAACCGGCCGCGCAGCGCGCGGGCCGGGCCGCCGAGCGCGCACGCGGAGCGTGAGACCGGCTGCCGTTGGCGCGGCGTGTTTTGGGTTGCGTGTCTGCCACTACGCCTGCACTGTATCACCGGCTTGGGGCCCGCCCGTTAGCGTGGCCGACACTAAAAAGGCAAGGGGCACCCGGCCCTGGGAGGCGGCGTGCCCCGGTGGTAGACTCGGTTTCCGGAAGGTCGTTCGCCGACCCCGACTACACGACGAGAGTACTCAGGGCGCCTTCCGAGGCGGAGAGTGGCTGAAGGGAGCGACATGAACATCTACCAGCTGGTCGGTCGCAACATCGAGGTGACCGACGCCATGCGTCAGTACGCCGAGGAGAAGATCACCAAGCTCGAACGCATATCCGATCAGATCGTCGACGCCAGCGTCGTCATGTCGTACGACACGAACAAGCACCAGGACGCCCCCGCCAAGGTGGAGGTGCAGCTGAACGTGCCCGGCAGCGTCATCCGCGCCGAGGAGAGAGCGCAGGACACCTACGCCGCCACCGACCTGGTGGCCGAGAAGCTCGAGCGTCAACTGCGCCGCTACAAGGACCGTCTCATCGGCCAGCGCACGCCCATGGTGCCCGTGCCCGACGAGGACGAGCCGGAGGAGCGCGAGCCGCAGATCGCCCGCGTGAAGCGCCACGTGCTGCGCCCCATGGCGCCCGAGGACGCGGCCATCCAGATGGAAGACCTGGGGCACGACTTCTTCCTGTTCCGCAACGTGGACACGGACCTAGTGAGCGTCATCTACCTGCGCGACGACGGAGATTACGGCATCATCGAACCCAAGGAGTGAGGCCGGCCGCGCCGTGAGCGGCGCGCTGGGCCTTCAGAGGGTCAGAACCTCCGCTACGGCTGCTCGCCTGCGGAGGTTCTTCCTTGCAGCCCGCCTCGCCGGTAGCCGCCACGGAGCAGCACCACGCCCGCTCCGAACACGAAGCCGCCCACGTGCGCCCACCACGCCACCTGCTGCTCGGTCCCCTGGGGAGTGCCCACCAGCCCCCTGCCGGCCTCCAGGAACTGCACCAGCGCCCAGTAGCCGATGTAGAGCCAGGCGGGCAGCCAGGGCGCGTAGAAGCGCCGCATGGGGGCGAAGAAGCTCAGCACCAGCCACGGCACGAACAGGGGCGGAATGAAGGTGAGCACCTGCTGGCGCGGGAACATGACGATGTACGCACCCAGCACCGCGCTGATGGCACCGGAGGCTCCGACCATGGGTATGGGGCTGCTCCTGTCGAACGCACCGTGCAGGAGAGCGGCCACCGCCGCCCCTCCGAAGTAGAAGAGGATGTAGCCGACCTTCCCCAGGCGGTCCTCCACGTTGTCGCCGAAGACGAGCAGGAAGATCATGTTGCTTATGAGGTGCGCCACGCCGCCGTGCAGGAAGGCGCTGGTCACGAGGCTGGGCAGGTGCTCGAGGGGCTGACCGAAGAACTCCGCGGGGATGAAGGCGTTGGCCATGACGAAGGTGAAGCCCGCGAAGGTCTCCCCCAGCCGCAGCTGGTACAGGAACACCAGCACGTTGGCGGCCACGAGCAGCCACGTGATGTACGCGGGGCCGTGCCTGGGGTTGCGGTCGCGTAAGGGGATCATCGGCTAGTGGCAGGGCGCCCTGGGTGGGTCAGGAGCGCAGCTCCACCTGCTCCTGGGTGGGCGCGTACTTGACTACCGTGTGCGCCGGCACCACGCCCCTCACGGACGCCAGGTTGTAGATGATGCTGCGCTTGCCCACCAGCGTGCCCGGCGACAGCACGGCGTTGCAGCCTATCGACACGCCGTCGCCGAGGGCGGAGCCGAACTTCCGCAGGCCCGTACGGGTGCCCTCCACGGTGATCTCCGTGCCCATGGTCTTGAAGTTGGCGAGTTTCACTCCCGCGCCCAGGTTCACGTCGTGCCCCACCACGCTGTCGCCCACGTAGTTGAAGTGCGGAGCCTTGGCGCCGCCCAGCAGCACGGAACGCTTCACCTCTGAGGCATGCATGACGTGCGCGCCGGGCCCGAGCACCACCGGGCCGCGGATGTACGCCGCGTGCCCGACCTTGGCGCCCGCCGCCAGGTAGACCGGCCCCGTCAGGTAGGCGCAGGGCCCGACCTCGGCGCCCTCCTCCAGGTAGAGCGGCCCCTCCACCACGGCGCTCGGATGTACGGAGCCCGCCTCGCGCTGGTCTCGCACCGACTCACCGAAGCGGTCGAGGAGGGCGAGGACCTCCCAGGGATGTTCCACGTCCAGCAGGCCCCGCAGCGCCTCCGGCACGCGGGCCAGGTCGAACAGCTCAGCTGTCTTCAGCATGGTGCAAGTGTAACGTCAGAACCGGTTAGACTTCGTGCTAGTCGTGTTGCAGCTCATCTTCAACCCAGTAGCGGGTAAGGGGCGCTCGCGCCGGGCCATCGGCCAGGTGGAGCGCTTCTTTACTGACCACGGTCTGGATTACCGTCTCCTGACCACCGAGGCGCAGGGCCACGCGGTGGAGCTGGCAGCGTCCACGCCACCAGGTTCCACCGTCGTCGTCCTGGGCGGCGACGGAACCGTCCACGAGGTCGTCAAGGGCATGCTCAAGGATGCCGAGGGCCACGCGGCCCCTGTAGGCGCTGCGGGCCCTGCCGGCGCTCTAGGCTCTGCCGGCCCTCCTGGAGGCACGGGCGGCCGGCGTCTTGCCACCATTCCGGTCGGCTCCGGCGACGACTTCGCCTACGCGCTGGGCATCCCACGGGACAACCTCTTGGGTAGCCTGCAGCGCCTGCTGGACCCGAAAGTCTCGAGAGTGGACGTAGGGATGGTGGACGGCGAGCCGTTCGTGAACTCCATGGGCGCCGGCTTCGACGCGGAGGCGGCTTACAGGGTCCGCACCTCGCCGCGCTGGACCAAGGGGCTGGCCGCATACCTTTACGGCACGCTGTCCGCTCTTGGGTCGTTCCGGCCGGTGAGCGTACGTGTGGTGGTGGACGGTGCGGAAGTGTTCGAGGGGCCCTCGCTGCTCGTCTCCCTCCAGAACGGTCCGCGGGCGGGCGGCAACTTCCTCTTCGCCCCCGCTGCCCAGAACGACGACGGTCAACTGGACGTGCTGGTCGCCGGTGAGTTCACCCGCGCCAGCGCAGTCGCCATCATGCCCAGGTTGATGAAGGGCGGCCACCTCGATCACCCCCGCGTGCACATGTTCCGTGGCTCCCGC
This sequence comes from uncultured bacterium, assembly GCA_964590475.1. Classification (GTDB taxonomy): domain Bacteria; phylum Deinococcota; class Deinococci; order Deinococcales; family Trueperaceae; genus JAAYYF01. Next base: position 22,301 of record CAZPWN010000009.1, on the reverse strand, counting down.
GTCGAGCTCCACTGGGAGGAGCCCCAACGCGGTCACGCGGACGGAGAGCCCCTGGGACCGAGACAGAACTACTGCGCCGCGCTGAGGGCAGCGGCGCTCGAAGTCATCCGTTGATCAGCCTTATTACCGCGTAGCCCAGCGAGAGCAACGCACCGCCCGGATACAAGAAGGAGCCCCGCCTTGTGAGCGGGGCTCCTTCGTCTTGCGTTGTCCGGCGGTTAGGCCGGGTCAGCTAGTCGTTCCCTTAGAAGGAAACGGTGTAGCTGATCGAGAAGGCCTGAGCGGAAGCAACGCCGCGAGCGTCGGTGTTCTCGTAGACGCCGTAGGCGAACTCGAGATCCCAGTAGTCCCAGATCAGTTCGTAACCGGTCGTGGACTGGGTCTCACCGTTGTTCTGGTCGCCAGCGCTGATGTCCGTGGCGCCGTCACCCGTACCGCGCGTGTTGAGCGCGTTGTTGATGTTGGTGCCGGTCCAGCTGCCGTACTTGGCGGTCAGGACGCTGTTCTCGAAGACGAACTCGTTGAGGACAAGGCCGACGCTCCACTGCAGTTCGGTGGCGGTCCAGTCGGTGCCGCCGAACGGGGTGTGGGTCGCGGTGCGGTAGTTGACCGCACCCATCAGGCTCGGAGCCAGGAAGACGTTGAGCTGGTCGGTCTCGAGACCGGTGCCCACTTCGAGGGTCGTCAGGGCCTGGTCGGTCTGCCAGGTAGCGATGGTGTCGGCGTCGCTGCTCGTGGAGAAGCCGACGTACGGGGTGAGGGTGATGATCGAGACGTTGAGGTCGTAGTCAGCGTTGGCGTAGATGCGGCTGCGGCTGAAGTCGGCCTCGGTCTGCTCGTAGCCAGCGGTGATGTTCAGGCCGCTGATGAGAGCGTTGTCGGCGTCACCGTCGTGGTTGAGTTCCACGCCGAAGCCGGTGCGGAAGTTGTTGCCGTTGCGGCGGAAGTCAGCGGTGCTGACCTGCACTTCATCGGCGTCCCAAGCGTTCTGCTGGCGGTCGACGGTGGTGCCGTTGACGGCAGCCTGCTGGTACCAGCCGGTGATGGCGAAGCCGGCGAACAGGTTGGCTTCCGCTTCAACGCCGAAGGCGGTGCTGCTGTCGGTGGCTTCGGTGGTGAAGGTGTCGAAGAAGCCGGTCAGCGTGACGATGTTGAAGAGGTCGAAGCTAGCGTCGACTCCGAAGCCGGTCTGGTCGACCGAGAACGGGAAGCCGTTAGCGTCGGCGCCGAGGTTGTAACCGGAGGTCACCCAGTCAGCGCTGATGCTGCGGTAGTTGGCGCTGAGGCTGTCGATGATCGGCAGCACTTCGCCAGCGTCCACATCGAGGCGGGCCCAGAGGATGGACTCGGTGTCGATGGCCGGATCGGTGTGCGAGCCTTGGGCCCACTCGAAGCCGAGGTCGAAGACGCTGATGGACAGGCTGCCGTCCACGCCGAAGACGGTGTGCTGGTCGTTGTTGGCCAGGACGTCGTCCTTGTCGCCGGCGTTCTCGGCGCGCTGCACGAAGCTACCACCGACGGTCAGGCCCTCGAGGGGGTTGACCGAGGCGTGGATGCCGCGGAGGTAGGTGTCGACGTCAGGCGCGGTGTAGACAGCGGTGACGGACGGGTTGAGGAAGGAGAGGAAGTCGGGCGAACCGAGGGTGGCGACGAAGCCGGGGTCCTCAGTGGCCACGACGTACGGAGTGAAGCTGGTCTCAACATCGGTGCCGAACGCGAAGGTCAGCGGAGCAGCGCCGATGGGCTCGAAGGTGGTCATGAACTCGTCGACCTCGAGCCAGTTGACTGCGGTCCCGTCGGCAGCGATGCCGTTCTGGGTAGCCACGTCGAAGACGACGACACCGCTGAAGCTGTTCAGCCCGTTGGGGCTGCCTTCGCCGTCGAAGCCGAAGCCGTAGGCGAACGCCAGGTTCAGGGTGGCGCTGATGTCGTCACCGCTGGTCTGGGTGATGTCGGTGCGGTCCTGAGCGACTTCGCCGACTTCCGTCTCGAAGTCCCTGGTGCCACGACGGTCACCGTCGAGTTCGGCGGCGCCGGTGGAGAAGATGGACGCGCCCATGCTGCGCTCGTTGTTCAGGCCGTACACGCGGTCGACGTCGAACTCGTACCCGAGGGTGCGACCGACGTAGTAGTTGACCGAGATGGAGCCGGAGATACCGAGCGGGTTCTCTTCGAGCTCGGTAACGCGGGCCTGCAGGTCGGAGATGGCAGCGTCCTGAGCGGCGTCGGAGGCTTCGAGAGCCGAGACGCGGTCACGGATGTTGACCTGATCGCGACGGAGCAGGATGACGAACTCGCGGATGTTCGCGATGTCCGAACGGTTGCGCTCGATGGCGGAGTTGACGCCGCTGAGGTCAACCTGGCCGTCCACGACCGGAGCAGTGCCCGACGCGCTCTTGAGAGCGTTGATGTCGTTCTGCATGAGGCCGATGACACGGTTGAGGTTGGCGATGTCGGAGGCGTTCTCGCGACCGAGGGTGTTCGCCTGACGGGCGAGGCTGTAGGCGTCGTTGGCGCGCGCAGCAGCGGCGTCAGCGGTGGCCTGGGCGGTGTCGAGGGCAACGCGCTGCGAGGCGATCTGGTTCTGCAGGTCGCGAAGGACAGCAGGATCACCGGTACCGAGGTTCGCCGCGAGTTCGTCGAGGCGAGCGTTGGTGGCAGCAGCGTCGTCGGAGAGGCCAGCGATGGCGCTCTCGGCGGCGGAGAGCCGCACGCCCTGGGCAGCTACGTCGGAGGCGAGCTCCTGAACGGCGTTGCGCAGGGAGTCGACGTCGGCCTGGGTAAGGGCGAGAGCCGAGTTGACGTTGTCGTTGAGAACGTCGAGAAGACGGCTAACGACCAGAGCGGCCTGATAGCGAGTGAAGGCTTCGTTGCCACGGTAAGTACCGTCGGGGAAGCCGATGACGATGCCTAGGTCGGCGATGCGCTCAACGGCGTCGCCGGCCCAGTGGTTCGCCGGGATGTCCGGGAACGAAGTCTGAGCGAGGGCGCCGCTGGCAAGAACCGCCGCCAGGAGCGTGATGATGAGCTTCTTCATTATTTAGTACCCCTTGAACTCTTTCGAAGTTTCCTTGCGCGGCAAGATCTTGAAAGTGGGGCGTTGGGCCTGGGGAGTGTCCGAGTTTCCTCACCTGGCCATTGGCCTCTACTCATGATGACTTGCCGGGTCCTGGGCCTTCCGTTGCCGGTTCAAAAGGTGCACCTCCTCCCATGCGGCAAAGGACGACAAAGGTCCAAGCCGAGTGTGTCATGGTTCGACCACTTGTGTCAAGGCGGATGAAGCAAGCATGAGAGCCGGAAAACCGCGTCCCAGCGGGAGTTCGTGCGCATGTGAAACTGCCCACTCATGTTCCTCTCATGAGCCGGGCAGGCGCTGACTCACCTTGGTACCATGCCGCTCATGGCCCGCATCCTAGTACCTGCAGCGGAGGAGCTCCTGGACAAGGAGATCGCCGTCCTAGACCACGGTTTCGTTCGTCTGGTCGACTACATGGGCGGCGACGCCCGCATCGTTCAGGCAGCTCGCGTGTCGTACGGCGACGGCACCAAGACGGTGCGCGAGGACGGGGCCCTGATCGACTACCTGCTGCGCAACCGTCACACCAGCCCCTTCGAGCAGGTCATCTTCACCTTCCACGTCAAGATGCCCATCTTCGTGGCGCGGCAGTGGATCAGGCACCGCACCGCGCGGCTCAACGAGATAAGCGGCCGCTACAGCGTCATGCGCGACGAGTTCTACGTACCCAACCAGGAGGAAGTGCGCAAGCAGAGCAGGCGCAACCGGCAGGGCGGCGACGCCGCCGAGGTGCCCGCCGAGCTGCGCGAGCGCGTCATCTCCGTCCTCACCTCCGGCCAGGAGCGCATCTACGGCGAGTACGAGGAACTGCTCGAGGACGACGTGGCGCGCGAGCTGGCGCGCATCAACCTGCCGCTCTCGCTCTACACGGAGATGTACTGGCAGATCGACCTCAACAACCTCTTCCACTTCCTGCGCCTGCGCATGGACTGGCACGCTCAGTACGAGATCCGCGTCTACGGCGACGCCATGGCGCGGATAGCCAAGGCGGTCTGCCCACTGGCTTACGACGCCTTCGAGGAGCACATCCTGCACGGCCGCAACTTCGCCAAGAGCGAGATAGAGGTCCTCTTGCAGGCACTGGACAGGGAGGCGCTAGACGGCGCCGTAGAGGCCAGCGGCATGCGCGCCACCCGGCGCCGGGAGTTCCTGGAGAAGCTCGGCCTGACCGAGGGCCCAGGCTAGCGGCCCCGGCCAGGGCCGGCGCCCGGGAGGGCACAACCTAGATGCGTTACAGGATCGTCGCCGTAGGCAAGCTCAAGGAGCCGTTCTACCGGAGCGGCGTGCAGCACTACCTGGGGCGCCTCCGCGCGCTGGCGCCGTGCGAGGTGCACGAGGTGCGCGAGGGCAAGGGCGACACCGCAGCCGTGAAGCGCGCGGAAGGCGCGGCGCTCCTGGCCGCCGCCGATGGGCGCGTCGTCGCCCTGCACGAAGGCGGGCGCACGTTCGACACGCGGGGGCTGGCGCGGCACATGGAGCAGCTCGAACTGAACGGCGAAAGCCGGGTCTCGCTCCTCATAGGCGGCGCCAACGGACACGACGAGCAGTTACTGGCGGCGGTGGACGAGAGCTGGAGCCTCGGGCCGCTCACGTTGCCGCACGACCTGGCGCGCCTCGTGCTCGTGGAACAGCTCTACCGGGTGGAGACGGTGCGCGCCGGCCACCCGTACCACCGCGACTGACGACCCGCACGCCCAGGAGCGGGCTCACTCCAGCAGGGCGTCCCCAGAGTGCGCCTCCCCCAGTAGCGCTTCCACCAGTTGGCGGGAGGCCGCCTCGAGGGCCACGTTGAGGCTCAGCATGTCCGCCACTAGCGGCCCCAGGGCCTGCACGGGCAGGGCGTTCCGCGGCTCCAGGCAGAGGAGCAGGTTCCGTGGCCCCACCACCAGGCTGGGCGCGACGGTGGTGGCGAACGTGCCGTCCGTGCCGTTGGCCTGGAGCGCAGCCTGGTCCGCCGCCGTTAGGAGGCGCCCGAGTATCTCGCGCACCGCCGGGGTCAGGACCGCCTTGGCGCCCAGCGGTTCGCGCGTGTAGACGCTTACGCTCTCCTCGAAGGGGCGGTCCTCCGGGAGGTCCAGCCGCTCAGCCCCGCTGCGCGCCGCCTCCAGGCTCTCCAGCGCCTTGCCGCGCCGGGCGCTCGCCCGCATGGGCGGCGCGCCCTGGCCACTCTGGGCCCGCACCGCCACGAAGGTGCGCAGGGTGGTCACGCTGCCGGTCGGTCCGCTGCGCTCCCTGCGCTGGTCGAAGGCCACCACGAGCGGCTGGGCTTCGCGCCGCAGCGCGTAGATGGGCACGAGCTGCCCCTCGCCCAGGCCGAACTGCTCCAACAGGCGCTCCTCGAGCTCGTCGGCTTCCACGAACTCGAACTCCTCGGCGAAGCGCGCCCACTCCAGTAGACGCGGGTCCGCGCTACGCCTGGCTGAACGGAAGAACATGGGTCATTCAACCACGCCCAAGGGAAGGTGGCCGGGACGCTCACGCGCCCGGCCACCTCCGTTCACTAGCCGCGACTGCTGGTTGTAACTAGACGTTGAACCCGAACATGCGCATCTGCTTCTTGCCGTCGTCGGTCATCTTCGCCAGGCTCCAGGCCGGCGACCAGACGAACTCGACCGCGGCCGACTCGATGCCGTCGACCTTCATGGCGGCCAGCTCGGCGTCGGTCTGGATCATGTCCTGCACGGGGCAGCCCATGGTGGTGAGGGTCATGGTGATGTCCACGTGGCCGTTCTCTTTCACGTCCACTTCGTAAACGAGGCCCAGGTCGACGATGTTGACGGGGATCTCGGGGTCGTGCACCACCTTGAGCGAGGCGATGACCTCCTCGCGGAGGGCCTCGAGCCTCGGATCGGCCGACTGGGTGGCCATTTCTTCGGCGCCGGTGGCGGCCGTGGCCGTATGGGATGGAGACGGAGTCTCTGTACCGCTGCTCATGCGCTCAACTTAGCAGACGCCGGGGCCCGGTTACGTTCACCACCCCACCGAAGTGGGGCCCGGCCCGACTACCAGTCCACGTAGCGGTCGCGGTGCACCACGAACGCCAGCGTCAACGCCAGCAGCGTGCTCACGAGGCTGGTGCCGCCGTACGAGACGAGCGGCAGGGTTATCCCCGTCACGGGCGCCATCCCCAAGGTCACCCCGATGTTCACCACGACCTGGAACGCTATGAGCACCGTGACCCCCACGATGATCAGCTGGTCTCGCTCGTAGATGCACTCCCCCGCCATGGCCAACAGCCGCCAGAAGAGCAGTCCGTAGAGGAGCAGCAGCACCACCGAGCCCACGAAGCCGCTCTCTTCCGCCAGGACGGGGAAGATGAAGTCCGTGTGCCTGTAGGGGATGAAGCCGAGCTGCGACTGCGTGCCGGCCTTGTACCCCTTGCCCGTGAGGCCGCCGGAGCCGACGGCGATGGTGGACTGGATGACCTGGTAGCCGCTGCCGCGCGGGTCCGCTTCCGGGTCCACGAACGAGACCAGGCGCTCGATCTGGTGCGGCTTCAGGTTGGGGATCACCACGGTAGGCACGGCTATGCCGGCCACCAGCAGGAGCAGCACGAGCTGCTTCCAGGGCACGCCGCGCACGAGCACCATGCCCGCCGCCAGCGCGGTGAGCACGAGGCCGCTCCCCAGGTCGGGCTCCATGAGCACGAGCCCTATGGGCGGGAGCGCCAACAGGCCCACGCGCAGGTAATCGGTGACGCGCCCGATGGGGCGCTCGTGGAGCGCGGTGGCCAGGGCGAGCAGCAGCGCGATCTTGGCGAGTTCGGACGGCTGGAAGCCGGGCAGGGGCCCGACGTAGAGCCATGACTTGGCGCCGTTGACCTCCCGACCGAAGAGGAAGGTCAGGACGAGCAGCGCAACACTGAGGACGTAAAGGTGCGGGATCCAGCGCAGCACGCGGTTCTTGCCCAGCCACACCAGCATGCCTATCAGCACCAGCCCGCCTCCTAGGAAGGCCAGCTGCCGCATGAACTCGTTGCTGGGGGCGGCGCTGTTGAGGGTGGCCAGGCCACCGATCAGTATCAGCACCGTTACGAAAGGCAGTCCGATGTCTACGCGCGCCACGCGCCTCAGCCTACCAGTCGCCTGGCCTTCCCGCCGCTGAACAGGAGCCATTCCGCCATCAGCGCAAGGAACGCTAGCGTGAGCAGCGCCGTGGCCACTCCCGTGGGCCCTCCCTGCAGAACGCCGCCGAACCCCGGCTCGCCGTCCACGGCGCCCGCGGCTTCGGAGCCCTCGGCGACCGGCTCCAGCGGGGCGCCCACGGTCCCGCCGACAGCTGCCTGCGGCGAGGCTACCGGCAGCCGCGACTCCTCCGGCGCCAGCAGGCTGGCGTAGACGAGGCCGCTGGCGCCATCGGTACCGGGCGCCTGGTGCGGGCCCGGCTCGAGCACGGGCTCAGCGCCGCCGGGCAGCGGCTCGCCCAGGCGTACCCGCACGGAGGTATCGAGCCGCCCCAGAAGGTTGGCTACCAGGGCCGGGAAGGCCGGTCTAAGGACCACGTCCGACTGCGCCGGATGGAACGCCAGCTGAACGGTGATGCCGGTCTCGTCCTCGCGTAACCGCACCACCGGTGTCAGGTCGGCGGTGCGCGCCAGCACCCGCCAGCCGGCGTCGTCCCAAGCCTCCCGCTCGGGGTCCAGCCCCACCACCACGTCGCGCAGGTCCACGAAGCGCATGAGGGGGTCCGCCCTGTTCCAGTCGCTGATCAGTTGGTACTCCGGCTCGGCCGCCCTCGGCGGGAAGATCAGGTAGTTGCCGGGCGGCAGGCCCTCGGCGTCGTCGCGGCTCACGACCTTGAGGTCAGCGTTGGGCCGGAACGCCGCGTCGGGCGCCGTCGATACGCTGGTGAGCGGCACGGCCATCAGGGCCCGGATCAGCGGCTCGTAGCCGTCGTTGCTGATCACCTGCAGCGAGCGGCTGCCGGCGTACGCCACGTCGTCGAGCGCGAGCGCGTCCCCCGGCGGCGGCACCAGGCGCGCCTCCACCACCCCGCTCACGTCCGTCAGCGGAAACGTGACGCTGCCGGTGCCGGTGGATGGCACCAGCACGGTGGAGCGCGCCAGCTGCGTCTGACCCTGCCACAACTCCACGTCCACCTGGGCAGGCCTGGAGCCGCTGGCCACCACGCCCACGAAGGCCTGGCCCACGCCGATCTCGAAGGCGCTGATGCCCACGTTCTCGGCGGCGCCGTCCATGCGGTGCACCTGCGCTGCCCCCAGCTGGGCTGCGTGGTCCGTGAACACGTGGATCTCCGCCCCCGGCAGCAGGGCCGTGGCGAGCTCCATGGCGCGCAGCAGGTCACCCGCGGCGTCGCCCGCCTGCAGGCCCCCCAACGCGGCGGTCAGCTCGCCGGCGTCCGCGCCTAACGGTGCCACCAAGCGCGCGTCGAGCCCCGCCCGGATGAGCGCCACCCGCCCGGCGCCGCCGAGCAGGTCACGCGCCTCCCTCAGTGCCCGCTCCATGCGCGTGCCCTCGCCCTCCTGCGCCGCCATGCTGGCGGAGGCGTCCACGATCAGCACCCTATCGGGCCTCTCCCCGCCGGTGACCACCGGACGCGCCAGGGCCACGGCGGCCAGCGTCACGAAGAGGAGCTGCGCCACCAGCAGCCAGGTAGGAGAGAAACGCCGGCGCCGCGCCAGCGCCGTCTGCGCCCGCCGCCAGAGGAACAGGGCGGGCACCTCGTAGCGTCGCCGCCTGGCCCGCAGGTAGTGCAGCGCCACAACCACGGGCAGCAGCGCCAGGAGCCAGAGGGCGTTGGGCGTCAGGAAGGTCAAACCTGGAAGACCCCCAGCTTGAAGGGCTCAGGTTGATGGTCCAGCGCGCACGCGTCGAGGGCCCGGATGAGCCGGGTGCGCAGTTCGGCGGGCAGGATGACCTCGTCCACCCACAGCCGCGCGGCGGCGTAGCGGATGTCGAGGGCCTCTGCGTAGTCGCTCTCTATGCGGCGCCGCAGGTCCGCCAGCGCCTCGTCGTCCTCCAGCAGGCCTTTGCGGCGCAGCTGTGCGGCCTGGATGTCGAGGATCGTCTTGGCAGCCTGCTGCCCGCCCATCACGCTGTAACGCGCGCTGGGCAGCGCGAAGATGAAGCGCGGCGCGTAGGCCTTGCCGCTCATGGCGTAGTGGCCGGCGCCGTAAGAGCCGCCCAGTATCACCGTGAGCCGGGGCACCACGCTGTTGGAGACGGCGTTCACCAGCTTGGCGCCGCGGCGGATGATGCCGTCCTGCTCGCTCTGCTTGCCCACCATGAAGCCGTTCACGTCGTGCAGGAAGATGATCGGGATGCCGGCCTGGTTGCAGTCGAGCACGAAGCGCGCGGCCTTGTCCGCCGCCTCGGCGTAGATGACGCCACCTATCTCGATGGCGCCCTTGCGCCTGATCACTAGCTTCTGGTTGGCCACCACTCCCACCGAGTAGCCGCCGAGGCGCCCCATTCCCGTTATCAGCGTCTCGCCGTAATCGGGCTTGAACTCGTCGAACTCCGAACCGTCCAGGAGGCGCGCCAGCACCGCACGCATGTCGTACGGCTTGGTGCCGCCGTCCACGGGCAGGATGCCGAGCAGGTCCTGCTCCTTGGCGGCGGGCTCCTTCGTCTCGGTCCGGCCGCGCGCCCAGGCGGCCAACTCCGGCGGCGCGTAGGCGGCCGCCAGGCGCCGCAGCCGCGCTAGGGCGTGCTGATCGTCGGGCTCCTTGAAGTCCACCGTGCCGGAGACCTCGGCGTGCATGGTGGCGCCGCCCAGCTCCTCGCTGCTGACGTCCTGGCCGATGGCGGCCTTCACCAGCGCCGGGCCAGCCAGGTACAGCCCGGACCCTTCGGTCATGACCAGCGTGTCGCACATCACCGGCAGGTAGGCGCCGCCCGCCACGCAGTTGCCCATGATGGCCGCCAGCTGGGGGATGCCGGCGGCGCTCATGCGCGCGTTGAGGTAGAACACGCGGCCGAAGTCGTCCTGGTCCGGGAAGATCTCGTCCTGCATGGGCAGGTAGACGCCGGCGGAGTCCACCAGGTAGATGGTGGGCAGCCGGTTCTCCATGGCTATGGTCTGCGCCCTGATCACCTTCTTGGCGGTGATTGGGAAGAACGCGCCGGCCTTCACGGTGGCGTCGTTGGCCACGATCATCCAGTCGCGGCCCGCCACCTTGCCGATGCCGGTGATGACGCCGCCGGCTGGGGCGCCACCCTCCTCCGCGTACATGCCGTGGCCCGCGAAGGTCATCAGCTCGTCGAACTCGGCGCCCTCGTCGACCAGCAGGGCCACACGCTCACGGGCCGTGAGGCGGTTCTTGGAGTGCTGGCGCAGGGCCGCGCGGGCTCCCCCGCCCTGGTGGATCTCGGCGCGGCCCGCCTCCAGCGTCTCGGCGGCGGCGCGCCACCCCTTGCGGTTAGTCACGAACTTCTCGGACCTGCGCTCCTCGAGCTCGAGCCCGCCTGGCAACCGCGTTCGCTGGCTCACGGTCAGGCGGGGCGGATGGCCAGCACTACCAGCAGCCCGCCGCCCGCGTTCTCCACGCGGTGCTCGGCGCCGGGGTCGACGCAGAGCAGCCGGCCCTTACCCAACCGCTCCCTGGCGCCGCCCGCGTTGACGAGCGCCTCACCTTCGAGCACCTGATAGACCACCGTGCGCTGGAACGTGCGCGGCTCCGCCTGCTGACCGGCCTCGAAACAGAGGAGTTCCGCGCTCATGTCGTCCGTCTCGACGAGCGGTCTCACCTGGACCTCGTCCAAGGAGAACTTCCGAGCTTCCTGGATGCTTACTATCTTCACTGCACTCTCCTCTCGCCCGCGGCGCCG